>DHIM01000335.1:1769-27270 GCA_002403785.1 Clostridium sp. UBA4746
GGATTAGAAGTAACAAATTCGTCAGTAATAACACTAGTAGATAGATATGTAAAAGGCGAAATTAATTCAAAGGACTATTTTAAAATTCTAGAAGAAATAAAAAGAGAATAAAATGGTGGTAGGGGGAATATTATGAAAAGTAATAAGTATGTAAAGTATTTAAGGTGGGTATTATTAGGATTTTTTCTTATTATGGTTACAAGAGAGGCTTATTTACATCAGGCCCAAGGCGGAGGGGTAGCTCCTTCAATACATGCATTGTGTCCATATGGAGCATTGGAAACTTTTTATTGTCTGGTATTCGGAGGGACTTTTCTGGAAAAGATATTTTTAGGTACCATGATACTTTTTGGTATTACTTTAATAATTTCAGTAATCTTTAGAAGAAGTTTTTGTGGTTTAATATGTCCATTTGGAGCGCTTCAAGAATTCTTTGGAATAATTAGGAAAAAGATATTTCATAAGAGATTGATTATGCCGCTTGTAATAGACAAACCTCTAAGATATTTAAAGTATATTATTTTAGTAGTTACTATATATTTTGCATGGAAAACAGCAGGACTTTGGATGGATCCATATGATCCATGGGCAGCTTATGGACATATACCAGCTGGATTTGCAAGTTTAACTACTGAATATTTAATTGGAACAATAACACTAGTCATTATTTTGGTGGGTTCTATGTTTTATGATAGATTCTTTTGTAAATACCTTTGCCCTATGGGGGCAATATACAGTATTATTTCAAAAATTAGTCCAAGTAAAATTGTTAGAAATAAAGATATATGCATTAATTGTAATTTATGTAGTAAAAGTTGCCCAATGAACATTGATGTAGCAAACGTTGATAAGGTAACATCAACAGAATGTATCGGGTGTCAAATATGTGTAATTTCTTGTCCATTGAAGGGCGCTTTAAAATATAAAATAGGAAAAAAGACATTAAAACCTTTATTTGTAATTATACTAGTGATAGTATTATTTTTTACAGGCGTATTTATAAGTAGAACAGTTGGAGTATTTGAAGTAATTCCAAAGCAAATAACAGCAGAATCAAAATTGAATGTGGATGAAATTAAAGGATATATGACAATAAAAGAGGTTTCAATTGGAACTAAAATTGAGATCGAAAAAGTATACGAGAAATTAGGTATTCCAGATTCTGTTTCAGAGAATACTAAATTAAAGGATGTAAAAAATTTTGTAGATGGATTTGAAATAGAAGTTGCTAAAGAAAATTTAAAATAATGAAATGGTTATAAAGATTAGACCAACCACAATAATTGGATCTGTACTCAATTTTGATGATCTATTTAGAGATGGTTATAAAGCTGTTTTTATTGGAACTGGAGTTGGGAGATAATCTATGTATCATTGGTGTTGTAGAATACATCAAATAAGTGCATTACATTCAAAGATATTGAACAAAATATCTTTGAGGTGATTTAAATGAAATGTAATGTTGGTAGAGCTGAGCAAATTGTTAGAATTATAATTGGAGTAACAGTCGTTCTTTTAGGTCTATACTTCAAAAGCTGGTGGGGGTTTATTGGCCTCGCGCCAATAATAACAGGTTGGATTCGTTACTGCCCTGTTAGTGATGTCTTAGGAATTTCAACTTGTGACGTTAAAAAAAAGCACTAGTTTTCTTACCTACGGTCTTACAATCTAAGGCCACTTTCTTTGGGAAATCAAGCAAGTCCCAGTCTTTTGCATATTAACCTATCTAGGGGCGTTAGCTAATAGTAGGTGGGATAATAAATCATTCCTTCCTCTTATTTATGGTATTCACAATGAACATAAGGCATATTAGTGTTCTTTACAACAGATAGCTTCCCCTTATATATAAAGAGGAAGTTATCTATTACCCTGTCACTACCCCTGCCTCAGGTAATTTATCGAGTGTTTTTGAATCACCATGGCAGGTATTAAAATTATCCGTTGCGTCGCTTCCCGCAGATACGCCATAGTGAACGCCACCAACCCAAGACTGAACTGAACTTACGTCATAACCTATTCCATTTATATTACGCCATTTAAAATCGCTCAATTAGTAAGTTTAGCTGGTGTTGTAATTTGGGTAGGGTTTCTTATCTTTATAAAATATAGAACAAAAACAGAATCTAAATAATTATCAAATTAATAATAAATGTAATAAGGAGACGATCAAGTGGCGCTAATTGCTTTTCAAATTTTTCTTATATCAGTTATAGCAGGTATTTTTGGATCTATTCTTGGGCTTGGAGGAGGAATAATAATAACCCCTGCGTTAACATTATTATTTGGCATAGATATAAGGTACGCCATTGGAGCAAGTATTGTTTCTGTAATTGCTACATCTAGTGGTGCTGCTATTGCATATGTAAGAGACAAAATAACAAATATGAGAATAGGGATGTTTCTTGAGATAGCAACAACTATTGGTGCAATAACAGGCGCATTTATAAGTGGTTTAATTGATCCCAAACATCTTTATGTTATCTTTGGTATACTTTTACTCTATTCAGCCTTAGCAATGCTTAAAAAGAAAAATCAAGAACTACCAGAAGTAGTTACTGCACATCCTGTTGCTAATAAATTAAGACTAAATGGTGAATATCATGATAAAGCATTAAGAAAAGATATTACATATAATGTTGCCGGAGTATATGGCGGTTTTGGAATGATGTATGTTGCCGGGGTAATATCAGGGCTTCTAGGAATAGGAAGTGGAATATTTAAAGTTATGGCTATGGATTTATTTATGAAACTTCCATTAAAGGTTTCCAGCGCCACAAGCAATTTTATGATCGGCGTAACTGCGGCTGCAAGTGCTGGAGTATATTTATTGAGAGGGGATATTGATCCTAAAATTGTTGCTCCAGTTGCATTAGGTGTATTAATAGGTGCTACAATTGGTGCAAAAATTATGGAAAATTTGAAAAGTCAAACCATAAGAATGATTTTTACTCCTGTACTTACGTTTGTATCCATCCAGATGATTATAAAAGGATTGGGGGTTAAGTTCTAATGACAAAATCTAGTAGAATAGAACAAATGGAGATAATAATAAGTAACCTTCTTAGGGGTGGAGTCTTATTGAGCGCAGTTATTATATTTATTGGGTTTAGTATGTTCTTGATAACAGGGAAAAGTGGCTATACTGGTAACTATTATCCTACGAATCCTTTAGAAATACTAAGAGGAATAACATCCTTTAAATCATATTCAATAATATTGGCTGGGATACTAGTCCTTATTCTTACGCCAGTTTTTCGTGTAGGAGTATCAATAATCATTTTTTTTCAGGAAAAGGATTTTTTATATGTAAAGATTACTTCATTAGTATTTATCATACTATTAGTTAGTTTTGTATTAGGTAAAGTTGAATGAAAAATATTTTAATGTGGTGCTTCTAACTAGGACTATATAGAGGGGAAGCAGAAGTTTATCTTCCTCTCATATTTACCAATATAAATTTACTATATCCCAGTATAAATTAGGTATAATCCTGAAAACATAACAATAATAGCCAATATAGTTTTTAGTATTTTGCCAACAAGTAAAGTTTTCTTAGAATTGCTTATGGATTCCACAAAGCCCACCGAGGTGCCTGCAATTAAAATCAAAGTACAATGACCAATGGAATATAAAAGTAGCATTAATATACCTACTATTATATTTCCTTTTCCAGTTACAAAAGCTAAAATAGCCACTAGTACAGGTGTAGAGCAAGGTGAGGAGAGTACCCCTCCAAGTATTCCGAGGAAAAAGGCTCCCAGAAGTCCTACTCTTTTATTTGGTATTTTGCATGAGTTATTCTTAAATTCTATTACACCTAGTAATTGAAGTGCAACTATAAGCATAATTGCTCCAAGTACTATATACCACCATTTTCCCATTCCTGTCATAAATCTTCCGAGTATTGCAGAAAGCGCTCCAAAGGTAGTAAATGTAATTACAATTCCAACACAAAATATAAGTGAATATTTAAACGCAAGTTTTTTATTTTTTCCTGCATACCCACCTACATACCCTACTACTAATGGAATTGTAGATAGTACACAGGGACTAAATGAAGATATTATCCCTGCAACAAAGGACATAATCAAAGCAAGCCAAACATTATTTACTAACATACCGCCAAAATTATTTAAAAACTCATTCATTTATTCAACTCCCATATCTTTAAATATTTTTACAATTTCCTCTTTTGAGAAGAAGCCCTCATGTCTAAATACTACATTCCCATCCTTATCTAGAAATATTTGAGTTGGTACAACCCTGATTTCATACCTGTTAGCTGCTTCGGGATTCTCATATACATCTATAATCTTAACAACTGCCTTGCCCTCATACATTTTTTTCACCTTCGCAAGTACAGGAACCATCTCTTTGCACGGTATACAAGTTGATGCTCCTAAGTCAACTAACATCGGCTTACCTCTTTCTATATTTTCTGTAGTCTCATTAGGTACTTTTTTTATACCATATGTTTTATATCCCCAGATTCCGATCACACTTAATATTAAAACAATAATTATACTAATTTTAGTTGTCCTTTTCATTTAATTCACCCCCTAATATAATCTATACAATTGTTATTTATCATAGACCTCTAAAACTGCCTTTTCCACTGCTTCAGAAATTTTCTCAAGATCAGTTGATGAATTTAAATCAAAATTCTTTGATATTCCCAAATCCTTAGAAACAATAATATGCTTGTCAATTTCAAAGCCAGCTTTCTTTAAAGTTGTTTCAGCACAACTCATTGGACAGCCATCTATAGCTACAATTCCCTTTGCATTTTTTGCTCCATTTGTAATATTGGCAAGACCTGCTGAAATACTCGCAAGACATAGTAATGATGCCTTATCATATCCGATGTTATTTGCAGCCTTCACACTACCAAGCATTGTTGACTGACCTACATTCGATGAACATGCACAGCTTACAGTTGCTTTTTCCACTTTAATCTCATCAGGTTTTATTGAACACAACCACAACCAGCCGTTCCCTTTACTTCTTCCTTTACTACCAATGAATAGCCATCGCCACTTAAATTCTTTTCATTCATTATAATTCCTCCATATCTTTATTTTTTATTAATAATGTACTCAATATAAACGTTGCAAATAATGCAATCCCATATATAATAAACAAACTATTTAATGAGTATGCCACTATAATTTTCCCACCAATGGCAGTTCCAACACCACCGCCGCCCATGAAACAAAATGCCACTAATGACATTGCTGCACCTCTTGCTTTTTGTGCAAATCCTGTTGCCCTTGTAAGTAGCGTTGAATGAGTTAAAATAAATCCTAATCCAAGTAGTGCTATTCCTAAAATTAGCAAGTAAATATTACTACCAAAATAGAAAATTATCATATCTGCAATTGCTGCAGATAGTAGTCCCGTGCTTAATACTTTCTTCTGACCGAATTTCTCAGAAAGCTTTCCACTTAATCTTCCTCCAATGACAGACGTTATTCCAAAAGCAGTTAAAATCATACCTATACTAAAGTAATTATAGTGATAGGTTTTAGCTATAAAGGCACCAGTATAGGAAAAACTTCCTATTATAAATATCCCTTCTAGCATAACTATCAGATAAGTAAATAAGCTCTTTGAATTAGATAAAAGTTTAAAATAAGGTTTTAATATTTCACTATTAGGATTTTGCTCAGAAGGTAATTTTCTGTAATTTGATATTAAAAGTAGCGTTGGTATTAATGCAAGGACTGCATATGCTATAAACACGCCTCTCCAGTTCAGAAAATAAGCTATAGTACCTCCTATGGCCATACTTAACCCTTGCCCTAAGAATGATATTCCCATAAATGTTCCTATAGCTTGTTGCCTCTCCTCCATAGGAAATATATCACCAATAAGTGCAAGTGAAATTGGCATTACTGAGGCTGCAAAAATCCCTGTAAGTCCTCTATATATTGCTAAATTAGTTAGTGAAGCTCCTAATGCACATAGACCGGTTGCAATTGAAAACATAATTATAGAAAAAGTTATAACTTGTTTTTTACCGTACCTATCCGCTAATGGTCCAAATATTATTTGAAATATTCCAAAAGGAATCATATATGCCGTAATTAATAACCCTGCTTTTGCTATATCAACATTTAAATTTTCAGCTATTGCTGGCAGTATAGGTGATACCACCCAGTTATCTGCCATAACAATAAATCCTGCCAAACCCAACAACAAAACAATACTGTTTTTATTTATATTCTTATTTCCCATATTAAGACCTTCCTTTCTTTTTTATTATTCCTACATCACTGCAACCATCACACTCAAATTGGATTGTTACGTGATTTATTTCAAAATGTTCCTGAAGTTCTTCTATAATCTTCTTATTTATTTTCTGTGTTTCACTAACAAGCATATCTCTAACATTTACATGAGCCTCAAAATTTATATTATTTTCATCTAGACTCCATAAATGAACATGGTGAACATTTTCAACGCCATCAATATCAAGAATTAAATCAACCACTCCATTTAATATAATTCCCTTTGGTGCCCCCTGCATTAAAATACTTATTGCATCCTTTACTATAGTAAAACTTTCTTTCAAAATATATAGTGCAATAAGTACTGTTAAAACTGCATCTATCCAATAGATTTCATAAAAACAAATCAAAATTCCTGCAATTACAACTCCTAAGGATGATAATGCATCACTGAATAAATGCAAATATGCAGATTTAATATTCATATTATCTTCGGAACCTGAATGTAATAAAAAAGCACCTATGGTATTTGCAACTAATCCTAGTAATGCCACCCAAATAACAACAAATCCATTTATTGCTGTTGAATTTAATAGTTTAGTATATGCTTCTTTAAATAAAAATACTGATATAACTATGAGCACTGATGAATTAACAACTGCAGCTAATATTCCAGCTCGTTTATATCCATAAGTCTTCTGCTCATCATTATCTTTCTTAGAGATAATGATAGCCACATAGCTAATTATTATAGCTACGGCATCACTTAGATTATGAAGAGCATCTGAAATTAATGACAAACTTCCTGAATATATTCCTCCTATGATTTCTGCTACTGTAATGCCCAGATTCAATATTACAGTTATTATAAAATTTGCTCCTTTTACATTGGAAACATCGTGACTATGGCCGTGATTATGATTGTGGTTATCCATTTTAACTTCCCCTTCTAAATGATTTTAACAAAATATTTTTATCTTATAAGTTTTCTGCATTCTTATAAATTTTACTGATTTCATCTTTTGAAATAAAAGCTGATAATAAATAGGCAATAATTATTATGCCTGGAATATCAATCAATAATCTTGTTACTGCAAACCTACTTCCAAGTGCAGATACCTCAAATAAGAACATTGGTATTTTAGTTGTAGACCAAGCTCCTATGAAAATAAGAATATTGCTAAATTTTACCCCCTTCTTCATAAAAACTGCTGCTACAGGAAATGCTCCATAAAGTGGTCCTGCTGCCGCTGATCCGATAATTATTGAAAGAATTATACCCTTAACTCCAGACTCTTCTCCCATGTACTTCATCATAGTTTTTCTTGGAACCCAGATATCAAGTAATCCTAAAAGTACAAAAACCGGTGGTATAACAAGAGCCATTTCTTTAAAACTATAGACTGCAATGCTAAAGGATTTTATTCCAAGATTAGTATTAAAAATAGTAACAGTTCCTACTGCTATTACAGTTATAATAAAGAATTTATATCTTTTAAATAAACTTTCCATACATTTAAACCACCTTCCAAATGATATATGCTACTATAAATGAAAATATAAAAGCAAATAAATTTCTTAGTATCGTTAGTTTCTTACCAAAATATTTAATTTCAACTGGCATAGTAACAATACCTACCATCATTAATGTTGATAAAAAAACACCAATTTGCATATACCCTGCCCCATTTTGAAGTAGCATGGCTGCTGTTGGAAAAGCAACAAACCCAGGTATTAAGGTTATAGACCCAACTATAGCTGCAATTATAACTCCAACCCATCCCGAATCATTTCCAATAATCTTTGATATTACCTGTGGATTTAATACTGCTAGTAAAACTCCAACAAGCATAATAACACCTAAAAATTCCGGTAGAATATTTTCAAATGATTTCCATGCCTTTTTCATTGCCATTTTTGTTTTTTTCTTGTCTTTATAATATGAAATAACAAGTAATAAAATTGTTGTTCCATACAAAATATAGTTACTCATTGAAAAGCACCCTCTTCTAATTATTATTAATTCTCTTCATAACTATCAATGCAATAGCTGTTGGTAAATAAGGATTATACGCTATTACGCTCCCTACAATACATCGTTATATTTAAATATTATGATGTAACTTATTTATAATAAGGTCCTAAAATTAGGACCTTTTACTTATCTACTAATGTAGCTGCATCTACTAGTTTAATTATAAATATTTCTTAATTTCGTCAGATGAGGGCACTCTGCCCATTATCTTTACTTTTTCATCTACGACTAGAGCAGGCGTCCTCATAACTCCATAAGCCATAATTTTTTTAAAATCAGTAACCTTTTCTATAGTTGCCTCAATACCTAACTCCGTTACTGCCTTTCTTGTATTTTCCTCTAGTTTTTTGCAGCTAGAACATCCTGAACCTAAAACTTTAATTATCATAGTAATTCCTCCTTTTAAGGTTATAATTTTTTTAAACAAAGATAAACGAAAATGCATTGAATAGGTATCCTATTATAACTATACCTGTTGCAACTATAGCCACAAATATAACTAATAATTTAGGCTTAACAACTTTACTAAGCATAATGATTGATGGTAATGAAAGTGCTGTTACTGCCATCATAAAGGATAATACTGTACCAATACCTACCCCTTTTTGAAATAATGCTTCTGCTATTGGTAATGTGCCGAATATATCAGCATACATTGGTATCCCTACTGCAGTAGCCAATAATACTGCAAAAGGATTATTATTTCCAACTACAGTTTCTATTATTGATTGAGGTATCCAATTGTGAATCGTAGCGCCAATACCAACACCAATTAAAACATATAACCAAACCTTGTGAAATACATCTTTGACCTGTTCTTTTGAATAAGATATTCTCTCATCTCTTGTCATTTCAGTTATTTCAACATCAACATTTTCTATTTCTTTTACATAACCCTCTACATATTTTTCAAGCCCTAATTTGTCAATAATAGTTCCACCAATAACAGCTAAAATCAAACCTACAAGAACATAGGCTATTGCAATCTTAGCACCAAAGAAAGACATTAAAATTAATAATGATGCCAAATCTACTAAAGGAGAAGATATTAGAAATGAAAAAGTTATTCCAAGGGGTAGCCCTGCTGAGTTAAATCCTATAAATATTGGAATACTAGAACAACTACAAAAGGGTGTAATGGTTCCAAGTAATGCCCCTAGTATATTTCCCTTGATCCCCTTAATATTCCCAAGAATTTTCTTTGTTCTTTCTGGTGGAAAATAACTTTGAATATAGGATATAAGAAAAATCAACACCGATAATAGTATAAAGATCTTTATAGTGTCATAGATAAAAAAATGTACACTACCACCTAATCTTTCTTTAATTGATAATCCAAATACGTTTTCTACAAGGCCTCTAATAAGATCTGAGAGCCAAGTCATTTTTAAAATCTCATTATTGATCCAAGTAAATATTTGCGAAATTACATTCATCATAGTCACCTCCCTCTATAATATTTTTTGTTTTTTCTATAAAATTAACTATTAGGTTTACATTTATTTTTGAATATTTCAGCGTATTCATCACCCTTTTGGAGGTTTTTTAAATCCTTTTGCACCGTAGCGTAATTTTCTGAATTTAAAATTATTTTCTCCAGTATCTCTTTAAGAAGCTCATTATCCTTGTCAATGTAATAGTATATAAACTGTTCTTGCCTTTCATCCTTTACAAAGCCCATATCTCGAAGTTTACCTAAATGCTTTGAAATTTTTGGCTGAGGTTCTTCTAATATTCCTTGAATCTGGCATACACAAAGTTTTTTATTATATAGCAAGACTAAAATCCTCATGCGTGTTTCATCAGATAACACTTTAAATAAATTCATTAGCTTTTCCATTGTTTTCACATCCTTTAGTTAATTTAATTTCACTATACTTATATGCCCATATAGGTATATAAGTATAGTATTCCTGAATGAACTATTTGTCAACTATTTTCCATTACTTTTTTAAAATAAAGGGACTAACATTTACTAGTCTCTTATTGGGGTAATCAAAAATGATATTCAAATAGTCGATTACATTGTGAATATATATTGTATTTATTAAATCTTAATGTTATCATATACCCACCAGGGGTATAATATAATGAACTAAATATAACTAAATCCATGATAAATAATGAAAAGTTATATGCTGATCCAATTGCGGAAAGATATACGGTAACAAATAAATATTAAAATATGAAATTAAAGGAGAAAAAACATGAATAATTTATTAACTGTAATATTGATTATTGTAATCGGATATATGCTTTTTCCTAGAATAATGATTAAATTTAATAAGAACGTAAAAAATGTTTCTGGGGAGGAAGCGGCTTCTCTAATTAGAGATACTAAAAATCTAGTTATACTTGATGTAAGAAGCAAGAGTGAACACAAATCAGGACATATAAATGGATCTAACCTAATGCCTGCTAATGAAATTGCCTCAAGGATTACAGAGTTAGAAAAGTTTCGTGGTAATCCAATTTTAGTGCACTGTGCCTCAGGTGGTAGAAGTCCTAAAGTTGTTAACATATTATTAAAAAATAAATTTGGTCCAATATATCATATGAATCATGGGCTGTCAGGCTTTAACGTAAGTTTGAAAAAATAGTAATATTAAACCCCTATGTTCATAATAATGAGCATAGGGGTTTAATTATAATTTGTTAGTATAGGAATTTTCTTAAAAGATGTTCTAGTAGGTGATATGTCTTTTTAATTTTACTATGTAAATTCAACTATGCTTTAAACATAAGATTTTATATCATAGTTGTTAGGAAGATGGCTTGTATCATTTAATGTTATTATCGTAGGATTAAAATTATTATCAAAAATTATTTTACAAACGGCAGTATTACCAAGACTTATTTTATGATACATGGTCATTTTCCAGTCAAAAATGCCTATAAGACCAGCTTTTATAATTCCACCATGAGCCACTATTACAATATTATCTCCTTGGTGTTTTTTTACGATTTCTAAAATAGATTTTTCAGATCTGATACTTGCCTTTTTAATACTTAAGTCACCGCCGCACATAGGGGCTTCTAGTTCATCATTTCTCCATTTACTGAAATTTTCTGGATAAGTAGTTTGAATCTCTTTTATTGTAAGACCTTCCCAATCTCCAAAATTTATTTCTCTTAATTCTGATTGGATTATAGGTTCAACATTTTTACTTTCAGATATAATTGCTGCTGTTTGCATTGCTCTTTTTAAAGGGCTTGTGTAAATGTAGTCAAATTTATTTTTGAATCTTTTTTTTAGATATTCAGCTTGTAGGATGCCCTCTTTTGACAAATTTATATCGATGCAACCTTGAAATTTACCTAACACGTTCCAGTCTGTTTCTCCATGTCTTACTAAATTTATTGTTGTATTCATAGTTTCCTCCATAAAATGTTCTATTACTTTATCTAGGTATATTATTAAGCATTTTCTTAGAATATATTTTTAGCGTATGACAATATTTAATTATTATAAGATATTATAGTATTGCTGTCAAACGTCAAAATAGAGATAGCATTAAGTAAAATAAATATTATTATTTTACTTAATGTTAAAAGGAAATAATGAGCAAGTTCATTATTAAAACTTTTTATAAGATAGATGCTCCATATTGTTTCTGGAGCATCTATAACAATTAAGAAATATTAAGCCCTATGTTCCAGGAGAGCAACCTAAGGATAGAAAATATATTAAATTAAACACTAATGAAAATCCATATCCGCCTTCGCCTAAAGCAATTGAGGCTATCATAAAGACGGCTAATAAAAACCTTCAGTTGTATCCTGATCCAAACTGTGATGAAATTAGAAGCACCTTAGCAAATTATTAGAAGGTATCTCCAAATCAAGTTTTTGTAGGGAATGGGTCTGATGAAGTATTAGCATTCTATTTTATGACATTCTTTAATCGTGAAAAACCTATTTTAATTCCAGAAATAACATATAGCTTTTATGAAATTTATATTAAATTATTTAACCTAAAACATAAATTAATTCCTTTGAAGAAATGGATTTTCTTATAAGAAAATTAAGAGAGATTATTCTACAGGATAAAATAAAGCGGTATGTGTAGGTGTTATAATTTTATAGTATATAAAAAAGTATGGATATTTTTTCAATATATCTATACTTTTGTTGAATTATACTAGTTGGAAATTTAAACCATAATGATCCACATTTATATTTATATCCTCAATATGTGTAAAATCAGCATCAACACAGATTTTAATCATTTCTTCTTTTGATATTCTATCTGTAATAGATGGACCCATTTTAGTTTCTTTTTTCTCCCAGTCAATAATACAAAGCAGTCCATCAGTTTTTAGAACCCTTTTTATTTCCGTAAAATACCTAAGTTTATCTTCAATTTCATGAATAACATTGCTTATAAAAACATAGTCAATTGAAGTATCTTTAATTGGGAATGAATATTCTTCACTTTTAATAAATTCTATATTAGTAATATTAGCTGATTTACCTTTTGCAATATCAATCATTTCAGGCATTATGTCTAATCCAATTACGCTTCCTTACTTTACAATATTAGCTGCAGGGATGCTAAAATAGCCTATACCGCAACCTATATCAAGTAAGGTGCCTTTAACACCTATATGAAATTTTTTCAAGGTTTCTTCAGGTGGCATAAGTTCTCTTCGTTTTGGATTATCTAGTTTGGCTAAGCTCTTAATATTAAATTTATGCATTCAAACACTCTCCTTTAAATATGTCTGTATATCTAAGTATAATGATGATATTATATCATAAAGATTGTAAGGTATAAATATTGTTGTTTGACATTATTATTAATAGGATGTAAAATTTTATATAGCATATGCCAGTTCTAAAGACTATGCCACCAAGAGAACATTTAGCAATTTGAAAATATATGAAAAGTGAGGATAATATTAATGGCTAGACCAGTGAAGAATAGAAGAGTAGAAAATTTACCAGAATATACGTACTTTGTACCATCAGGAAGACGGAAATGTGAAATTGAAGAAATATTTATAAAAGTTGAAGAATTTGAAGCCATGAGGCTTAAGGATGTTGAAGACCTAAATCAGGAAGAATGTGCTGAGCGAATGTTAGTTTCAAGACAAACTTTTCAGAACATAATTGATAGTGCACGAAAAAAGATTGCTATAGCTTTAATAGAGGGAAAAGCTATAAATATAAGTGGTGGGAATTATACAAGAAATATATGTGAATTTATTTGTAAATCTTGTGAGAATACCTATGAAATAAAATATGAAGAAGATAGAAAAATTTGTCCATCATGTGGTTCAGAGGAAGTGACATGTAATAAACGAAGCAGTTTTTGTCAAAGACAATGTAATAAGAAGACTACCTCTAATAAATAGTTTTATAAAATTTGCTTAAGTCTATATTTATTGGCATTTGACAATTAAAAACTGTAGTATTATAATATAAATAGCATATGACAAAAAGGGGTGATAGTGTATGGCTGATTGTAATGGTTGTCCATCAGAGGGTGAGTGTGATAATAAAGATACATGTAGCAGTTACAGGTATTGTAATGGTTTCAACACCACAGGACTTAGTGTCTATGATTGTTGGTAAAGCAGTAAATATGGCACGTAAGCTTGACATTGGTATAATAGGATTAATAGAGAACATGAGTTATATTATTTGCCCAGAATGCAGTGAGAAAATAAAAATATTCGAATCAGATAACATAGATGAATTTTTAAATAAAAATGACCTAGATTTACTTGGCGAAATTCCAATGTGCAGAGAAATTGTTAATATTTCTAACAGAGGAGAATACAAGCTAAATACTGATTTAACTCAAATAGCTGATAGTATTATTAATAAAATAATAAATAAGACAAAAAAATAAAGACGGAGGTAATTTTATGAAAATAGCAATACCTAATAATGGTAGTATGGTGAATCAACATTTTGGAATGAGCAAAAGCTTTGTTATTGCAACTATAGAAGATAAAAAAATTGTAAACATTGAAGAAATATCTGCAGCGGAACTTGCACATCAGCATCAAGGGTTGGCAGACTTACTCGCAGCGCAGGGAGCAACAGTAGTTATTACTGGAGGAATTGGAGGAGGCGCAATTAGCGGTCTAAAGCAGAATGGCCTTGAAGTAATAACAGGAGCGTCGGGAGAATATAAAAAGGTTCTCGAGGAATACGTTAATGGAACACTTAAAGATAAAAATGTAATTTGTAATCAGCATGGTGAACATCATCACCAATAAAAAATTAAGGAGCAGAATGAACTGGCACTATTTTTATATAATAGTCTAGGTGGGGATGATCTTAATATTAAATTAAAGTAATAATAAATATGTAAGTGATTAAGGACATTGGTCACTATGGAATGTTAATTCTATAGTGACCATTTTTTTACCTGATTTATGGGCTAATTTAAATAATATTCTAATTATAGTAAGAGTTGTTTGGAATTTCTGATTAAAAAATATATCACATAAAACATTAAAAAGCATCGACATGTTTTAAACTTACTACATATATTCCAGATAATGATACGCCTTGTTACAGATGTATTTTCCAATCACCTCCACCAGCGGGAATGGTGCCAACTTGCAGAGAAGCTGGTGTTCTAGGAGTAATGGGAGGGGTTGTTGGAACTCTTCAAGCAACTGAAGCTATTAAGTATATATTGAAACTTGGAGAAACATTGGCAGGCTATTTACTCACTTATGATGGACTGAAGATTGAATTTAAGAAAATAAAGATTAATCATAATAAAAGATGTGGAGTTTGTGGAGATTTACCAACTATAACAGGGTTAATAGACTACGAAAATCCTTCTTGTGATTTAAAAACAGGAAGGTTAAACGGAAGATTTATATAAATAATTTGGCGTTAAATAGAATTATAGAACAGGCAAAAATGGAATTTCCTAATGAGTGTTGTGGTTTTTAACAGGAACTAAAAGCTCTGGTACAATTAAAGTAAATAAAATATATCCACTTTCAAATATAGATAAGAGTAGTGAGCATTTTTTAATGGATCCTAAAGAGCAGTTTAAAACAATAAAGATTATACGCGGAGATGACATGATATTTATTGGAGATTATTATTCTCATCCCTATACTCCCTGAAGACCGTCAGAGGTAGGATTTCTAACCCTACTGTTACTTCTTTCGAGAGAAGAATTGCAAGCGTTGAGGGGGGCTTAGCGGCTACAGCAGCAGCTTCTGGTATGAGTGCTATATATTTAGCCATAATGAATGTTGTTGAAAGTGGAGAGGAAATACTAGCTTCTAGTGGACTTTTTGGAGGAACTTACACACTTTTAAAAAATCTAAGGAGTTATGGAATACATGTGAAATTTTTAGGAAATTTAGATAAAGATAGCTTAAAGAATGCAATGAATGGAAATACTAAAATTGTATTTGCAGAAACTTTAGGTAATCCAAAGCTTGATGTATTGGATATAGAGGAAGTATCTAAGGTTTGCACTGATCATAATGTTATTTTCATTGTGGATTCTACTGTAACAACTCCGTATCTTATAAAACCCATTGAATATGGAGCAGATATTGTTGTGCATTCAACCTCTAAATATATAAATGGAACCTCAAATTCTATTGGGGGAATTATAGTAGATGGAGGAAGCATTAAGTATAAGGATGATAAATGTAAGAATTTTAAGGATTACAGCAATGAGTTTGGGAAAATGGCATATACCGCAAAGCTTAGAAATACAGTAGGCAAGGATATTGGAGCATCGCTCGCACCTTTTAATGCCTTCTTAAAAATCTAACTGGAATTGAGACATTGTCGTTTTCAGTTTAAGTGATGTTAAATCATTTAAACTGGCATTTTAATTTATATATTTATTAAAAAAGAAGGAATATACATTATTTAGTCGAATTAAATATATTAGTAATAATAATTAAATTTACAATAATTCAATTATGAAAGGAACTTTTTTATGAAGGATAATAAAAATAAACAAATAAAAATAATGGAAATTGATCCGTATCTCAAACCCTTTGAAAGTGATCTTAATCTTAGAATGGAAAGTTATACATCTTGTAAAAAGAAATTATTAGGTGATCGTCAAAGTTTTGAGTCTTTTGCGAATGGAGACTTATATTACGGATTTCATTTAATACGAGATGGTTGGATTTATAGAGAATGGGCTCCTGGGGCAGATGCACTTTATTTAATCGGAGATTTTAATTCTTGGAATCCTGAAACACACCCATTGCTACGACAAGAAAATGGAAATTGGGAGATATTTTTGCCAGGGTTACAAGCATTAAAACATATGTCTTATGTTAAGGTAAGGGTAGTATCAAAAGGTGTATCTAGAGATAGAATTCCGCTGTATATTAAGCGTACAGTACAGGATGCTATTACTGACGACTTTGTAGGACAAATTTGGCAACCAGATTACGATTTTAAATGGCAGGATAGTGAATTTCATATTGACAGTGAAGAACCATTGTTTATATATGAGGCTCATGTAGGTATGGCCCAGGAAAAAGAAGCTATGGGTACTTTTAACGAATTCACAGAAAATATTCTTCCAAGGGTAAAAGCTGCCGGTTATAATACAATACAGCTTATGGCGATAATGCAACATCCTTATTATGCATCCTTTGGTTATCAAGTATCTAATTTTTTCGCTGTTTCCTCCTGGTTTGGAACCCCTGAGGAGCTTAAAGCATTAATTAATACTGCCCACCTTATGGGGATTTCAGTATTACTTGATTTAGTACATTCTCATTCAATTAAGAATATAGCTGAAGGTATTAATGAGTTTGACGGAACTGACTATCAATTCTTCCATACTGGTATTAAAGGGAATCATCCGGCTTGGGGTACAAAACTTTTTAATTATGGAAAACCAGAGGTTCTTCATTTCCTTTTGTCCAATATTAAGTTTTGGTTAGAGGAATACCATTTTGATGGTTATCGATTTGATGGTGTGTCGTCGATGTTATATCACCACCAAGGACTTGGAGTAGCATTTACGGATTACAGTAAATACTTTAGTATGGATACGGATATAGAAGCGATTACTTATCTTCAGTTTGCTAATGATTTAATAAGGGAAGTGAAATCTAATGCAGTAACAATAGCTGAGGATATGAGCGGAATGCCTGGAATGTGTCTACCAGTGAGTTATGGTGGTATAGGCTTCGACTATCGTTTGTCTATGGGAGTACCAGATCTTTGGGTGAAATTACTTAAAGAGCTACCTGATGAGAAGTGGAGCATGCGTCAGATTTGGCATGAATTAACTAGTAGAAGACCGCAAGAAAAGAATATAGGATATTCTGAATCACATGATCAGGCACTTGTAGGTGATAAGACCATAATGTTCCGCTTAGCGGACAAGGAAATGTATTTTCATATGTTAAAAAATGATGACAATTCAATAATACGTAGAGCGGTGGAACTTCATAAACTTATTAGATTTATTACCATAACTTTAGGCGGTGAAGGTTATTTAAATTTCATGGGTAATGAATTTGGTCATCCAGAATGGATTGACTTCCCAAGAGAAGGTAACAATTGGAGTTATCATTATGCAAGAAGACAATGGAGTCTAATGGAAAACAAAGAACTTAAGTATGAATATTTATCTAATTTTGATAGAGAAATGTTGACTTTATTAAAAACCTATAATGTTTTGAGAGCAACTGACCTACAGAATCTCTGGACTGATGAGGAAAATAAGTTGCTTACTTTTATAAAAGGTGGGCTGGTATTTTTATTTAATTTTAATCCGACTGTTTCTTTCGCGGAATATGAACTTCCTACTGGTGAAATGGGTGAATATAAGATTATATTTAATAGTGATGAGGTTATGTTTGGTGGTCAGAGTAGAATTTTAACAGATTACATTTATCATACTCAAACATTACCGCATAAGGAAAATAAAATTGGGGTGACAATATGCACACCAAGTAGAACGGTAATTGTACTACGAAAAATGTGAAAGTTTAAATAAAAAACAAAAAATATAATAAAAAGAGGACGGTTCCCAAATATTCACGCATACTACGAGAATATTTTAGAGAACCGTCCTAAATATTATAAATTTATTATCCCCTTAATGAAGTTTCACCCATTAAGTACTTATCTATATTTTTAGTAACCAAACGACCTTCATATATAGCCCAAACAACTAATGATTGACCTCGTTTCATATCTCCAGCAGCAAAAACACCTTGCAAATTAGTCATAGAATTGTCATCAACGATAACATTTCCACGATTATCGAAGTCTACACCTAAATTTGTAAGCATACCTTCATGTTGTGGGTGTAAAAAGCCCATTGCTAAAACAACTAAATCAACTTTAAGCTCAAATTCTGAGCCTGGTATTTCACTCATTTGTTGTCCGCCTTTTCCATTACTTGTCCATTCAACTCTAGAAGCATGGAGTGTATTAACTCTGCCATTTTCGCCAGTGAATTTTCTTGTAGTAACATTCCAATCACGATTACATCCCTCTTCATGAGAAGTAGTGGTTTTTAGTGTTCTAGGATACGAAGGCCATGGCATGGTATCGTCTCTATCTACAGGTGGTTTTGGCATAATTTCATACTGATATACACTCTTAGCTCCTTGTCTTATTGCAGTTCCGATACAATCTGAACCTGTATCTCCTCCACCTAGCACTAGTACTACTTTGTCTTTTGCATGTATCTCACTAGCTTCTATTTCTTTGCCTGAAACTCTTCTATTTTGCTGCTTTAAATAATCCATAGCAAAATGTACGCCTTTTAATTCTCTGCCTTCAACTTTTAAATCCCGAGGAATAGTACTTCCTCCAGTTAAAGCTACTGCATCGTATTCAGCTAAAAGATCCTCGGTTAGATAATCAACTCCAACATTTACACTAGTCCTGAAGTTAACTCCTTCTTCTTTCATAAAGTTAACTCTTCGCTCAACAATGCTTTTATCTAACTTAAAATCGGGTATTCCATATCTAAGAAGTCCGCCTATTTCGTCGTCCCTCTCAAAAACAGTTACATCATGACCTACAGAATTAAGTTCAGCGGCCGCCGCGAGGCCAGATGGACCAGAACCAATTACGGCAACCTTTTTACCAGTCCGTACCCTAGGTTCTTGTGGTTTAGTCCATCCTTCTTCAAAGGCTTTTTCTATAATGTTGAGTTCTATTTCCTTTATTGCAATTGGATCTCTATTAACACCTAATGTACATGAACCTTCACAAGGTGCAGGACAAATTCTGCCAGTAAACTCTGGAAAGTTGTTTGTAAGAGTTAACCTGTTATATGCTTTTTCCCATTTTTCTTTATAAACCATGTCATTCCAATCTGGAATTAAGTTCCCGATTGGGCACCCCCAGTTACAAAAAGGAACGCCACATTCCATGCACCTTGCACCTTGCTGTCGTAATTTATCTACCGGAAATTTTACAAATAATTCTTTAGAGTCTTTGATTCTATCTGTTACAGGGCGTTTTTTTGCAGTTTCTCTTTTGAATTCTTTGAAACCATGCAATTTTCCCAAATTTAACACCTCCAAAAATGAAAACCGAGAACCGTCCCTATTAAAAAAAGAGAGAACTGTCCTATATCTTCTATTTACCTTCTAATATTGCTTTGTAAGCAGTTGGTATTATTTTCTTAAATTTAAGTTTATATTCATCCCAGTTATCTAGAATTTTACTTGCTTTATGGCTGTTTGTAGCTTCAAAATGTTCTTTTATTATTGAGTAAAGTTGTAATGAATCTGAATCTGAGGTTATCAATTCTACTTCAATCATTTCCATATTACATTTTGATTTTAGCGTTCCATCTTCGTCGATAACGTATGCCATACCACCGCTCATTCCAGCTGCAAAGTTTCTACCAGTTCTCCCTATGATAACTACAATTCCACCCGTCATATATTCACAACCGTGGTCTCCAATTCCTTCAACTACAGCCTGGGCTCCTGAATTTCTTACGGCAAAACGTTCTCCTACTAGTCCATTTATAAATAATTTACCAGAGGTTGCTCCGTAAAGAATTGTATTACCCGCAATGAAGTTTTCATCTTGTTTAAAGCTGCAATTTTCAGGCGTTTTTACAATTATTTTAGCACCTGATAATCCTTTACCAACATAGTCATTTGCATCTCCGACTAATCTTAATGTTAATCCATTAGCACCAAAGGCACCAAAACTCTGACCAGCTGCTCCTACAAAATTGAATGTTATTGTATTGTCGGGTAGTCCAGCGGCACCATATTTCATAGCAATTCTACCACTTAACATTGCACCAACAGAACGATTAACATTCTCAATTTCTAAATTAGAGGTACTTTTCATTCCATCTTCTAAAGAAGTTTTTGCCATTTCTATAAGTTTGAAATCTAAAGAATTACCTAAACCATGATCCTGTGATATTACACAGTGCCTTTTAATTCTTTTTGGCATATCAGGTTTATACAGAATATTTGTTAAATCTAGATCCTTTGCTTTCCAATGGTCTATAGCTTTTTTCTGACTAATTTTATCTACTCTACCTACCATTTCATTCATAGTTCTAAAGCCGAGTTTTGCCATATGCTCTCTTATTTCCTGTGCTATAAATGTAAAGAAGTTTACCACGTATTCAGGTTTTCCTTTAAAATTCTTACGAAGTTCTGGGTCTTGCGTTGCTATACCCATATCGCAAGTATTTAAATGACAATTTCTTAACATCGTACACCCAAGTGCTACAAGAGCTGTAGTTGCAAACCCAAATTCCTCTGCTCCAAGAAGTGCGGCGATAACAACATCACGACCAGTTTTAAGCTGACCATCAGTTTGAACTGTTACTCTGCTTCTTAAATTATTTAAAAGCAATACCTGCTGGGTTTCAGCGAGTCCAAGCTCCCAAGGAAGTCCTGCATGTTTAATAGATGAAAGTGGGGAAGCCCCTGTGCCTCCATCATGACCGCTTATTACTATAGCATCTGAATGTGCCTTAACAACTCCAGCTGCTATTGTTCCAACACCTAATTCTGAAACTAATTTTGTACTTATTCGTGCTTGTGGGTTTACACTCTTTAAATCATGAATAAGTTGAGCTAAATCTTCTATAGAGTATATATCATGATGAGGTGGTGGAGATATTAAACTAATTCCAGGGGTTGAGTGCCGGAGCCTTGCTATATTTGCATCAACTTTCTTGCCTGGTAGTTGCCCACCTTCCCCAGGTTTTGCACCTTGAGCTATTTTTATTTGTATTTCATCTGCATTTACAAGATATTCAGCAGTTACACCAAATCTACCAGATGCTATTTGTTTAATTGCACTTCTTCTTAAATCACCATTTTCATCTACTTTGAATCTTGCAGCATCTTCTCCACCTTCACCAGTGTTACTCTTTCCACCAAGCCTATTCATAGCTATAGCTATAGTTTCATGAGCTTCCTTACTGATTGATCCAAAGGACATTGCTCCTGAGCAGAATCTCTTTACAATTTCGCTGATCGGTTCAACTTTTTCTATTGGAATTCCATTTCCATAATTAAGTTCAAATAATCCTCTAATTGTACATAAGTGTTTATCTTGCTCATTTATCATTTTTGAATATTCTTTATATAATTTGTAATCATTTGATTTTGTAGCTACTTGAAGTTTAAATATAGTATCAGGGTTAAATAAGTGGTATTCTCCACCTTTTCTCCAAGAGTATATTCCTCCTACATCAAGTTCAGCTATTGGTTTTCTTAACTTGTTGAAGGCGTTTTTATGTCTAATTAATACTTCTTTTGCTACGGTTTCTATACCAATTCCACCAATTCTAGAGGGTGTTCCACCAAAATGTTTTTCAAGTAACTCAGAACTAAGGCCAATTGAATCAAAGATTTGTGCACCATGATAGCTTTGTATAGTTGAAATTCCCATTTTTGATAATATTTTCAAAAGCCCTTGTGATAGTGCATTTATATAGTTTTCATGGGCTTTCTCTATGGAAATATTTTCTACATCACCTTCATTTACTATATTATCAATTGATTGCAAAGCAAGATACGGATTAACACCGGTCGCGCCATAACCAATTAATAAGGCAAAATGCATTGTTTCCCTTGCTTCTCCTGTTTCAACTATAATGGAGATAGAAGTTCTAGTCTTTTCACGATTTAAGTGCTGTTGAACAGCAGACAATGCAAGAAGACTTGGGATTGGAGCATCATACGAATCTACTAACTTATCACTAAGAACGATAATATTGTATCCTTCTTTAATTCTTGCAGATGCTCTTTCGCAGACTTTATCAAGGGCTTCTTTAAAACCTTCAATTCCTGTGTCTGCTTTAAAGGTTATAGGAATTGTTGTAGTTTTAAAAGCATTATCTTTTAAATTCTTAATTTTTGCTACTTCTAAATCAGTTAATATCGGCCTAGATATTTCAATAAATGGATTATCATTAACATCTTGATTTAATACATTATCTTGTGATCCCATGTAGTTCATCAAAGACATTACCATTTTTTCTCTAATTGAATCTATTGGAGGATTAGTAACCTGAGCAAAAAGTTGCTTAAAATAAGCAAATAAAAGCTGTGGCTTATTTGATAAAACGGCGAGGGGCGCATCGTTTCCCATAGAACCAATAGGTTCTTTTCCGTCTTTAGCCATAGGGGCTAAAATATTTTTCAAATCCTCTAGTGTATATCCAAAGGCCTGTTGTTTTTCCTTTAGTATATCTTTATCTATATTACTTTCATCAATCACAGCATCAAAATCTTCCAAATAAAGTTTGTTTTTTAAAATCATTTCACCATAAGGTTTGTTTGTGCAAACTGTTTTCTTTACTTCTGCGTCAGTTATTATTCTACCTTCATTTGTATCAATTAAAAACATCTTTCCTGGTTGAAGTTTGCCCTTTTTTAGGATGTTAGCTGGGTTAAAGCTAAGAACTCCAGCTTCAGACGCAAGAACAACAAAGCCGTCTTTTGTTATTACATATCTTGCAGGTCTAAGTCCATTTCTATCTAAGGTTGCACCAATTCTAATACCATCTGTAAATGCAACAACTGCAGGGCCGTCCCAAGGTTCAATTAACGAACCATGGTACTCATAAAAAGATTTTTTATAATCTTCCATATCGTCATTTGTAGTCCAAACCTCAGGAATCAACATCATCATGCTATGAGATAGAGTCCTTCCATCCATTTTTAAAAGTTCTAACATATTATCTAGTGAAGCTGAATCGCTTCCGTTAGGGCTAATTATCGGAAATAATTTTTTCAAATTTTCTCCATATACTTTAGACTCCATAACTCCCTCTCGTGCATTCATCCAGTTTCTATTTCCTCTGATTGTATTTATTTCACCATTATGAGCCAAATATCTAAAAGGTTGAGCTAAATCCCAAGTTGGAAAGGTGTTTGTACTATACCTTTGATGAACAAGGCAAAGAGAACTCTTGAAATTTATGTCTTGTAGATCAATATAAAATCCTTTTATTTGGGAAGCAAGTAAAAGTCCCTTGTAAACTATTGTTCTGCTAGAAAGACTACAGATGTAGAAATATTCTGTGTTTCTGTCAACCAATTTGACTACTTCTTTCTCTGCTCTTTTTCTTATAACGTAAAGTCGTCTTTCAAACTCTTCTTGAATTTCATCTTCGGTAAGTGAAGTATCTTTGAAATTTGATCCTATAAAAATCTGTCTAATAATTGGTTCTGTTCCCTTTGCTGTGTCACCAATATTTCTATTATCTATGGGAACAGATCTCCAACCTAATATTTTTTGTCCTTCTTCTTCTGCAATTCTTTCAAGTATTCCTTCACATTGAAATCTTAACGCAGGTTCTTTTGGTAAAAAAATCATTCCTACAGCATATTTTCCTACCCTTGGTAATTCGAGTCCTAAATTATCGCAGCTAATTCTAAAAAATTCATCAGGAATCTGTACAAGTATTCCTGCACCATCTCCAGTTTTAGGATCTGCTCCTACGGCACCTCTATGAGTTAAATTCACAAGAACCTTTAACCCTTTTTTTATAATGCCGTTGGTTTTTTCACCTCTGATATTTGCTACAAAGCCAACACCACAATTATCTTTTTCTAAAGCTGGATCGTACAATCCCTGCTTTTTAGGATAACCAATGCTATTATTCACAATATTACCCCCTTTTAATTTATAAGCGAATTATATAAATTGTACCACGATTCTGAAAATATGCAAGTTCGATTTTTATAAAATTCAAATTTAACAAATTAGAGATTAGTGCTAAGAAATTAACTAAGGTTTCGGACTTAGCATAACCAAAGATGTAAGATGTATGTCAAGATAAAATAATTTATTAAGGTAAGATATTTATAGGTAGTGAAAAGGAATAAGATATTATAATATAAAAACAGCAGAAACTGAAATTTTATTTTCAGATTCTGTTGTTACGGATTAAATTGGGGATTTTGATCTTAAGATATTTTTATAAGTACTATGTCTTTTATTTATTTTATTAATTCTGTAATATAAAGTTATAATTTTCTTTCATGAACTTTAATATGACAGTAGCAATTAAAGATTGACCTTCAATATTTGGATGTATTCCATCCTTACACAAAAACCGACTGTAATCGCTGTACTTTAAAAACTCTGAGCGTACATCTATTAGTACAGTACTGGTTTCATTAGCTACCTCCGTAATCATTTTGCTATACGAATTATGCCAGGTGAAAAGTCTATCTTTTGTACCTAACCAATGTAGTATATTTTTTTCTGCAAAGGAATCTTCTTTTGCAATCCATTTGAAATATTTTAGAGGGTCAAGTGGTGGAAGAGTCATAAGCACAGGGAGTATATGATTAGTTTTTAATGTATCTATCATTGTAAGTAGTGTTTCACGAAAAGTAATTATATCAGTATTTGGTTTGTATTCCATATCAGGATTTTTGGCAATTTCGTCCCATTTATAGTCACAGTCATTACCACCAAATTCTACTAATACCATATCAGGGGATTTTTTAATAACATCATTGTACATTTTTCGTGCGCCCCTCATAATGGTGTTACCAAATTTACCAGCATTGTATACTGGTCCTTTTATTTTATTTTCTATAATACTTGTAAAATTTTCTTTTAAAGTTGCATATTTAGATCTTTTATCATCGTAAATAATACCTTTTGTAATAGAATCACCATATGCTACAATAACGTAGCTATCTTTTACTTCCATAATACACCTCCATAAAACTAAATTAATTATCTCAATTGATTTAATGTATAGTAACAATATATCACATAATTATAAACGATACAATAC
>DHIM01000067.1:0-2265 GCA_002403785.1 Clostridium sp. UBA4746
AATATATTATATTAATAATTAATTAATATAATATAGATAATATACATTATATTCATATTTATTTATAGATTTCATCTTTGAGTATTCCTATAAATGGTAAATTTCTATATTTTTCTGCATAGTCCAAACCAAAGCCTACTAGGAAGTAATCTGGCACATCATAACCTACATATTTAACATCTATATTTACCCTTCTTCTTTCTGGTTTATTAAGTAAACATATAATTTCTAAACTATTTGGTTTCCTTGCGCCTAGATACTTCGTTAAATATTTAAGTGTAACTCCAGAATCTATAATATCCTCTACTATTAGTACATCCTTTCCTTGAATTTCAAAGTCAAGATCCTTTAAAATTCTCACAACTCCTGAAGTCTCAGTGGAATTTCCATAGCTAGAAACCGCCATAAAATCCATTTTACATGGAATTGTAATTTCTTTTACTAAATCCGACATAAATATAACAGAGCCTTTTAAAACACCAATAAGTATAAGCTCTTTACCAGAATAATCATTACTTACTTTTGCCCCCATTTGCCTGACTTTATCCCTTAATTGATCTTCGCTGTACAACACTTCTTTAATATCATTGTTCATTCTTATTCCTCACTTCCAATTCTAATCTGCAATATATTTTTAGTATCCTTTGAAACCTTGAATTTTTCACTAACCCTATATCCAACTACCCACCCTATATCATTTCCAAAACATATTAAAGGTATTTCATCTCTTTTATTTTTGGGTATTTTTAAATCAATAAATAAATCTTTGATTTTCTTATTACCAACCATACCCAGTGGTATGAACTTATCTCCATCTTTTCTGTGTCTCAATATTATTGGCTCCGAAATCTTATCATAATCAAAATACTTAATATAATCATTTCCTATAAATTCAGTATATTGCATCTTGGATTTAACATCAATTCTTACTGTTTTGTTTAAGGGATGGATTATATTTTTCTCATTAACATTTAGAGCATATTGATTATTATAAGCTTCAATAGCCTTTACATATATATGTATGTCGATGTTCCCATAACAGTTTTCAACTATTATATTCTGAGGTAGCATTATGCTTTTACCTGTCTCATGTTTTTGAAGCTCTATAATACTAGATATATGAATTTTTTCAAAATTATATAGGTTATGGTTTAACTCAAGCAAAGCACTTCTAATAATTCTACTTAAAATTGCTTCATGCTCTACGAAAGCACTTTTATTTATTATAACCCTATGCTCACCTATCTCACAATATTTTTCGTATTCCTTCCCAGAAATATTTTCCAAATACTCATTGTCAATTTTCACAATATCTGATAATCTATTTAAAGTTTTTATTATATCTTTATTAAAGTTTTCCTCAATATATGGAATTAGTTCTAATCTAACTTTATTTCTTGCATAAATATTTTCTAAATTCGTTTTATCAATTCTTGGACTTATATTATTAATTAAGCAGTAATTTTCTATTTTTTTTCTACTAAGGTGAAGTATGGGCCTTACATATATTTTGTCCCGAACAGGTCTTATGCCTATCATTCCCGCAATACCTGTTCCTCTCATAATTCTCATCAAAATAGTTTCAGCTTGATCATTAGCATTATGTGCCAACGCAACTTTATTAGCATTTAATTTATTTGTAAGCTCCTTGAAAAATTCATATCTAACTTCTCGCCCTGCCATTTCACAAGATAAATTTTTCTCCTCTGAAACTTTATGTATATCTACTCTTTTGCTATAAAAATCTATATTTAATTTCTCACAAGTTTTTTTTGCATATTCCTCATCTTTATCAGATTCCTCACCTCGAAGACAATGGTTTATATGTGCACCAATAAGTGTGATACCTAATTCTTCCTTAAGTTCATTTAAAATATAGAGTAGACATGTGGAATCAGGCCCACCAGAAACTGCAACTACAACCTTATCTCCCTTATCAAACATTAAATTTTTTTCTATATAACTCATTACCTTTTCTGACAAAACGTTCACTTCCCAAACTTATTATTATAATTCATTATAGTTTTACTATGTTTTTATAATTTTAATCTTATATTACTATATCATATTACTATATAATATAATAACATATATTTGCCATTTATTTTTAAAAAAACTCTAAAAAAGAAAAAATGAAGAACATAAAAGAGGCTTTTGCTTCTTTTATATAATTTCTTCATTTTTTAATTTTCCCATTTCATTACTATCTTAAACATTTCTTAAGTTTACAACAACTTAATTTATCCTACTTTAACACTATTAATA
>DHIM01000067.1:2404-5234 GCA_002403785.1 Clostridium sp. UBA4746
TTCCTACTTTAACACTATTAATATAAACTATATATTTTTGAAACAAGAACTGTCATATCATCTTTTACCCTATTGCCACTTAATTTTTTTGCTTCTCCTAACAATCCATCAGCTAGGTCATTTGGATTATTGCAATTATTTTTACCCAAATAATCAACTACCCAATCCACTCTCCCTACATTTTCATCATTATAATCTAAAACTCCATCACTAAGCATAACTATAATATCCCCATTTTTCAAGCTCATTTGTTGTATATCTATATCCGCCTTATCTAAAACACCAATAGGAAGAGATTTTGATTTTATAATTTCTAAATTATCACCAGATTTTAAAAAGGTTGCGACAGCTCCCACTTTTAAAAAATCAATTTCTCCAGTATATAAATCTATGCTACTTAAATCAATAGTTGAAAACTTTTCTTCTTCAGAAAATCTCAATGTCATTATTGAGTTCACAGTATTAATTGCTGTAATTTTACTAAACCCTGCCGATGTAAATTTTTCTATTAATTCTACAGCAGCCTCGCTCTCTCTACCCGCTTGAGGCCCTGAACCCATCCCATCGCTAATAACTGACATATAACTTCCATCTGCGAGCTTACCAAAGCTATAGCTATCGCCATTAAGCTTTTCACCATCCTTACATTGCCTAGCCACACTTGATACCACATGAAACTTAGGCGTCTCTTCAATTGTCACCTTGCACATATTGTTCTTTGCATCTATAGAGCATCCCTCATCGCTAACACACATACACTTCCCTGTGACACTATTTATAATAGGCAGTAAATCCTTTACACACATCTGCCTTCCGCTACAGGCGTTCAATGACAATTTAATACTCAATCGTCCGAGCTTGTCATTTAAACATATAAGATCATTGTGCTTAATTCTATTTTTATCTAAGGCTCTACATATAAGTTTCTCCATAGGAGTATCTATTTGAATTTCAGAATTAAAGTCTTCCACAATTTCCCCTACAGAATTCGCCATATTTCCTATTTGATTTGCTAAAAGCTCTCTACCTTCACTAAGTCTTGTTCTCCACATTTCATTTATAATATGCTTGTTAACAATGTCTTCTGTATTTTTAAGTATTGCAGTCCTCTTTATACATTTTCTTTCAATTTCTTCTGGCACACTATTACTCTTCCTCTCAAAATTTTGAATTAATTCTTCAAAGGCTGCATATGTATAATGTAATTCTCTTTTCCAACACATTGACTTCATATTGCAATTACTGCAAACCCTGTCAGCAAGGTTTTCGACGAGTGCGCTACTTTTACCTTTCATTGCTAATTTTTCATTGTCTACTAAATTATTCAATATATCTGACATATTCGTAAGTACATCCGAAAAATTGTTTAACCTTCCTACAAATGTATCTTTAATTTTATTTATATAACCCTGCTCTATATTTTGCTTTTTTTTGTCTGAATTAAACTCTATAGATAATTTTTCATAAACATTTTGCGGTATTAGTAAAAATATTACTGCTGCTACAAATGCTTCAAATATCATAAACGAAGATCCAGCAATACAATATATCTTTATTATTGAAAAAGCTACTAAATAAGATGTTGCACTTAAAAGTTTTCCAGTTTCTTTAAAAACACCTGTTATTAACCCACAAATACCATACATCCCTATAAACACAATCATATTTGGAGAAGACATCCCAACGATAATCCCCATAGCAACTCCCGATGCAGCACCAGCTCCACTTCCATTAATATAGGCTATTCCTATTACAAAAGCCAGACCTAATATATTTGTAATTGATATTGTAAAAATACTAAGCCCCCAAGTACCAGCTATAATTAAAGAACTTATAATTGACATACTTATTATTTCTTCATTTGAAAATATATGTTTTGTTTTAATTTCCTTGAAGCATAAAAGACTATAATCTAGAATAAAATATAAAGGGAAGATACATAAAACTAAAAATAATGAATTTAAAAAAGCCATTAGTGCACTTACTCTAACAATACAAAAATTATAGGCGAACAATTCAAATA
Organism: Clostridium sp. UBA4746; assembly: GCA_002403785.1. Taxonomy (GTDB): domain Bacteria; phylum Bacillota; class Clostridia; order Clostridiales; family Clostridiaceae; genus Clostridium_AD. Next base: position 4,428 of record DHIM01000067.1, read on the forward strand.
TAATAATTGAAAACATACTAACTAAAGCTTTCGTCTTAACCTCCATCTTGTTGAAAATATGGCTCAAAAAAGCAATTGTAACTATTACTATTAAATATGACGGTAAATTCTTTATACTATTATATAAAGTGATGTAGCCTAAAAATGTACCACTGGCTGTAATTATTGAAACCTTATCATTATTAATAAATACTGTAGCTATCAAAAAAGCTATACCAAATGGTGCAGTATTATCAAGAAGAAGGACTCTGCTTATCAATAAGCTTATTACAAAATAAACTATTCCTCTAATAATCAAACTAGTATTTAATGCGTTTTTCTTTTGAGCTTCATCTTTCACTTTTCTAAGTCTTTCGTATGGAAATATATCAATTCCGTATTGCATATTACACCTCACCCACCTTTAATAATTAGGACTTCATTATAACAAAGCCTTGTGGTAATATTTGTCATAAGGTGAGACGCTTGTACATTTTTTATGAGACAATAATTTGTATATTTTTTACATGTGAATTATACATTCCCTATAATATAAAAAAACCTACCATATTAATATAGTAGATTTTAAAATATTATATGAAGCTTGTCACTTCATGGCATTATATATTTGAGAAATTTATACTTATATGTTTCTGTAAGTTATATGTTAAATTTTATAATTTCTGGATAAATAAAAAATAACTCACAAGTTTCCTTGTGAGTTATGGTAGCGGAAATAGGACTTGAACCTACGACCCTTCGGGTATGAACCGAATGCTCTAGCCAGCTGAGCTATTCCGCCGTATTTGGTTGCGGGAGTAGGACTTG
>DHIM01000022.1:0-325 GCA_002403785.1 Clostridium sp. UBA4746
TAACGTAAGTAGCTTAATTTATGCTATAATTTTAGATCGAAAATTACGATAAGTATCGGTTTTTCTTACTGGAAATTATTTCTCTTAATAAAACACAGTATTTGAAATTTATGTAATCAAATAATAAAATCGATGCAATCAAATAATAAAATCAATGCAACATTAATAAATCTTACACAATTCGTGTAAAATTAAGACATCAAATTATTTATTTAACAGTATTAAATTTGCATTTATACCAATGAAACTGATGATAATGTTGTTAGTTCAATTATTTCATCAGCTCTTTTTTTATGTTTCTTTCTTGCAGAAATCATAGTTGTTC
>DHIM01000022.1:484-963 GCA_002403785.1 Clostridium sp. UBA4746
GCAGAAATCATAGTTGTTCACGTACCATTCACAACCCCCAGGGATCTTTGCGACGCCTTGGCTGAGCTTGTTAATATTGCAATATATATAAGTTTACTTTATTGTATAATGATACACATATTTTTTAAATTTGCTGTTAATGCATTGAAATTCTATACTACATGATGTGCTGCCGTTTTATAGCTTTATGTGCTAATTCATTGTCTAATAAATCATACTATGTTGCTTTTTACTGTCTCTTTCTTAAAATTAATTAATCGTCTTTATATGAATTTTCCTCATAACCTAAAAATGAAACTGATATTATCGCAGTGATTTTCAATCCTGACAATGCAGCAACTACTGGTACTGCTACAATATATGATATTCTACATGTTACAGGTGCTATCACTGTGGCCACCCCTATTGCAACAGTTAATGCTCCTAATGCGACTTTGCTTTATCAAAACAAATTGCGTTCTCAATTTGTTAATGTCCCC
>DHIM01000022.1:1093-1289 GCA_002403785.1 Clostridium sp. UBA4746
GTTCTCAATTTGTTAATGTCCCCTGGGAAATTTTTCGAAGAAACCTGTGACTGAGTTTGCTATTGTTTGTAACGTTCAATCATTTAGTATCAATGCTATAATTGTAGTTTTTCCATATTTTCTTTTAAATGTACTCCATTTATCCCTTTTACAACAGGCAAAATACGATTAAATATTGTTTTCCAAGTAATAATAC
>DHIM01000022.1:1438-10183 GCA_002403785.1 Clostridium sp. UBA4746
TTTCCAAGTAATAATACTGATTTTATTACTTATCTCATCTTCAATGTTTAACTTTGTATCTGTCCTTTTAATGTAGAAATACTTTACCTCACTTATTCCTCTGAATTTTTCTGATGCAGCCCAAATATTATCATTAGGATCAGTAAGTCTTTCTAATATCATATAATTTCGTATCTGATTCCTTTTACTTTCACTCTCTAACTTCGCCTCAAAGAAATATAAAGTATTCTTAAAAATTATTAGTAAATCTTGGCTCATATTAAACAATGCTCTCAGTTCCTTAATGTCTTCAAAATTGTTAATGTCCTTATAATTGCTTGGAGAGTTTACATAACCTCCCTTTGAATGATAGCATGGCAAACTTTTAACAGAATTTAAATTTATATGTAATAAGTCACAAATTTTAGCTAGATATGTTTCTCTCTCATGATTAACCCTTTGCTTATAGAATGGTGTCGTCTTTCCTAATCCATGCCAAACATCCCGAATTATACAAGTTTCATTGTATATTTCAAAATTTTCTTCACTAGTCAGTGGTATATTAAATAAATCCTTTGCAACAGTAGTGTCTTTTAATATAGCAAACATTAATATAGAACAAAAATACCGTCCTTATAAAATCATAATGTGCCCCATACATTTTATCCTTTATTTGAACTTTAGTATTCAATTTGGTATCCACTTTAATTTCATCTCCTAAATTATTCAATTGTATAATTTTCTATATTAATTGGAGCCTTATTGTTTACATTTTCTAGTTTACTAAAGATATAATTACGAATACGCATATTGTATACATCTTTAATAATGAAATCACTTTTAAATCCTTCATCGTCTGGAAATAATTTATAAGAATCCAATATAATCATATATGCCTTTACTGAATTTAAATATTTATCGGGATTGATCTTATTTGCCATTATCATAAATGTTTTATTTAATGAATTAGTTGGTATTCCTGCAATAGCCCTTCTAAATACATAGCTTTCACAACATTTAAGTATTTCAATGAATTCATCTTTAGCTATTACATTCGATTCATAATCTGCATATACCTTTAATAAAAACGGGAAAGCAACTTCCATCTGTAACTGCCTAATGTCATTAAAAATAGTATCTAATTGTTTATCACCACTCTTGGCATAATACATATTCGTATAATATTTAGCATATGTATATAATTCTTTACAAAATTCAACCACACTCTTTTTATATTTATATCTATGATACTGCTTAAATTCATCATACACCTTTGCGAAATTAGGGATTTTCCCATTACTAAATGACAAATAATCTCTAAAAAACTTATCCATAAGAGATGTTTGTTTTTCGTAATCAAATAACTTTTCCATCAAAGACCAATAGTTTTCATAGATATTATGCTGCATTTTTGGCTCTAGTCCCATTAAAATATAGTTTCTAATTAAGTCAGATTGATATAGATCCATACCTGTACTATTCAAGCTTTCAAAAATCAACTGTGCATCATCTACTGCTCTGTCCAAAGTAATATTTACTATCTGTAATTTAGCTACACCCTCTTGTATTTGTTGAGTGCTTAATTTCTGCTCTGCAATCTTACCTACAAAAAATTTGTAATTATCAATAATCCTAGATGCTTTAATGCCATCCAAAGGACTACGTTCTATTAGTTTGATAAGTACTGGCTTATCAGTCTGTGTTAATAACATCTTGTATTTTCCTTCACCAGTAGCATAATCATTCTGAAGACACATGCCATTAATTTCTTTTGGATTAATAGATTTGTCCTCTATATGTTCAAATCCAAAATCTCTTAATGCAATTAATAACAATGTAAGTGTAGTCATTCTTTGTTGGCCATCTATGATCATAAATTTCTGTATACCTGTTGGCATTGCCTGTTCAGCTATATTTACAATGGAACCAACAAAATGTCCTTTTCTACTCTGCTCTTGCATTTCAACAATATCATCCCATAATCTTTGGCATTGTTCTTGTTCCCAGCTATATTTTCGTTGGTAAACCGGAATAATAAATTGCTTAGACACGTTTAAAATTGAGTTTATGTTTCCTTTTATAGCATCCATAACTATTCTCCTTTATATCATTCCCTTGTTTTTTTGATTCCTTATTTAAAAGAATTCTAGCCTTTTTTACTGTCTCTATATCTGCTTTATACTCCACTATAATTTATAATGCTTTAATTTATAATTTTTCTCTAAATATTCTTCTAGCACTACTAGTTTTTTTGCCGTTGATGATGGTTCAAATTTTTGACTATATAGTGCTAGTCTATCAATCATTTCTGCATGTGATATATCCATATTCTTAAAAGCCTCATACTATTTAACAAGTGATTTTTCCTATTGAATTTAAAAGTCTTCCTAAATCTGTTTTATTCATACCTACCTCTCCTATAATTATAATTTACTTCATAATATAGCAAATTAATGCAATTTCAACAGGCCGATATAATTCACTTTCAGCAGCTATTAACCATTTAATACTAACAATTGTTGCAACTAATACCATTGTTAATGCTATTTGAAATATCACCCTTTTAGTTTACCGCTAACACATAACTGGTCAAATATATTCTCGCCTTCTAAGCTTCCATTATATGTAACAAGAATTATTACAGTGCTCCCATGACTTAAATCAATGATATTTTTATATAACAGATAATAAGTGATATTTAGATATAATATCGAATATCAAATTGTTTTTACTTCTTCTCTATTTAAAATTTCCAATATTCCTTCCCCATACTTTTCAACCTTCTTATCCCCGAACCCTTTAAGCATATGTAATTCACTCTTTGATTTGGGATTAGATTTAATAAGTGTTTCCATTTCAGCATTACTAAAAACCATATACGGCTTTATCCCCTCATCCCTTGAGGTTTTTAATCTATACGCTTTTAAAATATTATAAACATCCATAACTGCAACTACTACCTCAGGTGTTACTTCTTCCTTAGTAATATCCTTTTCTTTAAATTGTATTTCCTTAACTATCATTTCCACGGTGGCATCAGTTTTTACCTCATCTGGTGTTTGGCTTTCAACTTTTTCCTTATTAATCACCTTTTCACTTGTATCAAAATCATCATCAGTTAATGAATACTTTGCTTTATTATCAAATTTGATAGGTTTATTATTTTCTACAAGATACTCAGCTATCTCATACATTAGCTTCTCTCTCATTTCTGGATCATTTTTTACAGAGCTTAATTCTTTATTTAATAGAGTTGTTAACTGATCATATTTATATATAAGATTTTGAATTACCTTAGGACATTTCGTTTTCTTCATTATTGTTTTAGGGTTGGCAATAATGACTGCTGACTTTATTGGTATAGCTTTAATTATCTTTTCTCTAATTAAGATATCCTTTAATATTTTTACATGCCTTTCATTTTGTGTAATAGGACTATACATGCCTTCTTTCTTAATGGTTTTTCCAGCATAACTTTTTATAGTTCTTATAAAATCCCCATCTACATTAATCTCTACATCCCCATTAAGTCTTTTAGTTTCCAAAACATAAATGAATTTATAAGTTATTAAAATGAAATCAAATTGAGCAATATAATCCTCAGATTGTAATCTAATATCATGCAGACATAACATTGGAATAAATGAATTTTCAAGCTCATAACTAACATTTTTTTCTCCAGCAATACCATACTTTAATAATATGATGTCTCTATCAATTAATCTTTTTTTACCTGAACCGACCTTATTTGAAGTGCAATTAAGTCTTTCAGTTGTTCGTTATCCGGAGTAAATTTTTTAATAAATATGGGCTTTGTCACCGTTTTCTTACCTTTAATAATTGCAGAGATTGCATTCTCTAAAAATGACATACTCTTACCCCCGATCTCTTAAGTAATATATCAACATCATACCATAATAATTCCAAAATAATAACCATTTGTTAATATGTCCATTATAAGTAAATATTCTAATAGTTAGATTAGTTTATCACTATTAAGTTTTAATACTTCACAAAGCTTATTATTTAACTTTCTCTCTTCTCCACTTTCATTTGTACTTACCCTCAAAATAGGTATATTATATTTACCTAAAATATCATCTTTCATTTTATCACGTTTTAATTGTACTTTATTATTGGCATGAAAAGCGTAACCATCAACCTCAACAACTAACACAGGCATTTTATCTAACTTATTAAAAATAATAAAATCAGTATGAGTTAAAATATTCATAACAAATTTGTATTCTACTTCTGTTAACTTAGATGTATCCTTAATTAACATTTTAAGTGGCTGATGTAATACCCTATCAAGAAATTTGAACTTATCCTCGCGTAATACTTTTTCAATTACCATATTCATAAGATTCTCAGAATCAAATTCAGAAACTTTCTTATTCTTGTTTAATACTTCTATTAACTTTTTAGAATAATTGCTATAAAGCAAATCAAATACTGAAAATATCTTGCTACTAATAATTTCAAAATTGTTATATTGTATATATTTTATTAAATCACCTATATTACTATTCTCACTTGCTATATTACTATCAGAAACTATAAGTATTAATTTGTTTTCTGCCCGTGATACTGCAACATTTATAAGATTAGCCTTATCTACAAAATCGTTTATTTCATTTGCAACAGTAGTTAAAATAATAGTATCTTTTTCTCTGCCTTGATATTTGTGTACTGTAGCAACTTCGATATTATTACTGTCTAACTGCTTGTTTATCTCCTCTTTTTGTATTTTGTACGGTGAAATAATTCCGATATCTTTAGGAGATGTTTCTAATTTTAGTATTGGAATTATTTCCTCAAGTATTATATCTATTTGTCTTTGATTTAAATTCCCTCTTGCATGATTTCCCTTAGCTGTTTTATATACTACAAGTGGCTTATCCCCAATACTTTCATTTGTTAATATAATTAACTCATTATTATAGAATTTTTTATTACAAAATCCTATTATCTTAGGATGACATCTATAGTGTTCGCGAAGTAAAGTTTTGGGGATATCACTATATAATTTTGTTATAGAAGATAATAAACTATTTTGAGCATAATTGTACGCTAGATTTAAGTTATATTGTTTGAAAATTATATCGCTCTTATTTTTAACTTCATCTGTGACAACGTTAGGTAATTGTTTTAAATCTCCAACAATAACAACGTTTTTTGCGCAAGACAAAGCTAACGCCCCAGTTACTATATCAACCTGAGAAGCTTCATCAACAATAACATAATCAAATAAATAATTTTCACTTGCACAGCTTCTTAGAGAATGTGTGGTGCTAAGTATTACTGGATATTCCTTTATAAAACCCTCAAAGTTTTTCCATATAACATCTTTTGAAAATATTGTTCTACTTCCTTTTGTTATAAACTTCTGTGCCAAATTAGATTTAAGAACTTTCATAGAGTTTTCACTGTATTCTTTCATTAAATTTTCAAAATTATTCTTTTCTAATTCACTTGTTATTAGATCAATAGAACTACTTAGCTCCCTCGATTTTAATTCATAATAGATTTTTTTTAGGTACTCTACTATATCTTCACTAGAATTTCCATAAAATTTAAAGCTTATAATGCCATACCTAATTAGGTTCTTAACTTTATGCCTTAATTTAAAGCTCCCATACTTTCCAATAATGATTTCATACTCCACTAGTAATGACATTACATCATTTGAATCTAGCCTGTACATTGATTTATAAGGATCTATATCATATTTGTTTACATCATAATATTTGTTGAAATACTCTATCTCAATAGATAATTCAGAAACCTCTCCTTTTAACGTAGCTAATTTGTTTTGTTTATAGAGCATGTCATCAAGTTTTCCCTTTGAACTTACTAAATTATTTTTTAATGTTTCTAAATCTTCACTCTCTAATTTCCAATCTTTCATATCTGGATAGGAACCCTTTTGAGATTCAAAAAATTTCTCTTTATTCTCTTTATTCCCTAAATATGCTGATATAAAACCTACGCCGTACTTTTCAAGCTTTTCCAGTACATTCGCCGTGGCTGAATTATTATTAGAAACAACTGCAACAGTTTCATTGTTAATAATAGCATTTGCAATAATATTTAGTATTGTTTGAGTTTTACCAGTTCCAGGGGGGCCCTCAATAACACTTATTTGATTACTCAAAGCTTTCTCGGTTGCACTCTTTTGACTAAGATTAAATCCAAATGGAAATATCATTTGTTTTGGATCTATTCTTTCCTTAAGTTCTTGTACATTTAAATAGGCTGATAAAACACTTCTCGGACTAATATTTTTTATTTTATTATACTGATTACTCAAAAATCTGCTTTCATCCTTTAATGTACTACCAATACTTTCTGCTAGCTTCTTTAAATAATCAAAACAGTTATTTGAAGTTTTATTATTAAGACTGGTTTCTTCCATTACTATATCAGATATCTTATAAATCTTTTTATATCCAGATTTAAAACATACTCTAATATGCTCGTCAAACTTGAATATTTTAATAACACCTGCTATAGGTCCATTATTTTCATATATTATCGTAGTTTCTGTATTAATCTCAATAGGATTTCTAAACCACTTAACATTAATACAGCTATATGTATATATTTTATTATTATCAAATGTAACTGAACACTTGCCATTATTGTTTACACAAAAAATAACCCTCTCTGTCTTATCCTCACCTTTTATAAGAATGAGATTTTCTTCGATATTCAATGTTATATTTCTCCTTTTTCTCTGTTTTCCTGTTTTTCAAGCTGTATACTATTAAAATATTGGTTCCATTATTTTTATTACTTGTTAAATGTTTCCACCTTAGGTGAACTTATTATAACATACTTATATTGAGTTTACTTATCCTATACATGTCATCATATGCAGCCTCCATTTTAGTCTAGCTATGCTTTAAAGGATTCCTATTTCTAAGAATCCCTTATACTACTAATAAAATTCTACAGCAAATTTACTTTAATCTTCATTTTATACAAAGTAGATTACAATACCAATAAGTAAAGTAATACTTAAAATCGGAAGTAAGCATCCTTGACGAGTATAGTATCGACCTCCTCTACTTCTCCCTTTATAATATGTTCCAGTCTTGTGTTTGTAGCTATGAACTCTCATATACAAATAACCACCTTACTTCTTATTCTGTCCACCTTTTAAAAACTTCATTTTTAGCACTGTCATTTTCATTTATCTTAAGAAACAGTATGTCTAATATGCCTTTATAAATTTTGCATTTATAGCTATTAGGTGTACCTGTGAATGATTTTTTATATTGAGCATGATTACATACAGGTCAAACTCCACAGTATGGACTATATGCACACTGCTCACATCCTGGTATTGCTTCAAGGCACGATGCTGTGCATAATGTTTTACATACGGGACTTGCTAAAACTTGCGACAATGTATTATGAAAAACATCACCTAATTTAAAACTCAAGTCACCTGTCTCAGCCAGCATTCTCCCTTCATCGCATGTATATACATTTCCATCGTAATTATATGCGAGCTTTTAGAACTAATTCGAGTCCCTTTAACATTTATGGGTGTAGCTAGTATTGCTTTTGAGCTTATTTTCATTGAATATCCCTATACACTTTAACATTATCAACCATCTTATATGCCCTAACTGAGAATTGAGGCTACAAAAAATCATTAAACTTAAGGGTAATATTTTGAAAAAGAAAAAAAGAAGTAATTAAATACCCAATTAAAATATCGTGATATTCAGAAATGGATTTTACGGTATTTTACGTCACAATCCAAATATTTCGATGTAACTTATAAATAAATTATACCACTAGAAACTGTAGAGAAGTAAGTTACCTGAACTCCACAATCCTTAGTGGAGGTCAAAATAGGAATTTAATCTACACATCCTTTAATGTAAATGTAACAGTCTTAGCGGATTCACCGTAGAGCAATTAAAAGAAATGCTGAAATCGAGCCAACTATACCCTATTCATTCCAACTTCTCCTCACAAACGAGTTGTTTATCACTTAATTGTATTGTAATATGTATCATAAAACTATTGAACATTTTGACACACTATATTAACCTAAAAAAGAGGTTTTCACCTTTACTTTTTAAGCTAAATAGTCCTCAAGCTTTTTACCGAATGTATCATTAAATTGGGGCTCCTTCTTTTCACGCCATTCTAATGCCTTTCTATTCTTTAACCAGAATATTTGAGCAATGGTATCTCCAGCCATTTGGTTTGTAACTCTTTTAGTTATTGCAATTAGGTTCTTACCTTCCTCATCCTTCAATGATTCACCCGAAATGTGATTGCACAGCGGTTCTTCAGTTAATTATATATATGTATATCCCAGTGCTCTTTTTAGTAACGCATTCTCAACCTGTCTATCAATAATTTCTTTGCTCCTTTTTAGGTCCTTCATTAATTCCACCTTTTCATTTTTCCACTGATAGAATAATGAAGAGCTTACACCTAATTTTTCTATTATATCCTTATCTATACATACATCTCTCTATAAGTATTAATTTATTATCCATCTCTAGTTCTGATTACCACCCCCCGTGTTATAATAACCACATACCATCACCCAAGGAGGTCCCCCATGAAAATCTACAACAAACTAGTCCGCGACAAGATCCCTGAAATTATCAAAGCTTCAGGTAAAAGCTTTGATGTTCATTTTGCTAAAAAGGAAGAAATTTTGCCCTTACTTGAAACCAAATTAAACGAAGAAGTATCTGAGTATCTAGAAGCTAAAAACCTAGAAGAACTTGC
>DHIM01000022.1:10359-10604 GCA_002403785.1 Clostridium sp. UBA4746
AAAAACCTAGAAGAACTTGCTGATGTTATGGAAGTTTTATTTGGTCTTGCTAATTCTCTTGGATATTCAGAGAAAGATCTAATTAACAAACGAAACGCAAAAAAAGAGGAACGAGGCGGCTTTGAAAAAGGCATAGTACTTGAAAAAGTTTATGAATAAATGAAACCCTTCATAGAATTTATCTATGAAGGGTTTATTTCTTGTATCTATTTTTGTAACTTCTCAAGTCTTTCTTTATAAAATCT
>DHIM01000089.1 GCA_002403785.1 Clostridium sp. UBA4746
TTCGCAAGCTCATTACAATACTTCTTAGTTTTACAACTAAAAATTACTTTATACTAAAGTAATTAACTGGTTAAACAAAATATTATTTTGTTTCTTTACCTATTTCTCTGTTTAATTTTCAAAGACCAACTTATTCTGTCATCATGTGACGACTTCTACTATTATATCGGTTATTCATTAAGTTGTCAACAGTTTTTTTTAATCATTTTAACTGCTATTCTCTTATGCTTTCTTGTTTCATTGCTACTGAATTGCAACGACATGTAATATAATATCATCTTTGAAAACAATGATTTTTAGATTTTTTCTTTAAAACGACAATTATATACACCAAACTCTATAATACTCTTATATATTAAACCTTCTTTATACCGACACACTAGGAATAGTATACCTTATTTAACATAATAATATACCTCCTTTTTCATATTATAAGATGTAAGACCCCTACATTTATAAAAATACATATTGAAGAGGACTTACTACTTTCCTACTAAAAAGTAGGAAGATTATCTAGATTGTCTTCTGTTGTATTATTAGGCGAAGACTTTATAACATCATTCCCATTTCTGTTTTTACCAACAATCACTGATTCTAATGATCCGTTCTTTGCTAAAGCAACTGCCTTGCTCAAATCTAATTCTTCACCAGTACTAGTTAATACATTTGTAATATCTCCATCTGCGTTTTTTCTTACTCTAACTATCTTCATAAAATAACATCTCCTCATTAATTAATATAAACAATAGCTTTTACACTATATATATAGTATTTCCCATTCCAGCATTATTTTATTACTAAACTTCTACAAATTATATAAATAAATGTTCCTAAATTTAATATACTTAGAAATTAAACTGTTATTTTGAACTATTAGAAATAATTGCGCGAGAAATTTATTATATATCTATCTTTTTTACACCTACCCTATAGGGCTCTTAAACCCATTACCTTGAACCTCTGCTATATCAATTATAGAAATAAAAGCTTCTTGATCTATGGTTTTTATTACTCTCTTGATTTGTGGTAGTTGACCCAATGAAACAACACAATACATCACATTTTTTCTGTGACTAGTATATGCCCCTTCTCCATATAAAATAGTTACTCCTCTATTACAATTATTCATTATAGCATCACTTACTTCTTTTTCTTTTCCTGATACAATTAAAAGCATTTTACGTCTGTTTAATCCATTTATAACTTTTTCCATGACAGTTGATGCAATATACATAGAAATTAGTGTATATAATCCTACTTTAAAATCAAATAACATAGATCCAACGGCCACAATTAAGAAATTTATTGTAAAGCTAACTATACCTACCTCTACATCATATTTCTTTTTAACATATATAGCTATAATATCCATACCTCCTGTAGATCCTTCATTAGAAATAACAATTCCAAGACCTATACCTGAAAGCACTCCTCCATATATACAATAAAGAAGTCTATAAGCTTCTTCAACAGGAACAAGAACATTATTTAAAGGTGCTGTAAAAATTAAGAAAATAGATAATGAAATGGTCCCTAATATTGTAAATGCAGTGAATCTCTTATTTATTTTCAATATACTTAATATAAGAAGTGGGATATTAAGTATTAATATTGTAACACCCATTGGAAAGTGAAAAATATACTGTACCATCAATCCTATTCCAGAAAGTCCTCCACTAAGTAACTTAGTGGGAATTATAAACAAATTTATTGCAACTGATAAAATTAAACTCCCTAAAATAATTAGAGCTACTTTCTTAACTAACTCTTTAAAAACACCACTAGCTATATTTATCATGAATTACAATTACCTCCTTGCGTCACTACTTAGTGTAAAATATCTATTAGTTGTTTTATGCCATATGTTTTTATATTCGATATCATTATATACCATCTAGCACTTAAAACAAACAGAATTATCAGTCTATATATTTCTGTGTTATACCTTAAATATAATCAATAGTTTTATGAAAATAAATGCATTTATGATACACTTAAGTGAGGTGATTTTATGAATATTTTAGTAAATGACTGGAACAAACTATTATTAGAAGAATTTAACAACGATTATTATCTAAGTTTAAGATGTTTTTTAAAAAAAGAATACAAAACAGAAAAAATATATCCTAAAGCACAGGATATATTTAATGCACTTAAATACACTGCATATAATGATGTAAAAGTTGTTATACTTGGACAAGATCCTTACCATGGTCCTACTCAAGCACACGGTTTAAGTTTTTCTGTAAAGGCAGGTGTGAGGATCCCCCCTTCACTATTAAATATATATAAGGAATTAAATAATGATTTAGGTTGTTATATTCCTAACACTGGATACTTAAAAAAATGGACTGATCAAGGTGTTTTATTATTAAATACCGTGCTTACGGTTAAATCCGGAGAAGCAAATTCCCATAAAAATAAAGGTTGGGAACATTTTACGAATAAAATTATTTCCTTGTTAAATGAAAAAACAGAACCTATAGTTTTCATTTTATGGGGTAACAATGCTCAGACAAAACAATCTCTTTTGACAAATCCGATCCACCACATAATAAAGTCCGTTCACCCAAGTCCATTATCTGCACATAGAGGTTTCTTTAATAGTAGACCTTTTTCCAATGCAAACAATTTTTTAGTTTCAGTAGGTAAGAGCCCTATTGATTGGCAGATTGAAAATCCATAAGTATATCATTTCAACTAAAAAAAACGTCTTAGAATTATCTAAGACGTTTTTGGTGGCTAGACCAGGAATCGA
>DHIM01000298.1:0-1217 GCA_002403785.1 Clostridium sp. UBA4746
ATTGTATACTATAATGTCATAAATCATATTTTATTCTAATCTTGGTTTATTTTTATTTATATAGTAATTTTAGTATATAATAAAAAAAATCAGTGAATTTCCACTGAATTTGTAATTACCCAATTATTAATTAAAATAAATAACCAACAATATAATCTACTATTAAATTTTCTAATATAATTAATTAGCTTTTTTAATAGGTACTATAATATTATCAAATAAATTTTTATTCTCATTTATTTTACTCTCACTGCCAACAACACAATGTAAATTCTGTTTTATAACGTCTTCAAGTAAATCCGCAAGGTTCTTTATGTCATCCGTAGTAGTAGATAATACTTCATTACGTAGCTTTTGAATATCCTTTTGAGTAGTTCCTGAAAAATATATATTGTCACCTAATACACCTATAGCATACGGGCCAGTTAAATGATCCATACTCCCTATTGTCCCTATTATATAGTTAGTCATCTCTTTTTCACTTGCTTTAAAATTTTTTAAATAGTTGACCACTTCATTAAATGTCTTTAAAGTCTCCTTTAAATTTGGATCTCGGTAGGAATAAAATATAACCTCGTCTCTTGTAAAACTCATAGCACCACCATAGGCACCACCTTTTACTCTAAGTTCCGGCCATAAATAATCACTATTTAAAATATTTTCAAGGACCTTCATATGCCCATTATACTTGTAACCTACTTTTTTAAAATTACCAGCCTTAACCACATATTGAACTTGTGATGGAATTACAAAAGCTTCATTTTTATTTGAGAAATCAAAATTATATTTTTGCTTAGGATATTGTTTATCCTTGATTTGTTTCCCAAATTTATTGAAAACGCGCGTAAAGTTCCCATAATCTTTTTCATCACCAGTATAACTTACAACTAATCCCTCTTTGTTAAATACAATTTCACGAACATCATTTAAATTTTTTACCGTTTCATTAAACTTGATATCAAAATTATCATCTAAATCACAAATGAAATTATAGTAAGGTAAATAATCCAAATCTCTATACTTACCGCTATTCGATAAATAAGACAATGAACGATTAATTGCAAGGGTATTTCCCCCAGTAACAAACATAGATTCATAATTCACTCTTAAATTTTTTATTAAACCTTTCATACGTTTTTTATCATCAAACTTACTATTATTTGTTATTTCATTTAATATTTCAAATGCTTTAGGTAATGTACTGTTAAGAGCATTTC
>DHIM01000298.1:1338-5193 GCA_002403785.1 Clostridium sp. UBA4746
CATTTATTGTAACACTCATTTTTGGATCATATTCATTACTATTATCATTATTTTTAAATACCGTTGAATTAAAACTAATTCCTCCAGTATTTTTCATTATTTTATTTGACAGCTGTGAAATATCATATTCTTTTGTATAAACGTTCCCTAAAACATTAGCAAGTAATTTTAAATATAATACTTTATTTTGAGGAACCTTTGAACTGTCAAAATATAAATTAGAATAAGTAATTCCATTAGTAAATATAGGATGGCTTAGTATTTTTATACCTCCATCTTCATTTTCTATTGTTGGAATTTCTTCTGCTTTTAAATTTAGATCCTTACGCGAAAGTGTAGGTATTTTCGATAATTTTTCTTTTGTATCCCTTGTACTTTGCCATTTTTTTAATTCTGCAGTATCCGTTTTAATTTTAATCAACTCATTTTGTGATAGTGATTTTTTATATATTGCAAGTTTCTTTTTTAACTTTTCATCTTTTGCTTCATTTAACCCATTGGATGGTTTTAAAACAACTAGAGAATTATGTTTATTGTCTAATAAATATTTTTGTACTAGTTTTTCAAAGTATTCATTAGATAATTGAGATTTTATTTTGCTTAACGCAGGAGTAATTTCCAAATACTTTATAGGATTTTCATCATAATTCAAACAATTTAAAACCTCAGACATGTAATTCATACCCCTATTAGCGTCTGAATTTTGAGTTCGTAAATTCAGTTCCATGGCAGTGAATACTGAATTTACTAATTCTTTATCAAATCCTTTCTTCACTACTTGCTCCAAAGAATCAACAACAAGTTTTTTAAATTCGGATTTTTCTGATTCATTTGCATTTGTAGCAATTATACTAAAAATTGGTTGCTTCGTCGACTGATCGAAACTTGCATAAACATTTGCTCCAATACCTCTATCAAATAATGCTTTCCTTAAAGGTGAAGATTTAGTATTCAGAAGAATTTCTTGCAAAATTTGAAAACTTAAAACATTTTCAACGTCTGCTACTTTATCTATTACATAATTAGATGATAGATAAGTCATATTTGTTGTACCTGCTTTGATAGGAACTGGATATAATGCTGTTTTCTCAACATTTTGTGTGAATTTTTTCTGTGATATAATTTCGCTATCCACAGTTGTTTTTTTGATTTTACTTAAATACTTATCATTCATAAACTTTAATGTATGTTCAATATCAAGTTTTCCATATAGATATATAGAACTATTCGATGGAATATAATATTTCTTATAAGTATTTATAAATTTATCATAGGTTAGATCCGGTATATTATCTGGATTTCCTCCAGATTCATAGCTATATGAATTGCCTCTAAAAAGTGATTGATTAATAGTATTAGATAATAGTGTTTGCGGCGAAGAATTATTACCTTTCATTTCATTGTATACTATTCCATTATAATTTAGTTCTCCTGTTTTGCTATTTACTTCATAACGCCATCCTTCCTGTTTAAGTATTTTAGGATTTTTAGATATATTCGGATAAAACACTGCATCCATATAAACACTCATTAAATTATTAAAATCTTTTTCATTTTTACTTGCCACTGGATACATTGTAAAGTCTGAACCTGTAAATGCATTTATAAATGTACTTAATGATTGCTTTGTCATAATTAAAAATGGATCTTTAACAGGATACCCTTTGGAACCACATAAAACTGAATGTTCAATAATATGATTAACTCCGGTGTTGTCATGTACTGGAGTGCGAAAACTAATTGAAAATACCTTGTTTTTATCTTCATTTTGTAAATAAATTAACCTAGCTCCACTTTTAATATGCTTAAATATCATTGCAGTTGAATGTATATCTTCAATCCATTTTTCAGATTCCAGCTTAAATCCCGATATATTATTTCCTATTTTTAAGATTTCTGCAATATTTACCTTCGTAGAAACATTGCAGAATTGTACCTGTTTAGCTTCTGCAATAGGTGCAACTTGTTTAAAATTAGTGAAAATACTAAGCAATAATCCAACCAGCACTAATATGTATGTGAACTTTGTTAATTTTTTCATTTTATTCCCCCCTAGAATATAAATTTCTCATACTACTATTGTTTTTTATGTTATAAATAGTATGTTTTATTTGTATTTTTTATATTCAAGGCATTAATTAGTATATATCCTATAATATTTCTAATACATATATATATTCTCATTTATAACCTTTAAATTATTAATAAATCTATTTAAAAGCAAAGAAACCCAGTAGAGTGTTATTCTACTGGATTTCTTTATTTTTTTATAATTACTATTTAAACAGACTCTCCATTAAACATATTAAGCATATCCTGCTTTTCTCTCGTGAATCTATTGTAAACACTTTGTTTTATCTCCGCCGAACTATCTTTAAAATAAATATTAACCTTTTGACGTTCATTATATAAATCATTAATTATATTACCATCGGAATTCTTTAAATTGAGTTTTGAGAACACTGATAAAGTTCCTCCTACGCCATGTTGAACTACTGTAGACAATAAACTTTCTTTTAGTGCTTCACCTTTTTTACTTATATCAAAACCATATTTTGTCTTTAACGCTAACGCTGCAGTGTCATAATAATTTTTCTTTATAGAATTTTGTTGAAGTTTTGAAAATTTATCTTTATTAGACAACGCAATACTTATCCATGTTGCATCAAAATTTTCACCAAATTTATTACCATCTTTAGCTTTCGCTCCTGTAAGCTTCGAATAAATTTCCTTATCTTTTGTCTTAAGTGAACTTATAAAAGAATCTAAAGAACCTGTTTTAGAAGAAAACTGCCATACCCCATATGACTTACCTCCAATGTCTCCTGATGCATTACTTATCGCCCCTGGATTAACATTAGATTCATATTTAGCAGATGCATGCCCTAATCCACTGATGTTATTAGCTACATCTTTACTAGTATCACTTACAAATGTCTTCGCCGCATCTCGTACATTTGTATTAAAATTACTTATAGCAGCTAGTGAATCATCTAAACTAAACTCATCTTGATTTGATAGGGCAGTTGACATAAGCTCTGCCATCATTGAATTACCTGAGCTATCCATCATCTGAATAAGCATTGTTTGAAAAGCAGATTCCTGCATTGATTTTTCATTTTCAACATTATTTGTGTTTTTATCAGAAATACTATTATTATTTACTTGTAATGCATATTGCTTTAACAATGCATTATAAATCATATTTGTAGATAATGCCATGAATATCACCCGTTTTACATAAATTTTATATGATAATATTATCTCATATAATATTATCATATACTAGAAAAAAATTCTTATAATTCAAATTAAATATTCTCAAAATCTATAGTCAATGTTAGAGCATAACATCGACTATAAATTTATAACACTGAAAACAAAAAAAATTAATTTAGTGAATAGAAAAATATAATATACACATATTAAACAAATAAGTTTATATTATTAGAATAGCTATTTTCTCTAAAAATATAACCTTATTCAGAATATAATTTATAGGCAGTTAGCTTATTTATATATTTAGTATTTTCATGTAATATTAATATGGGTAAATAAAAAGTTAGCTTATAGAGGGTGAGTAATATGCAAAATGAGGTTAATTACATAAAGATAGGAAATCGAATAAGAATTGAACGAGAAAAATTTGATATGACAAGAGAAAAATTTTCGGAACTTCTAAACCTTTCTCCATATTTTTTAGGACAAATTGAAAGAGGAGAAAGAAAAATGAGCATCAATACATTGATAAATATTTCTGTATGTTTACATATTTCAATAGATTCTTTGTTTTTTGAACAAATAAATACTAATATCAACAATGATGTTTTGCATTCGTTAATTAATAAATGTTCA
>DHIM01000297.1:0-29192 GCA_002403785.1 Clostridium sp. UBA4746
AATTGCATTAATAAATAATTAATATTTATAATTAATATTTATAATTAATAAGGAGGATATATCATGGAGGAATCAAAAAAACTTCATTCTAATGCTTATGGTGGAATTAAGGGTGAAGATTATGTACCCTATGTTCCATTAAGCCAAGCTTTGCCAGAATTAACTGCTGTTTCTATATTATTAGGTATTGTAGTGGCAGTTATATTTGGCGCAGCAAATACATACCTTGGATTAAAGGTGGGTATGACAATTGCAGCAGGTATTCCAGCAGCAATTATTGCAACAGGTCTTTTAAAAGGTATTTTCAAGAGAAATAATATTCTTGAAACTAACATGATTGCTTCTATGGCTTCAATGGGTGAATCATTAGCAGGCGGACTTATATTTATTGTTCCAGCAGTAATATTACTTGGAAGCAAATTATCGTTATTTTCAATTGTCATTATTTCATTACTAGGTGGATTATTAGGTATATTTTTTGTAACTCCATTAAGAAAATACCTTGTAGTTGAAGAACATGGTAATCTAGTTTACCCAGAAGGCATGGCTGCGTCTGAAGTTCTTGTCAGTTCAAGTGCAGGTGGAACGGGATTAAAAACGATGCTTACTGGTCTTTCCGCAGGCGGAGCTTATAAGCTGTTGTCTGGCGGGTTTATGTTCTGGCTTGAAGAGCCATCATGGACGATTAAATCATTCCAAAGTACTTTCTTTGGAGCAGATGTAATGGCATCACTTCTTGGTGTTGGATTCATAGTTGGAATTCAAATTTCCATGTACATGTTTGCAGGTGGTTTAGTTGCATGGTTTGGTCTTATACCATTATTAAAATATGTTGGTGCTGGACTTACTGTACCACTTTTTCCATCGACAGTTTTGATTTCACAAATGGATGCTGCAACAATTTGGAGTAAATATATAAGATATGTTGGCGCTGGTGCAGTTGCAGCAGGTGGATTTATAAGTATAATTAAAGCTATGCCAACTATAATTAAATCATTTAAATCAGCACTAGGTGGGGTTGATTTAAATAAAGGTGGACTTAAGAGAACTGAAATTGATACCCCAATGTCATGGGTTATAGGCGCAGTAGCATTTGTGTTCTTTATGACTTGGCTTTATCCAATAGTTCCAGGAGTTAATGTTGGATTAATCGGAGCTTTAATGGCAGTTATATTCTCATTCTTTTTTGCAGTAGTTTCTGCAAGGCTGGTTGGACTTATTGGAACATCCAATAACCCAATATCAGGAATGACAATAGCTACATTATTATTTGTAACATCAGTTTTAAAAGCAACAGGTCATACAGGAAATAAAGGAATGATAGCCGCTATAACTGTTGGCGCAGTTGTTTGTGTTGCTACAGCAATTGCTGGTGGAGCAGCACAGAGTTTAAAAACTACATTCATTATTGGAGGTACTCCTAAGAGAGTAGAATTAGCCATGTTACTTGCAACTATTGCATCAGCAGCTGTAGTTGGGGGAGTTATTATGATGCTGAATTCTGCTTATGGTTTAGGATCTAAAGCAATTCCGGCACCACAGGCTACAATTATGTCTATGGTTGTAAAGGGTATTATGACATCTCAACTTCCATGGGCACTAGTTCTTGTTGGTGCTACATTTGGAATTATGTGTGAATTAATGAATATTCCTGTTTTACCATTTGCACTTGGTTTATATCTACCAATTTACTTAAGTAGTGGAGTTCTCATTGGTGGCATTCTAAGAGCTATGGTTAATACAAAATTCAAGAAAGATAAAGGCGGGTCAAGCAGTGAACAATTAAAAATTCAAACTGAAAAAGGAGTTCTTCTTGCATCAGGTCTTGTTGCAGGTGATGCACTTGTTGGTATACTTATAGCGGTATTTGCTATAGCTCAAGTAAACATTGGCTTTGGAGCTAAAATATTACCATCAATTACAGGTAGTCCTTGGACAGCGGCAATAATCATGTTCTTATTTGCAACATGGGTCTACAAATATATTACAAAAGTAACTCAAAAAGCTTAACGACATTTCTGAATCGCAGATGATGATTAATGAATAAAAAATAAGTGAAGAGCCTTTTTAGATAAGGCTCTTTACAATTTGTAGGTGATTTAATGGAAAATGGACATATTAAAAATAAAAAGAATAAGAAGAAAGAAAATTTTAAACAAGATAACTTTTTATTGTATGTTCCTAAAAAGAAGCATGAGACTTGGGAAATAAGAGAAGATAAAGTCTATTTAATTTTTAATCATAATAAAGCTATTGAAAAATTTGTAAGATGGCTCGTGAGAAAGCCTAATGTTAGTGATATGGCTTTAGACGAACTTGGATCTACAGTGTGGCTACTAATTGATGGTAAAACAACAGTATATAATATAGGGAAAAAATTTGAAGAGAAGTTTGGTTCTAGATGCCAACCTGTATATGAAAGACTAATAATGTATATTAGATACTTAAACAGACGTGGTTGGATTACATTTGATAGAGGAGATCAAAAAGTCGGAAAGGGTATGAAAATTGATACCATGAAAAAAAATTAAAAAGTATACAGGACAGCCCAAAGCTAAGAATGCCTTGGGAGAGGGAGTTCCCGAAACATTCAATTAAAGCTTTAATGGATTTATACGTTTGCTACGAAAGTAGATAAAACAGTTGTTTAATGTTATAATTAAATATGGTATATATTATTTAATTTAAGATTTATATGAAAAAATATAAGTTAAGAGCCATAATGGCTCTTAATTATTTTGCAGGTGAAATATATGTTTAATAAAAAACAAAGATAAATTACAAGAAAAAAATTTTGCTATATACCATTAAGAAAATTTAAGAATGGGAAGTAAATAACGATTACTGAGCAAAATGATATACATTGATCATGTTTCTAAGATATTTATCTTGAAGAGGATGGATAACTTTTGAAAAATAATATGGGGGGGAAAAGAATATGGAATTAAATAAATTAATTGATGTAATGAAAGAGGATATTATTAAGTCCACTCAGGAAATCATCAGAATTAAGAGCACGGAAAGTGAGGCAAAACCTGGAATGCCTTTTGGGGAAGGTGTAGCTAAATCACTAGAATGTGCTTTAAACACTGCAAAGAATTTAGGCCTCCATACAGTTAACTTAGATGGTTATGTTGGGTATGCAGAGTATGGGCAAGGTGAAGATTATGTTTTAGCATTAGGTCACTTAGATATAGTTCCTGAGGGAGATGGATGGATTTATCCACCTTATGGCGCAGAAATTCATGATGGAAAAATGTACGGACGTGGAACTACAGATGATAAAGGACCAATAATGGCAACACTTTATGGATTAAAAGCAATTAAGGATGCAAAATTGCCCCTTTCTAAAAGAATTAGAGTTTTATTTGGAACTAATGAAGAAACAGGAAGTAAGGAACTTGAACATTACTTAGAAAAAGAAAAACCACCAGTTGCCGGATTTACACCAGATGCAGATTATCCAATTATTAATGGAGAAAAAGGTATAACTATTTTCAACATAGTAAAAGACTTTAATGGAGAGAATCGTTTTGAAAATTATATAAAATATATAAAGGGTGGTCAGGCAGCGAACATGGTACCTGATTATTGTGAAGCTGGAATTATATCTACCAACGCACAAAGTATTATTAAATCATTAGGAAGTTTTATAAAAAATAATGGTTACAAACTTTCTGCAGTAGTTAATAAAAATTTGATAATAATTAAATCTATAGGTGAATCGGCTCATGGAAGTTTACCACACCTTGGACAGAATGCTATAATGCAATTATTTGATTTCATTGGGACTATCGATTTCGGAGCAACCGATGTATCAAAATTCGTAAAATTCATAAATAAAAATATAGGTATGGAAATACATGGGGAGTCTTTTGGCGTTAGTCTTGAAGATGAAATCTCTGGAAAATTATCTTTTCTTGTTGGAACTATAAATATGGATAAAAAGTCTGCTACGTTAACATTAAATTTAAGGTATCCTGTAACAAATAAATTAGAAGATATGATGAATCCATTTAATAATAGATTAGAGGGAACTGGAATAAAAGTAGAAAAGTTCGTTCATCAAGAACCATTATACTTTTCACCAGATAGTCCAATTATTAAAGCACTTCAAAAGGTTTATACAGAGCAAACAGGAGAAGAAGCTAAATTGTTGTCTATAGGTGGAGGAACTTATGCTAAAGAAATGCCCAATATCGTGGCTTTTGGACCAATGTTTCCAGGAGAACCAGATACTATTCATAAACAAAATGAATATATCACAATAGATAATTTAATTAAGAATGCTAAAATATATGCTCACGCACTATACGAACTCGCAAAGTAAATATAAGTAAATAACTTTGTGAAACTTAATGATTTCTGGGCCTATATCTTATAAGATAAGATGTAGGCCTTAGTATTTGAAAGGGTTAAATTCTATAAAAACCGTAGAATTAAACTGGATATTGAGGTATAATAAAATTTTATACTAGAAATATTGTGCAGAGCATTGTATAAATAAGTTAAGCACTATAGATAATATAAAAATATATACTTTTTAGTGGGGGATAATTATGAAAATACAAGATATAAAAATGGGAAAAATTAATATTCCTTTGATGCATGCATATAAAGTAGGGAAGAAAGTTCTTACATATTCTGATGAGATAGTTATAAAAATGATTACAGATACAGGGGAAGTAGGATATGGTAGTGCAGCTCCAACGCCTTTTATAACCGGTGAAACAGAGAATTCTATTATTGGAGCAATAAGTTATATAAAACCTGAGATTATAGGCTTAGACATTGATAATCTTGAACAAATTATGCTGGTGATTCATAATTCTATTCATGGGAATAATAGTGCGAAAGCTGCTATTGATATTGCTATTTATGATTTGCTTTGCAAGAAATATGGAATCCCACTTTATAAATTTTTGGGTGGATATAAAAATTCATTAACTACAGATCTTACAATATCAAATGATACAGTGGAAAAAATGGTAGAGAAATCATTTAAAGCTGTAATGGATGGCTATACTTGCTTAAAAGTAAAAGTTGGAAATAATGTAGACCTTGATATTGAGAGAGTGAAAGCAGTAAGGAAAGCAGTAAGGCGGGGAATAAATATAAGGGTAGATGCTAACCAAGGTTGGAGACCAAAGGAAGCTGTAAAAATCATTAGAAAATTTGAAGATATGGGCCTCGATATTGAGTTTGTTGAGCAGCCAGTAAATTCTTGGGATATAGATGGATTAAAATATGTTACAGACAATGTTGATACAAAAATTCTTGCAGATGAAGCAGTTTTTGGCCCATCAGATGCTTTTAAAATAATTGAAAAAAGAGCTGCTGACCTTATAAATATAAAGCTTATGAAGTGCGGAGGCATTAATAATGCAATAAAGATATATAATATGGCAGAAAATATGGGTATAAGATGCATGATGGGATGTATGCTAGAAAGTAGAATAGGAATAACAGCAGCAGCTAGTTTTGCAGCATCGAAATCTAATTTGGTTAAAGCAGATCTAGATACTATGTTATTTTTTGAAACAAATTCAATAATTGGCGGGGCGTGTATCACGGGTAATTGTATAAGCATTAACGATTCTCCAGGTCTTGGTATTTCAGATATTATTGGATGGCATGAAGTTCTTTAGACACATGAGATTAAGGCGTATTTAAACAAATAGCTAAAGTGTTCATTTGTTATTAATTTGAATACGTCTTGTATATATTATAATCATAGAAATGGGGCGATAGTTTTGAGTGATAATAAATATGATATGGATGCTAGTATGATAGAAGTAGAGTTAAAGAAGCAACTAGAATTTAATATAGAAGAAGAAAAATTAAAGAGTGTAGTTGAAATTATTAGTGAAGAAATCATAAAATATATTCAAAAGAGAACAGAAATGACAAAATATATTTTAGAATATAGGAAAAAAGTGATAGAAGACTATAGAGATGATGAAGATATGGTAATAGAATATTTTGATCATGAGATATATGTCAAGGAAGAAGCTTTTAAAACTATTGATAGAAGACTTAAGGAGTTAACTGCACTTAAGAGTGCACCCTATTTTGGAAGAATAGATTTTTCCGAAGAAGATTATGGTATTAATGAAATGTATGTAGGAAGATTTGGAGTTACTCCAGAGAATACATATGAACCTTTAATAGTAGATTGGAGGGCCCCAGTTGCATCTCTATTTTATACCGGAGCTCTAGGGGAGGCTTTTTATGATGCGCCTAAGGAAAAAATACCTGTAAATATTTTGGCTAAGAGACAATACATTATAAAAAAAGAAAAGCTTATGGGCATGTTTGACTCAGCATTAGATATAAAAGATGAGATACTTCAAATGGTTCTTAGTAGTAATGCGGGTGAAAAACTTAAAGATATAATAATGACTATACAAAAGGAACAGGATGATTTAATAAGACAACCAAGGACCCAAACTATTGTGGTTGATGGTGTTGCAGGTAGTGGAAAAACTACTATTGCTCTTCATAGAGTAGCATATTTACTTTATAATTATAGAAAAATACTTCAAGATAAGGTTTTGATATTAGGTCCTAATAATGTATTTATAGAATATATATCAACAGTTCTCCCAAGCCTTGGCGAATCGGGTGTTAAGCAAACAACATTTAGAGACTTTGCATTTGACTTTTTAGAGCTTGAGGAAGTAATGAGTCTAAAAGAATACATGGAAAAAGTGCTTAGTGGAGAAAAAGAATTTACAAAAGATATAATGTATAAAAATTCTACGGAGTATAAAACATTCCTTGATGATGCAGTAGAAAAATTAGATAGTGAATATTTTACAATAGAAGATTTATTTTTTATGAATGAGCTAGTTTTATCTAAGGAAGATATAAGTGAAATGTTTCGAGTTGATTATAAAACGATGCCTTTATTTAGAAGAAGCAAGAAAATTAAAAGAATTATTTATTCGAAAATTAGCAATGCAAGAGACGAAAAAGTTAGACTTATACAAAAGGAATATGAAAAAACTGTGTTCTCTTTATCTAAAGAAGAACAGGATTTTAAAGTAAATGATCTAGATTTTAATAGAAGACTTAAAATCAGAGAAGTTATCAAAGAAGTACTAGTTCTAAAGAAAAAACTTACCTGGATTGAGAATGGAAACTGTGTTGATTTATACAACAAAATCAATGGTTATAAAAAATTAACTGAAAATGATTTAGGTGGGATCTTATATTTTAAAATTAAGCTAGAAGGTATAAAGATGTCTGAGGAAATAAAGCATGTAGTAATAGATGAAGCTCAAGATTATAATCAACTTCAATTCTTAGTAGTAAAGGAATTAACAAAATGTAATTCCTTAACTATAGTTGGTGATAGCAATCAAAGACTAATACCATATGTGGGAAAACTGCCTATGCATGATATAAAAAATATACTCCCACATTTAAATGTTCAGGAGTTTAGCCTAAATACAAGCTATAGATCTACAAAGGAAATTATGGAGTATGCTAATAAGTATTTGGATGCAGAGCCTATTGTTCCTATAGTACGAAATGGTGAAAGGGTAACGGAAAAATTGGTTACTGATAAGGATGAACTTAAAAAAATTATACTTCAAAAAGTTGAAGATTTTAAAAGTAAAACTTATGAAAATATCGCAATTATCTGCAAAGATATAAAAGAAACAGAAAAGGTTTTTGAGCTAATTAGTGGGATTGTAAATGTTAAGATGATAGATAAAGAAAATTCGGTATATCACAGCGGGATAGTGGTACTTCCATCATATTTTGCTAAGGGACTTGAGTTTGATGCAGTTTTAATGGTGCTAGATAAGCCTAGTGATATAGGTGAGCATAAAACAGATAAATATAAGCAAGAGGATAAACTCAGGTATGTGATGGCAACTAGAGCTTTACATGAACTTCATGTGGTTAAAAAAAGTTTATTCTAGATACTATCAATAATAGTGTCTAAATGCGACGTAACCTTATAAAAGTATAGCATGTAAGAGGTTGGGATAGTAGACCGTGCATTAACAGTTTCTAAGTTTATTCCATGTAAAATTGCCTATAAGAACCATTCGACGTCCTGTCTCAGGGTTCCGCGCTTCCCGTCCTGGTCCGCTTTACGGGAATTTTACACTGCATAAACTAAGATCCTGTAAACTTACTATATACTATATTTCACCTCTTACATGTTTATACGTTTATAAAATTATTCTGATATTTACATAAACATATTTTAATTTTTGTAGCCAGAAGGGCTATTATAGCAATATGCTCTAGCAATCCGTTTTTAAAGGCAATAGCCTGCCGATTAGGAACAAAAATATAGGTAATTTCCGTTTTGAAATAAAGTCTTTTTTCTTAGAGGATGCTAACAAGAGTATATATTTCGTAAAATACATTTGAACAAGCCTTAGTAATTTTTTATTTATTTTATTTTCAGATGCGTAAAGAAAAACATATGTTTGAGCGATAGCGAGTTTATTTTTTTAGTAGATGATAATAAAATAAATTATAATTACTTGGTGAAGTGAAAGCATTTGTAGAGATATATGCTTTTCGTTAGAGTATTCTATAAGAAAAAATATTAAATTATTAATGAGACATTATATATTATCTATGTTATTAGGTCATTCCAATTTTCTACGATTTCATTTAATTCAATTATTGTACTACTTTTATCTTTACTTTCTATGGATCCTTTGAGTCTAGCAAGGTTTAAATTTATATCTAATATTTCATCTGTTTCTACGCTATATTGAATTCGTGGTATAATTTTTTTCCAGGCGTAATCTATCTTAGTTATATCTTCGTTAAGTTTATCCCAATTTTCAACTTTTGCATGTTTTATAGATATATTTATAAAAGCAATTAAATCTTCTGATGAATTATGGGGCCTTTTAAAGTAATTACCTCCTAGCATTATTATTAGAAAGGAGATTAAGGTAACTATTGGTATAATAAAAGATATAAATTTTTTCATTTAGCAGCTCCTTTATATTATTTATTTTTTTGCTTTATATGATCTTTGTAAAGATCTATATGTAATCCACTTGATGCATTATATATAGCTAAAAATACTTCAGAAACATCATTAATACCTTGCTTTTTTAATTTGTTAATTATCCATCTCTCATTTCTTTTAATGCTTATTAAATTATTTTGAATAATAGATCCATCACTAATTATTTCATAATCAATACTTGCGGCTGTAGTTTTAATATTAAGATCCTTTGGTGTAACAGAATCACATTCAGTCTTTTTTAAGACAGATAATTTACCATCTTTTTCAAGTACTGCATAAGCTATTTGATCTAAGTCAAAAATACCTTTATCTCTTAACTGAGCTAAAAGATCACTTATTGTATAACGAAAAGTTTTCATAGACTGTTCAAGTATTTTTCCATTTGTAATAACAATAGTTGGTTCACCATCCAGAAATTTTTCTGCAGTTTTTGATTTAATTGTTATTAATTGCAAGATAAGACACAAGATAGCCCAAGTAAATAATCCTACCCAATGAGGCCATGCTCTACTAGTCAAATCTGTAGTTAGAGTGGAGGCAGTAGAGCCAATAGTGATGCCAACTACATAATCAAAAAAAGTTAGTTGACTAATCTGCTGCTTACCGAGAACACGAGTAAATATTAATAAGGTAAAAAATCCGATTACACCTCTTACGAGTACTATTAGACCTTCATTCATCATAACACCTTCTTTAATATTATTATCTCCAAATTAATGATTTGTATTTATGCAGGAAGGAAAATATTATTCCTAAATATAAAAATTAAAAGGCACTTAAAAACAGGAAAAATTATCTAGTATAATTATTTTTAAAAATACGTAAAATACTATTGAATTTTAATTAAATTCTGATATAATAAAATTAACAAAAGAAATTAAACGTATTCAAGATTTTTATAAATTGATATTTCTGAGATATTCGTGAAGCTCTTATTTTCAACCTACAATATTTATACGGGAGTTCAAGATCTAGGTGTGGATTTGGCCTATAAGACCAGTGTTAAATTGGCAAGGACAGTTAAACATCTCTGAGAACACCCACCTATCATAAAGATAGGTGTAAAAATTAGAGCAACGGTATTTTGGATTATAATTCTAAAATTTTGATTAATTTATGAAAGAGATAGAAATATCTCTTTTTTTTATTTGCTCTAAATTATAGTTTTCTTTTTTATGTTATAATTAGTATAAATATATAAGGCATCTGGAAGAGATAACAAGTTATGATGTCTTGCAACGAGGTGCAGTAATATGCGAGAAGATAAAGCTCTTGAGATGATAAAGAATAACCCAATTGTTATAAAAAATATTGAAAATCCTAGTGATGAAATGAAACTCATGGCTCTAAGAAAAGATGGGATAATGATCCGTTATATGCCAAACCCTACAAAGGAAATGAAGGAAATTGCTATAAGAAATAATTCGAGGGCGATTGAATTTATAGAAAATCCAAGTTATGGTATGAAAAAATATGTCGTGTCGAAGCTTTGGAATACTTTAGAGTTTATTAAAGAGCCATCGGAAGAATTAATAAAGATAGGGATCAAGCAAAAAGGGTACGCAATTAAATATGCTAAAAATCCAAGTGTCCTACTTCAAAAATTAGCTATAGAAAAAGATTACGATTCTATAAAATACATAGATAAGCCAATTGAAAAAATTCAATTATTGGCTATCAAAATAAATTATGATGCTTTAAGATATGTAAAAAATGCAACTATAAATGCAGAAGTATTAGCAATACGCGAAAATGAAGCTGCAATAAAATTTATTTCAAATATAGATGAATATAAAAAAATATTGTTTTTAAAACATAATGCATTGGTAATAAAATATTTTATCAATGACCTACCGAGAGATGTTATAGAGATGGCTTTTAAAGATGCATTATCTAAAGATGAAATTACTGAAAAATATGTTAGAGATTTTATAAATTGTGATAGTATAAACGAGAAAAATGGCAATATATCAATGGATAAGATAATTTTTATTTATAAATATGGTAGTAAAACCTGTAAAAAAATAGCAGTCGATGAAAAACTGAATATGATGTAAAAGGGGATAAGTTATGAATTTTAAGGATACCGTTCAAAGCGTAGAGCTTGTTATAGAAACGGATGAAGTGCCTTTAATTGTAGGTGAAAGTGGTATAGGGAAAACAGCGCTCGCTAAAACACTGGCAAAACGCAAAGGCTGGAGCTTAGTTATTATAGATGGAAACCTTCTAAAAGAGGGGGAGATAGGTGGTCTTCCAACAGTTGAAGATTATATTTTTAAAGATGCAAAAGGTAAGGATGTTCGCGTTAAAAATACTGTTTATGCTGTTCACACAAAACTACAGGAAATAAATAGTTTAATAAATGATGGTAAAGAGGTATTTCTATTTATTGATGAAATAAACCGTTGTGAGCATACGGTGCAACAAGAGCTTATGAATCTTATATTAAATAGAGAGATAAATGGGTATAAGCTAAATAAAGATGTTAAAATTCTAGCCGCAATGAATCCTTCTAGTAAATATGGAGATGATTTTGATTATCAAGTAGTTGATATGGATGCAGCACAAGAAAATAGGTTTGTTTTACTACATATGGAATGTGATTCATTAGCATGGATTTCCTGGGCTACTGAAAATAATTTAGAGCAAAAAGTTATAGAATTTATATCTACTTTCCCAGAATATTTACTTAGCAATCCCAAAGATGATCAAATAAGAGCAACGCCTAGAAGTTTCGAGCGGGTTTCTAAAAGCTATAGGATTTATAAGGGGAACAAAGATACGATTGCTAAAAGAATATTTTTAAATATACTAAAAGGAAACTTAGGTAATCAAATTGCGGAGGAGTTTATGGCATTTGCACAGGAAGATAATAAACCTCTAATTTCTTATGATGATGTGTATACAGGCGTTAAATTATCTCTTGAAATAATTGCAGAAATTAAAAAGGAAAGCCATACTAGGTTATATTTGATTGCAAAAAACATTTTGAATGTCTTAGATAAGAGAGAAATTTTTAATAGTGATATAGAAAGACTTGTAGAATTCTTGGGGATTTACCCTGTGGACTTAGGTATAGGAATTATGCAGGACATTAAAGAAAACAATGTTGGCCTTTATAAGTTATGTTTGGAAAATGAAGCTTTCGTCGAAATGTATTTTAAAGCCTACAATGAAATAAAAGGCTAGGTGAAATTATGGGAAAAAAATTTGAAAGTCTTAAAAGTGCACTTTATGATGAAATTTCTAATGTGGTAAGTATAAAAAACATGCCAACCAATTTTACAGAGGATTTCTTACGGCTCGTTACCATGGTTAATTTTATGCTTATAGAAGATAATGAAAATTTTTATGGCTATTTTCTCCTTCAAATGTCTAGAGAGATAAAATATGATATAAGCTCGCCCACAGCTGTAAACTTTAAATTATCTAGGTATGTTATTTACTTTAATCCCTATATATTCTTAAATCTTACACCAAATCAGATGAAAAGTACTATTAAACATGAGATTTATCACATATTATCTTCTCATTTAAGCCGCGCAAGGAGTCTTAAAATAAAATATAGTACATTGGCTATTAATATGGCAATGGATATAGTAGTAAATCAATATTTAAATTATTTACCGCCGTATGCTACAACTTTAGAAAGTATAAATTTTAAGTATAGTTTAAAGTTACAACCTTATATGACTATGGATTTTTATGCGCAAAAGATTCAAGAAGCATTAAACCTGTTAGAAGAAGAGGATCAAAGCGTGGAGGATAATTCTAAGGATAAGCACATAAAAAAAGAATATGATGTTTCTAATACTCACGATTTATGGGAAGAATCCATAGAGGTAGACGATGAAACTCTCAAAAATTTTACTGAGAAATTTGCGGCACTTTCAGAAAAAGGGAAAGTTCCTCTTTATTTAGAGGGCATTCTCAAGGGATTAAAAAGTAATAAAGGTGAAATTCCATGGAATTTATATCTTAAAAAAATAATGGGGACTTTGGAAAGTGATAAAAAAAAGACTGTATCAAGGAGAAGTAGGCGGCAACCTAACAGATTAGATTTAAGGGGAGAACTTAGAGGACACACAGCTAGAATTACACTGGCTATAGATATAAGTGGTAGTATAAGTGACGAGGAATTTAATGGAGCAATAAAGGAAGTTTTTAATATTGTAAGAACTTATAAGCATGAAATAACATTGCTTGAATGTGATACAGAAATTAGGCAGGTATACACTGTTAAATCTATAAATAATGTACGAGAACGGTGTAATAGTCGTGGGGGTACAAAATTTTCACCTGTGGTTAAGTATGTAAATAATACAGATACTAATATACTGATATATTTTACAGATGGAAAAGGTGAAGAAAAGTTGGATGTAATGCCAAAAGGGTATAAAACATTGTGGGTTATATCGGGACGTGGAGATAAACTCTCATTGAAGGAATCTTTTGGTATTGTAAAGAAACTAAAACCTGTAGAGATAATAGAGGATACGCAGGAAAGGTTAGATGTAATGATTGATGGTTTTTCTATGAATAGTCATGAGCCAATATATTAGGAGATAAAGTATGAAAATCTTCCTATGTGACTTGCAATAAGAGCTCAAAATGTGAAATTTCATTAAGTAATTTCAATGTTTTTTCGCTTCTTGCTGCAAGTTACTTCGGAGAATTTTATACTTAATATGTGCAAAAGGAAAGGAACGAGATTGAAACAAGAGATCTGATTAAGAGTGATTTTATTAATGATAATGATTTATATTTCTTAAACTTCTTTGTTTTTCTTTAAATCATCTATGATATATTTTAAAATAACTAATGCAAATATAAGTGTTATACCATTGGCTAGTATCATAGACCATATTTTTGTAATAATTCCATATGCCAGCCATAAAGAGACTCCTATAATAAATATCAGGTACATGGTGAAGGAGAGTCCTGAGGTATTCTTAGTTTTTATTACTTTAATTGCTTGTGGTAAAAAAGAAAGGGTTGTAAAAAAAGCAGCTATAAAGCCTAATGTTGTAATCATTGGTTGCCTCCTAAAGATGTTATTATTTATTTTTAATTTTAGTGTAACAGTTTTAAAATCATATTTGTTTAAAGTTCTATTTTTAGCTTAGTTATTTTAATTAGAAATATAATTTAAAAGAATGAAAAATAATGTTTAGTGAGATTTTGGGTGCATATTATTAAAATATGATAGTTTTATGTTAACATGATAGATATAATTAAGATCTCCATGGGGTAAAGCAACTGATGAATAATTAAATAAATTAAAGGTGGATATATATGAGAAATTTAAAGATGATATTAGAATATGATGGAAGTAGATATAAAGGATGGCAAAAACAAGCCGATAATGATTTAACACTTCAAGGGAAAATAGAAAGTACATTATCTAAAATATCAGGAGAAACTATAGAAGTTTCAGGTTGTGAAAGAACAGACGTAGGAGTACATGCTGAAAACTATGTGGCAAATTTTCATACTAATTGTGATCTAAGCGTAGAAGCTATTATGGATTGTCTATATGAATTTTTACCGAATGATATAGTAGTGAAATCCATGATAGAAGCGAGTGAAAGATTCCATGTAGGATATAACATAAAATCAATAACTTATGTATATAAAATAAGTAATAGTGAATTAAGAAATGTATTTAATAGAAAGTATGTTTATAATTCTGAGGTGAAACTTAATATAGAAGAAATGAGGATTACGGCAGAAACTTTAGTTGGAACTCATGACTTTCAGTATTTAGCGACAGTATCACCGAATACTAAATCTACAGTTAAAACTATTAATTATATAAATATTACTGAAGAAAATAATATGATTGAGATAGAAATTAATGCAGATGATTTTTTATGGAATATGGTAAGAATTATTGTGGGAAGCCTTTTAGAAGTAGGTAAAGGGAAAATTAATGCTATGGATATAGAGAAATTGTTGAATGAAAAAACAGCATCAGAATATATTCCAATGGCTAAAGCGAAGGGATTATCTCTAAGAAATGTTGAATATTAAGTTAACAAAGCAAGTAATTTATCCTGCATGCCTTGCAAACGAACTTGAAACAAGAAAATTCAATAGTTTTGTAGTTTCTTATTTCAAGTTACTTTAAGAAATTCCATATTGTATTATCAAATATTTGTATTTTACTCTATTATTTAATGGATATTATGGTATGCTATTGGTTAATTATTTAGAGCACAAAAAAGTGCGTACTTGTTTAAATGCCTCTTAAAAGTATAATAGGTACATAGTCAAAGTGAATCAAATAAGTGAATGGGAGATGATTGGTTTATATGAAAGTTATTGCTATTAACGGAAGTCCGAGGAAAGACGGGAATACGGCTTCACTACTTCAAAAGGCTCTTGAGGGAGCTAAATCTATGGGTGCAGATACAGAAATTATATATTTATATGATTTGAATTTTAAAGGTTGCACTAGTTGCTTTGCCTGTAAAATAAAAGACAGCAAGTATATAGGTCGTTGTGCCATGAAAGATGACCTAACCAGTATCCTAGAAAAGATTTCAGGATGTGATGTTTTACTACTTGGTTCGCCCATATATTTGGGTAATATTACTGGAGAAATGCACTCGTTTTTGGAACGCCTCATATTTCCAAACATCACCTATAATGCTGGTATTGCATCCTTTTTTAAAGGCAAGGTATCTACAGCGTTTATCTATACTATGAATGTCACAGAGGAAATTGTACAAAAGCAAAACTATAAAGCTATATTTAACTGCAACAAAAATTACTTGGAAAAATTGAATGGAACATCAGAATTTTTAATATCAACGGATACCTATCAGTTTTCTGATTATGCAAAGTATGAAGCCCCAATGTTTGATGAAAAACACAAGGCGCAAGTCAAAACAAACCAATTTCCTATTGAGTGCCAAAAAGCATTTGATATGGGTGCTAGACTGGCAGTATTGTAGGTGAACAGAGTTCCTAAATATTGGTAGGATAATAATATATGAATAGACTATTTAAATAATTAACTGAATGATTATAACTTGTATTTACAAATAGAAGTATAAAAAAGGAGAAAGTGATGTTGAATTCACTTCCTCCTTTTAAGCATTAACAAAAAGAGATAATACCAAGGGCCTTTATAATGGACCCTATAGGTATTATCTCTTTTTAATAGCACATTTTTATTTAACTGTTATTATTTCATACTCATCAGTACCAAAGCCAATTGCTTTTGCATGGTCGAGTCCAACCTTCCAATTTGTATCAGGATGTATATTGGAAAACTTATCATCACCTTCGTGATAATGGTTATCAGAAAGCTCACATTCATGTAATGCTGTTGCTTTATTCACCATATCGACACAGGCTTGATCTAAAGCTACTGAATCAAAGGATGCAGCTATTCCTATATCTGGAACGATTGCCACATCATTTTCTGGTGAACAATCACAGTTAGGGGAAACGTTCATAATGAAGCTGATATGAAAATTCGGTTTATTTTTAATAACTGCATAGGTGTATTCTGCTATTTTTTCATTAGCACTATCTGCAGATTCATTCCATTTTATTGTTGCAGAGCCATAACGACAGACTGCAACGCATTGACCACATCCTATGCATTTTTCATAGTCTATAGTTGCTTTTTTATCTTCATTAAAGGTAATCGCTTCATGTAGACAATTTTTAATACACATGCCACAGCTTACGCATTTACGATGTTTCATAAAAGGCTTTGAGGCAGAATGCATTTCAAGTTTGCCTCCAACGGAACCTGATCCCATACCTAAATTCTTTAATGTTCCACCAAAGCCAGTCATTTCATGGCCTTTAAAGTGGGTCATGGAGATAACTATATCTGAATCCGCAATGGCTGAACCTATTTTAGCAGTTTTGCAATGTTTTTGGTTAATTGGAATTTCTCTATAATCCCCACCCTTTAATCCATCAGCTATAATTAAGTTACAACCAACTGATATTGGATTAAAACCATTTTCCATGGCTGATTCAATATGGTCAACAGCATTATGTCTTCTTCCTGAGTATAAAGTATTTGAATCAGTAAGGAAAGGCTTGCCACCGAGTTCTTTTATAAGTTTAACAATTTTTGCAGCATAGTTTGGTCTTATGTAGGAAAGATTTCCTGGCTCTCCAAAATGAATTTTTATTGCTACGAATTTATCTTTAAAATTAATATTTTTTATACCCGCTTCGACTACAAGTTTTTGAAGTTTATCTAGTAGAGAATATCCTGGTTTTGTTCTTAAGTTTGTAAAATATACTTTTGATTTTTCCATTCGTTACCTCCTAAGATTTTTATCATAATTTTCTAAAATTTAAGTAACACATTTTAATATTATAACATATTGTAACAGGTGTTTTGTTTTTTATCGGATAGGAAATGATTTAATAAATATAATTTTAGAAAATGTAAGTTCAATAAAACCTTTTTATTCGAAATTCACTAAAGCCAGCATGAAACAGTTTAACTTTATATCTGTAGACCCTGAGTGAGGCAGACATTAATGTGTGCCCATTTATTTTTAATATATGTATTGACATAAAATATTTATGGGATTATAATATATTTCGTAAGCTAAATATACGGACACGAAACATTTGTGGACGAAATATATACGAGGTGGGGATTAAATGGAAAAATTAAATGAAAGTGTAGAAGTTGCAAGACTATTTCAAGAAGTAATGCAGTTATTTAAACATAGTATGACTAAAGTGCTTAGTGATACGGGTATGTCTGCACCGCAAGGTATGGTTTTGGGACTTTTAAGTAAAAAAAAGAAACTTAAAATTACAGAACTAAGTAATGAACTCTGTTTATCAAATAGTACAGTATCTGGAATTATAGATAGACTTGAGAAGCAGGAAATGGTAGTGAGAGAAAGAAGCATCGATGACAAGAGAGTAGTTTACGTAAGTATATCACCCAACTTTAAAGACATGCATAAATGTTTTCATAAACAATTTGAAAAAAATCTTGCAGATATAATGAGTAAGGGAAATGCGGAAGAAATTCATAAAATATTTGAAGGCTTAGATACACTTAAGAAGCTTTTGAGCGATCAACAAAAATAAAGTAATAACAATGGATGGGGATGATATTGATGATCAAATTATTTAGGTTTTTAAAACAATACACGTTGCAGATAATAGCAATAGTTTTATTAATTTTTATTCAAGTGCTTGCAAATTTATATTTACCAACGTTAATGGCTGATATAGTTGATAAAGGTATAGTACAAAAAGATGCGCTTCAAACTATTTCATTTTTGGGCTTTAGTGGAGCTTATAAAGGGATAGATTATATTATTAGAATAGGTGGAATCATGCTAATAATTTCAGCAGGTGGTGTTATATGCTCAGTTATAGCTGCTTTTCTATCTTCAAAAACCTCTGTAGGACTTGGTAGAATTATTCGTAATAAATTGTTTACCAAAGTTGAAGGATTTTCACTTCACGAGTTTGATAAGGTTGGTACTGCCACACTTATAACAAGGACTACGAATGACGTTACTCAGGTTCAAACAGCAACAGTGATGATTTTTTCTATTATGCTTTTTGCACCTTTAACTGCCATAGGCGGTGTTGTTATGGCTTTAAGAGAGGATACACAACTAACATGGATCTTTGCAGTTGTAGTTCCTTTACTTGGAATAATTATTGGAGTAACTCTTAAATACGCTATGCCATTATTTAAATTGATGCAAGTGAAAATAGATAAATTAAATCTTGTATTACGTGAATCCCTTACTGGTATTAGGGTTGTACGTGCATTTAATCGTATTGATACTGAAAAGGTTAGATTTGATGACGCTAACACCGACCTTATGGATAATGCCATAAAAGTAAATAAAATTATGGCATTTTTATTGCCAGTAATGATGTTAATTATGAATATCACAACAGTTGCTATTATTTGGTTCGGTGCTAAAAGAATAGATGCTGGAAGTATGGAAGTTGGTTCATTAATAGCATTTATACAATATGGAATGCAAATTTTATTC
The DNA here is from genome assembly GCA_002403785.1 of Clostridium sp. UBA4746. Lineage (GTDB taxonomy): Bacteria > Bacillota > Clostridia > Clostridiales > Clostridiaceae > Clostridium_AD. The sequence continues at coordinate 19,030 of DHIM01000297.1, forward strand.
GGATTCTTAATGCTTGCTATGGTATTTATAATGATACCAAGAGCTCAAGCTTCTGCAATAAGAATAAATGAAGTATTAGAAATGGAACCTGAAATAGTTGATTCAAAGATTATTAAATTGGCTGATAAAAAAAGTGGATATGTTGAATTCAAGGACGTTACATTTAGTTACTCAGGTGCAGATCAACCGGCGATTAGCAACATAACATTTAGTACAGAACCGGGTGAAACAACAGCTATTATTGGTGGTACAGGTTCTGGTAAATCAACTCTTATAAACTTAATACCTCGTTTTTACGATGTATCTAGTGGATCCGTATTGGTTGATGGAGTAAATGTTCGCGAAATGTCTCAGGAAGTCCTTCGCTCAAAGATTGGTTTTGTTCCTCAAAATACTGTACTCTTTACTGGAACTATTGCCGAAAATATTAAATATGGTAAATCTGATGCTACTATTGAAGAAATTGAGCATGCAGCAACAGTTGCACAAGCTACGGATTTTGTTAATGGAATGAAAGAAGGATATGACCATCTTATTGCCCAAGGAGGAACAAATGTATCCGGTGGACAAAAACAACGTCTATCTATAGCACGTGCCTTGGTTAGAAAACCTGGAATATATATTTTTGATGATAGTTTTTCAGCACTTGATTTCAAAACTGATGCAAAGCTACGTGCAGCACTTAAAAAAGAGACATCAAAATCTACAGTAATAATTATTGCTCAAAGGGTTGCAACTGTTATGGACGCAGATAGAATTATAGTTTTAGATGAGGGCAAAATTTCAGGAATAGGAACTCACAAGGAACTTTTAAATAGTTGTAAGGTATATCATGAGATTGTATCTTCACAGCTTTCAGAGGAGGAATTATCATGAGTGAAAACAACAAGAACAACAAATCAGGAGGCGGCATGGGGCGCTCGGGTGGACCAATGGGATCCTTTGCAGGGCCTGTAGTTAAAGCCAAAGACTTCAAAGGTACATTAAAAAGGCTTTTAAGTTATTTAAAGCCTCAAAGAACTAATTTTATTCTAGTTTTTATATTTGCAATCATTAGTACTGTTTTTACAATAGTAGGTCCTAAGATTTCTGGATGGGCAATAACTAGATTGTTTGAGGGTATAATGAATAAATTTGGGCTAGTTCAGTTACATTTAGCGCAAAGTAAAATAGCAGCTTTAGTACAGGCTAATCCTGCAGCGGCAAAGAGTCCCAAAGTGATTGCGGGCCTTGCTCAAATTAAAGCTGCAACTTCTAAGATAATGAATGTGAATGGCGGCATGATTGATTTCACATATATAAAGAATATTATTCTTTTATTACTTGGATTATATTTAGTAAGTACAGTTTTTGGTTTTCTTCAACAATATATAATGGCTGGAGTTGCACAGAAAACTGTTTACAATATGCGTCGTGAAGTTGAAGAGAAGCTTTCACGTCTACCACTTAAGTTTTTTGATGCAAAAACTCATGGCGAAATATTAAGTCGTGTAACAAATGATGTTGATAATATATCAACAACGCTTCAACAAAGTCTTACACAGCTCATTACGTCTATTGTTACAATTATCGGTATTATCATTATGATGCTAACAATAAGTCCATTAATGACACTAGTTGTTATTTTAACATTGCCACTGTATATTGTTGTGACAGCGTTTGTAGCAAAGCGTTCACAAAAATATTTTGCCGCTCAGCAGAAAGAAATTGGACAGCTTAATGGTCATGTTGAAGAGATGTACACTGGACACAAAATTGTTAAATCTTTTGGACATGAGAAAGATTCTATTGAAGAATTTAGAAATATTAATGACAGGTTATACAATGCAGGTTGGAAAGCTCAGTTCATATCAGGAATAATAATGCCTATGATGAGATTCGTTAGTAATATAGGTTATGTAGTAGTTTGCGTTGTTGGTGGACTTTTAGCAACACAAGGAAAAATTACTATAGGTGATATTCAAGCCTTTATTCAATACTCTAATCAATTTACTCAGCCAATAGTTCAAACTGCAAATATTGCAAATATTATTCAATCAACAGTAGCATCTGCAGAGCGTATATTTGAATTACTTGATGAGGTTGAAGAGATTGCAGAAACTAAGGATACTAAGGTAATTGAGTTTCCTAAGGGAGAGGTTAAGTTTGAGAATGTTGATTTTAGTTATAAATCAGAAGAACCTCTTATTACAAACATGAACATTGATGTAAAACGAGGTCATACAATTGCAATTGTTGGACCTACAGGTGCTGGTAAAACAACATTAGTTAACTTGCTTATGAGATTTTATGAGATAGATGCAGGTAAGATTACAGTTGATGGAGTTGATATAAGAGACATAAAACGTGGAGAATTACGTAATATGTTTGGTATGGTGCTTCAGGATACTTGGCTCTTTAATGGTACTATAATGAAAAATATTGCCTATGGCAAAGAGGGAGCAACTGACGAGGAAGTTATGAAGGCAGCAAGGGCTGCTCATGCGCATCACTTTATTAAGACTCTTCCAGATGGATATAATACTATACTAAATGAAGAAGCTTCAAATATATCACAGGGTCAAAAACAACTTCTTACTATAGCTAGGGCAATACTTGCAAATCCTACTATAATGATACTTGATGAGGCTACAAGTAGCGTTGATTCAAGAACAGAGGTTTATATACAAAGGGCAATGACTGAGCTTATGCAAAATAGAACAAGTTTTGTAATTGCACATAGACTTTCTACAATTAGAGATGCAGAATTAATATTAGTTATGAATAAGGGAAGTATTATTGAAATGGGTAACCATAATGAACTTCTTGCTCAAAATGGTTTCTATGCAGATCTTTATAATAGTCAGTTTTCTGGGGCAAACTTAGATAATGAAGTAATATAGATAAAAGGCACTGTAGAAAAAATCTACAGTGTATTTTTTTATTTTATTAATGAATTGTTTTAAATCATGATAATTAAGAGGTACTTACTAAAAAAGTAAGTACCTCTTAATTTACTTTAAAATTACATTGTATTCTTTAAGCCAAGTATTTACTTGAATTAAATAAGCTATAAGTTGAGGCCCTGTCATAAGTTGACCATACCAAGGATTCTTATATGCACTACCACCTGAATCGACTATTTCTTGAACATGTTTTTGGTCTATGAGTTGTAGTATAGGTGAGGATTTATCCTTTAGTATATTATTCATCAATTTTTGAACTGCCATAGTATAGTTAGGGTTTTGAGTTTTTGGATAAGGACTCTTCTTCCTCCAAAGTACATCATCTGGAAGTAAACCTGTAAGAGCTTCTCTTAATACTCCTTTCTCGCGTCCTTTATAATATTTCATATCCATAGGGATATTGTATGCATATTCTACAAGCCTTTGGTCTGCAAAAGGAACTCTTACCTCTAGGCCACTTGCCATACTCATTCTATCTTTTCTAGTAAGTAAGGTTATCATGAACCATTTTATATTTAAATAGAATAATTCTCTCATTCTATGCTCTCGTGGGCTTTCGCCAGAGAGTCTTGGAACCTGCCGAAGACTTTCATCATATTTTTCTTGGACATATTCCTCTAGTGGAAGACTTTGAAGATCGGGAGAGAGTATACTTCTTCTATCACCTACAGATTTAGACCAAGGAAAGGTGGTGGCGTTTATATCTTCTTCGCGTCTAAACCATGGGTAACCACCAAATAGTTCATCGGCACATTCACCGGATAGTGCAACTGTAGAATTTTTTCTTACCTCTTTGCAAAAGAGGTATAATGATGAATCTACGTCAGCCATACCTGGCAAATCAGTAGCAATAACAGCCTCTTTAAGATATGATGCAAGTTCAGGTGTATCAATTAGTATATCGTGGTGATCCGATCCAATATAATCTACCATTTTATAAATCCAGTCTGCGTCGGTGTTTGGTTGAAATTCTGTAGGTTTAAAAAATTTTCTATTATCAACATAATCTATAGAATAAGTATTTAAGTTAGGCAAGCTGTTTTTTTTGAAGTAGGTGGAAGCTACTGCTGAAATTATACTTGAATCAAGGCCACCAGATAAAAAGGTGCACACTGGAACATCAGCAATTAGTTGCCTTTCAATGGAATCTACAAGTAATGAACGTATATGCTCTGCAGTTGTAGCTAGATTTTCATCATGTGCTTTAGCAGTAAGTTTCCAATATTCTTCTGTTTTAAGACCTTCTTTACTATAAATTAAGCTATGCGATGGAGGTAATTCTTTTACATTTTGAAAGATACCACTACCAAGAGGTCTTGCAGGTCCTAAGCCAAAGAGTTCAGTAAGCCCTTGTTTATCAAGAATTGGTTCAACCAATGGATGAGCTAAGAGAGTCTTTATTTCCGAACCAAATATCAATGAATTATCTTTGATTGTATAAAATAAAGGTTTTACCCCTAGAGGATCTCTTGCTAAAAATAGTGTTTGATGCGTTTCATTCCAAACGCCAAAAGCGTAAATGCCATTGATATGTTTAACGCATTCTTCGCCCCAGAAAATATAGGCTACTAAAAGCACTTCGGTATCAGAATATGAAGTGAAACTAAATCCATTATCTTTTAATATTTTCCGTACATCTTCTGTATTATATAACTCACCATTATAAACAATAGTATAGGTGATATCTCCTATTTTTTTTGTCATAGGCTGTGCTCCACCTTCTGGGTCAACCACTACGAGACGTCTATGGCCTAAAATTGCATGTTTTGAAAAATGAAAACCACAGGCATCGGGTCCCCTCTGTTTTAAGGTATCGGTCATTTTAAAAAGAATTCTATCATCTTTTTCAATATTAGCATACAAATTAATCCATCCTGCAATACCGCACATTTTATCATCTCCTAAAATAAAATAACATTGTCATATATATATTATGTATTTTAATTTGAATTGTGCATAAAAGATAACTTTCGTAAACTTACGGGCCACCTCTGTAAAATGAAATGGACCTTTTGACAAAGAGATTGACCTTTGCACTGTTTTTTATGGATATAGTGTAGTAAAATTGAAGGTAGGATTAAAAAATGTTTAATATATAAAAAAAATAATTGATAAATTTAGGAGGTAAGATTAAATGGTTAAAGTTGAAAGTTTTTCATTAGATCACACAAAGGTTGCGGCACCTTTTGTAAGAAAATGTGAGGTAAAAACTGGTGAAAAGGGTGATAAAGTAACAAAGTTTGATCTAAGATTCATGCAACCTAATGAAGAGTTCATGAATATAGCAGCTATTCATACCTTAGAGCATTTGCTTGCTGGATACATGAGAGAAGTAATGGACGGAATTATAGACATATCACCTATGGGATGTAGAACAGGTTTTTACATGATTGCATGGAATGAGGTAAGTGTAGACAAGGTTATAGAAACTCTAAATTATGCATTAAAAAAGGTATTAGAAACAAAAGAAATACCTGCAGCTAATGAAGTACAATGTGGAAATTATAGAGATCATTCTTTAGAAGGTGCAAAAGAACTTGCAAGTATGCTTTTAAAGAAAGGTATTAGCAATAAAATATATAAATAACATACAGAAACTTATATTTTAGCAAAAATCCTATAATTGAAACTTGTGATTATAAACGCACTGTGATAGAATAGAAACTAATTAAATGAGTAAACTACCTAGGGTAGAGGTGCTGTAACTAAGAGTACTTGTTCGGAGTCGACAGGCGAAGATGAATAAGAAAAGGAGCTATAGCCGAAGAAAATATATTTGGTAAAGTTATTTTCTGGGGTTGTATATAATATATGCAAAATTGTCACTGATTTTTCAGTGGAGAGCTACAAGGTACACGAAGTTTGTATAAAAATATATATTTTATGCAGCAAGGGTGTTCCTTTGCTGCATTGTTTTTTTTTGGAGTTATGTATTGACATTTCCAAAGAAAGATTTAAGAGTATTAGTAGTTTATTAAGGAATACATAAGAATTGTAAATATTATTAGGAGTGATTTTATTATGGCAGTAATTGTTCAAAAATATGGAGGCTCATCAGTAGGCACTACAGAAAAAATTAAAAGTATTGCACAATGCATAGTAGAGAGAAAAAATAAAGATACAGATTTAGTTATAGTAGTATCTGCTATGGGCGACACTACAGATGAGTTATTATCTCTATCAAAAGGGATAGGAGAAGATCTTGATAAAAGAGAATTAGATGCATTATTATCAACAGGAGAAATAATTTCAAGTGCACTTCTAGCTATGGCAATTAAGTGTCTAGGATATGATGCCATAAGTTATACTGCATACCAAATTGGAATTCAGACTGGTGGACAATATGGCAAAGCATTAATTGAAGATATACATGGTAACAAAATTAAAAAAAGTTTAAAAGAAGGTAAAATAGTAATTGTTGCTGGTTTCCAAGGAATAAATGGAGAAGGTGATATTACAACACTCGGTAGAGGTGGTTCTGATACCACAGCAGTTGCTTTGGCTGTAAAGCTTAATGGAAGATGTGAAATATATACGGACGTTTCTGGAATATATAGTGTGGATCCTAGAGCATACAAAGATGCCAAAAAATTAGAAGAAATAGAATATGAAGAGATGTTAGAACTTGCAAGTTTGGGAGCTCAAATAATGCATTCAAGGTCAATAGAGCTTGCTCAAAAATATAGTATACCTATATATGTAGGTCTCAGTAATAGTGATATTAAAGGAACTGTAATTAAGGAGGTAGAAAACATGAATATGGAAAGTAAACCAGTAACAGGTATTGCTACTAATGATGATGACGTGGCAGTAACACTTAAGAATATACCTAAAGATGTGAATATATTGTCTACTATTTTTGAAGCTATAGGAAGTAAAAGAGTTAATATAGATATGATAAGTCAATCATCACCTGTAGACGGAATGGTAAGTGTATCATTTACAATTCCTAAAGAAAGCTTAAAGGATAGTTTGAAAATTATAAATAAATTAACAGTGGATACTAAGGTTATAGTTGATGAGGATATAACTAAATTTTCAATGGTGGGGCTGGGAATGAAGACCACCTCTGGAGTAGCTGCTAGAATGTTTAGGGTTTTTAGCAAAAATAATATTGAGATTAAAATGATTACTACATCTGAAATAAGAATTACTTGTGCTATTAAAACAGAAGACAAATCAAAGGCTATACAAGTTGTTGCAAAGGAATTTAATTTATAATCTAAAAGGATTAGAAGGAGGGAAATACATGAAATTATTTGGTAACATAAAGAATGATAATAATAGATTAAGTATTGCAGGGGTTAGTGCTGAGGTTCTAGCTAAGGAATACGGTACCCCTCTTTACATAATGGATGAGCAACTTATACGAGATAATTGTAGAAGGTTTTATAAATCTTTTAAAGCTGAGGCGAAGCATAATAAAGTAGCTTATGCGGGGAAAGCATTTTTAACTATCGCTATGTGTGAAATTATAAAATGCGAAGGTTTATATTTAGATGTAGTTTCAGGAGGAGAATTATATACTGCTTATAAGGCTGATTTTCCATTAGATAAGGTGTACTTCCATGGTAATAATAAAACCATTGATGAGATTAAAATGGCAATTGAACTTGGAGTAGGTACTTTTGTAGTAGATAATCTTCATGAAATGGAAATCATCAATGAAAATGCAAAGGATAAAGGCATAATGCAAAGGGTTCTTCTTAGAATAACTCCTGGCATAGAAGCTCATACTCATGATTATATAAAAACTGGACAAATTGATTCAAAGTTTGGATTTACTATATTAAATAACGAATTAGAAGAAGTTATAAGAACTGTATTAACTTTGACAAATGTAAAACTTGCAGGACTTCATTGCCATATAGGATCTCAAATTTTTGAATTAGAACCTTATAGAGATGCTGTGCGCATAATGACATCTTTAAGTAAACATATAAAAGAGAAGTTTAGTTATGATATAGAAGAATTAGATTTAGGTGGAGGTTTTGGTGTTTATTATGATGAGGGTGATAAGCCTAAGGAAATAGAGGAGTTTTGCGCAGTAATACTTGAGGAAGCTAAAATTAAGTGCGAAGAATATGGGATAAACAATCCTACTCTTGTTATAGAACCAGGGAGATCAATTGTAGCTAATGCAGGCATTACATTATATACAGTAGGTGCTATAAAGGATATACCAGAAGTTAGAAAGTATGTGGCAGTGGATGGTGGAATGACAGATAATATAAGACCTGCCTTATACAATGCACAGTATCAATGTTTACTTGCAAATAAAATTAGTGGACCTTGTACAGAGATAGTTACAATAGCAGGTAAGTGTTGCGAGAGTGGAGATATATTACTCGAAGGTGTTAAGTTACCAAAGATCAATAGTGGAGACCTTATGGCTGTACTTTCAACTGGTGCTTACGGATATTCGATGAGTAGTAATTATAATAAAATACCTAGGGCAGCTGTAGTTTTAGTAAATGAAGGTAGTCATAGATTTATATGTAAAAGACAAACTTACCAAGATATGATTAGTAATGAAGTGTGTTTATAAATAACAAAGGTATGCAAATTCTCCTACGTGCCTTGCGATAAGAGGTTGAAACAGGAAATTGCATTAAGAAATTCTAATCTTTCGCTCATATAAAATTCCCTAGCGCTTACACTCGACGTCCTGTCTCGGGTTCGCTAGCTTCCACTTCCTGTGGAAGCTCACGAGAATTTTACACTCGCAAAAGAAGAATTTCTAAACGCAATTTAACTATTTCTGCTTCTCTTATTGCAAGTCACTCTGCCATTAATGTTTTTATTCCTTAATGCGCAAAAAAAGTATATGTTACGTGTAATGCATTTGAACAAGCTTTAGAACTACTATTTTATTTTTACTTAAGTTGCGTTAAGAAAAACATATGTCTGAGCGATAGCGAGTTTATGTTTTTTAGCAGATTAAGTTAAAATAAATTTAGGAGTTCTTAGCAAGTGAATGCATTAGTAGTAATATATACTTTTTTAACTTTATTGTACGCCTATATAATCTCTGTCTATTGTCATCACGGCATTATAATTCGGGTAGATTTTTTTTAGTTCTATATTAATATTGGCTTCTAAGTGTGTTTCGTCACCTTCTGAAAAGTTGGGATTAAAATCAATTACAACATCAAAAATTAAATTTTTATGTTCGCCTTCGCCTACAATTCTAAAGTCATGAATTGATTTAATTATAGAAAAATATTTTAGTACATCTAAAAGTTCTAAACGAGAGGCTTTAACTTCCTTATCAGCTGTATTTATAGGGTCCATGTGAATAACTAAATACAGGTTGAATTCCTCAGAAATTTCTTTTTCAGCCTTGTCTATAATTTCATGAATTTTAACTATAGATATATCACAAGGGACTTCTGCATGAATTGATCCCATGCATCTACCGGGTCCATAGTTATGAAGGACTAAATCGTGTGAACCTGTAATATAGTCAAAGGATAATAATTTTGTTTGAATTCCTTTCACGAGGTTCATATCGGGAGCTTCACCAAGTAAGGGGTTCATAGTTTTTTTAATGAGTGAATAGCCGGCATATATTATGATAAGGGATACCAGTATTCCGATGTACCCATCTACTGGAAAATCAATCCAAATAGATAGAAGCAGTGATAGTGCAACGCAACTTGAACTAATTACATCAGTAAATGCATCAGTGGAAGAAGCTTCTAGGGCAGAAGAATTTATTGCTTTGCCCATAGTTTTATTAAATTTACTAACCCAAAGTTTAAGACCTATAGTGATTAATATTAATATAAATGGTATAAGACTAAAGATTACTTTTGAAGGATGAATAATTTTATTAAAGGAGGTTTTAATAAATTCAAAACCTACTAGAATCACTATAAAGGAGACTATAAGTCCAGAAATATATTCTAGCCTTCCATGGCCAAAAGGGTGTTCCTTATCTGGTGGTTTACTAGCCAGTTTGAAGCCTAGAATTGTAATAACCGACGATGCTACATCTGAAAGATTATTAAAAGCATCTGCAATAATCGCTATGCTATTTGATATTAATCCGATGATTAGTTTTGTAGCAAAAAGAATTAAGTTTAATATAATGCCAACTAAGCCACCTAAGTAACCATAAGAATCTCTTACTTTTTTATTAGTGATGTCTTGATAATTTTTTATACATTTTGAAATTAAAAATTTTGATAGCATATTCCACCTCTGATTATATAG
>DHIM01000297.1:29360-30858 GCA_002403785.1 Clostridium sp. UBA4746
AAAAATATGAATTTCAAACACATATCTTATAATTAATTATAGCATTTATTTATATTTTATAGAAATATTATCAAAAAAATTTGTTATACTAATAAAAGGAATAAGCAAAGTGCTTATATGCCTTAACATTCATTGGAGGAATATATATGAATAAAGAATTAGAATTTGCCCAAAATCTTATTGATTATATTTATGATAGTCCAACAGCTTATCATGCTGTAGCAAAGGCTAAGGAAGAGCTATGTAAAGATGGCTTTGTGGAAATTAAAGAAGAAGAAAAGTGGGACCTTAAAAAAGGCGGTAAATATTTTGTTACTAAAAATGACTCCGCGCTAACTGCTTTTATAGTTGGAAAGGGAAAAATCGAGGAAAGTGGCTTTAAAATTATTGGAGCACATACAGATTCACCTAGTTTTAGAATTAAACCAAAACCAGAAATGCTAGTAGATAATATATATGTAAAACTAAACACAGAGGTTTATGGTGGACCTATAATAAATACCTGGATGGATAGACCCCTCGCAATAGCAGGACGTGTAACTTTAAGAAGTGAAAATATTTTATATCCAGAAACTAGACTAGTGAATATTAAAAGGCCTATAATGATAATTCCGAATGTTGCTATTCATATGAATAGAGAAGTAAATAGTGGTGTTGAACTTAATAAACAAAAGGATACATTGCCATTACTTTCAATGGTTAATGGAGAATTTGAAAAAAACAATTATCTATTGAGTGTTATAGCAAAAGAATTGTGTGTAGATCTTAAACAAATTATAGACTTTGATTTATTCCTTTATGAATACCAAAAGGGTTCAATTATTGGAATAAACAATGAATTTATTTCAAGTTCAAGATTAGATGATTTAGCGATGGTACATGCTGGAATAAGAGCACTTTCTAATACACCTGCTGCAGAGGCAACAAATGTAATGGTCTGTTTTGATAACGAAGAAGTAGGAAGTTCAACGAAGCAGGGTGCTGACTCAAATATGCTAGTTAATATTTTAGAGCGAATTACAATATGTTTAGATAAAAACCGCGAGGATTTTCTGAGAGCTATTTCTAAATCTTTTATAATATCTGCAGATAATGCACATGCACTTCATTCCAATAGTCCAGAAAAAAATGATCCAACTAATAAGTCTTATATGAATAAAGGTCCAGTTATAAAAATTAGTGCTAATCAAAGTTATACAACCGATAGCAACTCTGATGCAGTTTACGAATTAGTTTGTGAAAAAGCAGGTGTGCCTGTACAAAAATTTGTCAACCGTTCTGATGCACGAGGAGGTTCAACTATAGGGCCAATATCTTCAACCCATTTAAATATACGCTCAGTAGATATTGGAAGTCCGACTCTAGCCATGCATTCTATAAGGGAACTAGGTGGAGTATTGGATCATACTTATGTTACAAAATCCTTTGAAGAATTTTATAAAATTTAATAAAAATAAAACTAAAGTGAAATCAAACAAAAAGCTCGCAATATTTATTG
>DHIM01000297.1:31010-44794 GCA_002403785.1 Clostridium sp. UBA4746
TAATTAAACAGTAAGTGGGAGATAATAATTTCAACTAGTTCTAAAACTTTACAAATGTTATTAACAAAAAGTGTTAAAGGGGTGTTTAAAATGGCATATGTTATATTAGGGGCAATAGTCGTGATAAGTATTTTAATTTACATAGTGGTAAGAAAAAACTTGAATTATTATGAAGAAGAAAACCTACTAAAAGATGTTCCGACCATAAATGTGAATAGGGAAGATTTAGAAAAACATGCCTTTGAGATAGCACGTCATTACTCGGATGTCAAAAATACTAATTGCAAAAAGAAGCTTATTAGTAATTTAGATAGAAGTTATGAAAAGATTTTAAAAGGTTACGAGAATATAGATAAAGAAGGTAAGAATAAAAAAGAGGTATTACCTGCTGCAGAATGGCTTTTAGATAATCTTTATTTAGTAGAAAAAGAATATAAAAGCATAAAATATAATATGCCACAAACATATTATAAAGACTTACCTGTGATATACAGAGGAGTTATGAAGGGCTATCCAAGAGTTTATCATATTGCCATTGAAATAGTGTCTCACACTGATGGTAGGATGGATGAATTGGTTATTGCAAATTTTATTAGTGCATACCAAAAGAACGCTGTACTGACGTCTGGCGAACTTTGGGCTATTCCTATAATGCTAAGAATAGCTTTAATTCAAAATATTAGTAAGATAACAGAGAAAATTGTTAGAGCAGAGCAAGATAAAAAGAAAGCAGAGTTGGTTGCAGAGCGATTAATTAATGCTTCTTCTACACAAGGAAAGACTGTGAAAGAAATCTCTTTATTAAACAGTAAAAATTATACTTATAATTCTCATTTTACAGAAAAGTTATTGAAATTGTTAAGGGATAATGGTGTTGATTCTAAAGAAATTTATGATTTTATAGATGAAAAGCTTGGAGCACAGGAAACAAGTTCTGAAAAAATCATAGCCTTACAACATCAAATTGAAGTTAATTTTGAGATTTCTATGGCACATTCCATTAATAGTATAAGAGTGATTGAAGGTTTAAATTGGAAAAATTATTACGAAAAGCTAAGTCCTGTAGAGAGGATTTTGAGCGAGGATCCTCCTTGTGTCTACAAAAAAATGGATTTTCAATCTAGAGATAAGTATAGACATGAAATAGAAAAAATATCTAAACATACAAATTTTCCGGAATCATATATAGCAAAAAAAGCTATTGAATGTTGCAAAGAGAGTGTGGCCTTGGAAAATGATATCTATAAACAACATGTCGGATATTATTTGATAGATGCTGGACTTAATAAATTAAAGCGAAAAATAGGATATAAAAATACGGGCATTCAAAGGATAAAAAATAGTATAAAGAAGAATGTAGAAAATTTTTATATAGGAACTATTATCATATTTACAATGTTAATAGTATGTCTAATTATTACGAGTAGCCTATTAAATGATAATACCAGAGATATATGGAGATATGTATTAGCTGCAATAATAATATTAGTACCCTGTAGCGAGATAGCAATATCTATTTTTAATTGGAGTTTAAGCGTTCTGAGTACTCCTTCTTTTATTCCTAAAATGGATTTTAAAGAAGCAATACCAGAAAAATATAGTACGGTTGTAGTAATTCCAACTTTATTAAATGATCCCTCTAGAGTAAAAGAACTAATAAATGATTTAGAAGTATATTATTTAGCAAATGCTCAAGATAATTTGTTTTTTGCATTACTAGGAGACTTTAAAGATAGTGATATTGAGGAGGAAGAGGGAGATAAAGAAATAAATGATGCAGGAATTTTGGCTATACAAGAATTGAATAAAAAGTATTGTAGTTCTAAAAAGGAGATATTCTTCTTCTTAAACAGATATAGGCAGTACAATAAAAAAGAAAATAAGTGGATTGGACTCGAGAGAAAACGTGGAAAACTTATGGAGTTTAATGAATTTTTGAGAGGTAGTAAAAATACTAGTTATAATGTAATAAGTAGCAATGCTGAAACCCTTTTAAAGGTTAAATATGTTATTACGTTAGATGCAGACACAAAACTTCCAAGGGATGCTGCTAAAAAGCTGATAGGAGCTATGGCACATCCACTAAATAATGCTGTTATAAATAATAGTAAAAAGAAAGTGGATAGAGGTTATGGTTTAATGCAACCGAGAGTGGGAGTGTCTATTATTAGTGCAGACAAAACTCTATTTTCAAAAATATTCTCCGGTGAGACAGGTATAGATATTTATACTAGTGCTGTGTCTGATGTATATCAGGATCTATTTGGGGAAGGAATTTTTACTGGAAAAGGGATTTATAATGTAGATGTTTTTAATTATATGTTAAAAGATGAAATACCTGAAAATACTGTATTAAGTCACGACTTGTTAGAGGGATCTTATGTTAGGACTGCATTGGTTACAGATGTGGAATTTATAGATGGATACCCAGCTTATTACAATTCTAGTTCTATGAGATTACATCGATGGACTAGGGGAGATTGGCAATTATTGCCTTGGCTTGTGAAAGCTTCACCAATAAATAAAATATCCAAATGGAAAATATTTGATAATTTAAGAAGGAGTTTATTAGCACCTTCCATTACAATTTTGCTCATACTAGCCTTAGGAGGAATATTGCCTAATGGAACAGATAAATGGGTTATTGCAGCTTTTGTTGCGATTTTAGCACCTATACTTTTTGATGTATCCGAAGCTGTAGTTTCACCTGCAATGGGTTTAAGTTTATCAGGCAAAATTCAAAATGGCAAAATGGCTATAGAACAAACATTTTTGATTATTTGCTTTATACCTTTTCAAGCGTATATAATGTTGGATGCTATAATTAGAACATTATATAGGGTTATAGTAAGTAAGAAAAATTTATTAGAGTGGCAAACGGCAGCAGACGTAGAGGTTAAATTAGGTAAAAAACTTAAAAATTTTATAGCTTCTATGTGGATTGGAAGTGCAATTTCACTTTTGATTTTATTCCTAGCATTTAATTCAAGTACGAGTATTGGTATCCTTAGTATACCCTCATGTTTAATTTGGTTTTTAAGCCCCATAGTTGCATATGTTATAAGTCGCGACAGAAGTTTAGAAACTTTTGAAATGAATGGAGAAGAAAAGATTTTTTTAAGAAAATTGAGCAGAAAAACTTGGGCTTATTTTGAGGATTTCGTCAATGATGAAAATAATTGGCTTGGACCAGATAATTACCAAGAAGATCCACCTAATGGATTAGCTCGCAGAACTTCACCAACAAATATGGGCATGGAATTAACATCAATCATAGTTGCTTATGATTTGGGATATATAGGAATAATAGAGGTAATACGCAGGATAGAGAAAATTATGAATTCGATGGAAGACATGGATATGTACAAGGGTCATTTTTATAATTGGTATGATACTAAAAATAAGACTCCACTTTATCCTAGATATGTATCCACTGTGGATAGTGGGAATTTAGTTGGGTACCTTTGGGTAGTTGCCCAGGCACTAGAGGAATATTTAAGCAATCCGATATTTAATCTTGTGCAAATAAAGGGTTTGCAGGACACTATGAGATTAGCTAGTGAAGAAATAGAAGCAATATCAGGAGTGAAAGAATTATACAATGAAGTTATAGAGAGTTTGGACAATGATAAAATAGATTTCATCTCTTGGAAAACTTTGCTTGTAGACTTAGAGAAGAAGGTTACAGAGGTAGAAAAAGTACAAATAGACAAGGAGTTATATTGGAATAAAAAACTCAAAGGTGATGTGGGTGGATTATTAAATGAAATGAATGAATTTTTACCCTGGGCTGATTATGCCTATGAAAAAAACATTGATTTAAAGCTTGGTAATTCTTTGCGTAGCTTGTTCGAAAATGCAGCAATAAAATGTATTCCCGAAAAAACAACTAACATAATAAATATGTTAAATAGTAAGTTGAAAAGTGACAAATCTTTATCAAAATTAAATATTTTGTTACAGAATACAAAGGAAAATGCTCAAATGATTATTAACAAGATAGAGAACTTAAAAGAAAGATTAAACTCTATGGCAGAAAATACTGATTTTAAAATGTTATACGATGAAGAGAGAGAACTGCTTAGAATTGGATATGACGTGGAGAATGATAATCTAGGTAAGAGTTATTATGATTTATTAGCTTCTGAGTCAAGGCAGGCTAGTTTTGTTGCTATAGCAAAAGGAGATGTTCCTAAAAAACATTGGTTTAAGCTCGGGAGGTCTATGACTCTTATGGGGAAAAGTAAGGGATTAGTTTCATGGAGTGGAACCATGTTTGAATACATGATGCCACTGCTTATAATGAAAAATTATCCAGGTACAATGCTTGATGAAACTTACAAAGCTGTAATTGAGGCACAAAAGAAATATTGTTATGAAAGAGGGGTGCCTTTTGGAATATCTGAATCTGCGTTTTATAATTTTGATGTAAATTCAAATTACCAATACAAGGCATTTGGAGTAGCTGGAGTAGGCTTAAAGTCAGGACTTGAAAATGAATTGGTTATTGCACCATATTCTACTGTTATGGCACTTCAAACTGATTTTAGAGGGGCTTATGATAATCTTCGTAAACTTACTCTAGAAGGATTAGAAGGAACTTATGGTTTTTATGAAGCTATAGATTATACTGAAAGCAGAATATCTAAAGATGAGCCTAAGGCTATTGTTAAGTGTTTCATGATTCATCATGAAGGAATGAGCTTAATGGCTTTAGATAATGTATTAAAAAACAACATTCTGCAAAGAAGATTTCATTCTTTGCCAAAGGTCAAAGCTACAGAGTTATTACTTCAAGAGAAAATTTCTAAAAGGGTAGTATATGATAGAAACTATAAATTTAATATATCAGGTGTTAAAATAGGTAAACAAAAGATTATAGTAAGAAAATATACAACAGCAAAGACGGAAACACCAGAAACACATTTAATTTCTAATGGAAATTATTCATTAATGATTTCTAATAGTGGTGCAGGGTATGCTCTGCGAGATAAAACTATGATTTACAGGTGGAAGGAAGATGTTACGAAAGACAATACAGGTATGTTTGTCTATATCAAAGATGTGGATGAAAATGAATACTTCAGCGCAACTTATGAACCTTGTAAAAAGGAAGGTGACAATTATGAAGTAACCTTTTCCTTAGATAAAGCTGAATTTACAAGGGTTGATAGTAATATTACTACTCGAATGGATATTACTGTGTCTACAGAAGATGATTCAGAGATAAGAAGATTATCCATTACAAATCATGGTATCGTTAGTAAAAAGTTAGAAATAACTAGTTATTTAGAAGTGACCCTAGCTCACTATGATGCAGATATAGTGCATCCGGCTTTTGGAAATTTATTTGTAAAAACAGAGTATGTAGATAATCCTCGTTGCATTCTTGCAACGAGAAGACCTAGAGTTCAGGGAAAGAAACAACCTTGGCTTATGCAAACTGTTGCAACGGAGGGAACTACCATAGGAACTATTCAATATGAGACTAGCAGAGCTAATTTCATAGGGCGTGGGGAAAATACAATACATCCTATAGCCATGAAGCAAAACTCACTTTTATCTAATACTGTGGGAGCGGTTCTTGATCCTATAATGAGTATAAGAAGAAGAGTTAAAATAAAACCTGGTGAAACCTTTATTATAGTCTTCACTACATCAATAGCTAATAGTAAAGCGGAAGTAATAAGTTTAGCTAGAGAGTATAGTGAGTTTCACAATATAAATAGAGTGTTTGAGCTAGCGTGGAGTCAAACTCAGGTAGATATGAAATATTTAGGCATAAAATCTTCTCAAGCAAATTTATATCAAGTAATGGCTTCTAAAGTTTTATTTTTAAATTCCACATTCAAACAAAGAGAAGAATATATTAAAAAGGTAAAGAAGGGACAATATACTCTTTGGGGATATGGTATTTCAGGAGATTTACCTATAATTCTTTTTATAGCTAGGGAGAGCAAAGATAAAGGCTTAGTTCGCCAACTTTTAAATGCTCATGAATACTTAAGCCTGAAAGGGTTAAGTACTGATTTAGTGATAATAAATCTTCAAAAAAATTCATATGATCAACCTTTACAAAAGGATATTAAGGATTTAGTAGGCAGTAGTCATTTGAGAGATAAAGAAAATAAACCTGGAGGGATCTTTATATTTAATAAGACTACTATTATGGAGGAAGATATAGAGCTCCTAATATCTACAGCTAGAATAGTTATAGATTCCTGCAAGGGATTGTTAGTATCTCAAATTCAAAATAATCAAAAGAGAATTGAGAAGCAACCATTATTACTAACTGTAGAAAATAAATTTACATTTAAAGAACACAAGTTTAATATTGAGCCATTAGAGTATTTTAATGATTTAGGAGGCTTTAATGTTGAAAGAGAAAACTATACTATCTTACTTAAGGATTTTATTAATACCCCAGCACCTTGGATAAATGTAATATCTAATGGTGATTTTGGATTTCATGTATCGGAATGTGGATCAGCTTATACGTGGCATCAAAATAGTCGCGAAAACAAAATTACTACGTGGTCTAATGATTGGATAAGTGATGAATGCTCAGAAGCTATATATTTGCGGGATGATATTCATGGTAATGTGTGGAGTATTACACCTAAACCAATAAGAGATGGTGGTGAATACTTAATTGAGCATGGTTTTGGATATTCAAACTTCAAACATCAGGCTTGTGGGATTATGGGTGAAGTAACCATGTTTGTGCCAATGGAGCATAATGTTAAGCTATGTAAAATAAAACTAAAGAATAATAGTGATATAGCTCGTGAATTAAGTATGACTTACTATGCTGAGCTTGTAATGGGAGTTGTACCTCAACACACTGCTCAACACATTGTTACTTATTTAAATGAAGAAAATGAATATATATACGCTACAAATTGTTATAGTCAGCATTTTGGTAAATTAAATGCTTTCTTAAGATTATATGGAGGTGAGCAGCAAAGTTTCACCGGCAATAAAAGTGAATTTTTAGGTAGGGGAGGAAGCGTTGAAAATCCGGAGGCTCTAAAGAGAGTAAGACTTTCGAATAATGTAGGTGCTGGTTTAGATCCATGTCTCGCTGTTACTTCAAAAATTCATTTAGAGCCAAACATGGAAATTGAATTAGTAGCTATGCTCGGTGAAAATGAAAGCTTGGATAATATCTCTAATCAAATAGTAGAATTTGAAGATTTTGAAAGAGTAGATACTGAATTAGAAAATGTTAAGAATTATTGGAATAAGTTACTGCATACGGTGCAGGTTAAGACGCCTGATAAGAGTATGGACTTAATGCTTAATGGATGGCTAATGTACCAAACTATAGTATGTAGATTATGGGCAAGAACTGCTTTTTATCAATCTGGTGGAGCTTATGGTTTTAGAGATCAACTTCAGGATGTTATGTCTTTAAGCATGATTGAGCCTAGTATTACTAGAAAGCAAATTTTATACAGTGCCTCAAGACAATTTGTTGAGGGCGATGTGCAGCATTGGTGGCATCCCGTTGTAGATAGTGGAATAAGAACAAGATTCTCTGATGACTTATTGTGGTTACCTTATGTCACTATGGATTATATTAAAAATACAGGGGATTTTGCCATTCTTGATGAAGAAGCTAAATATTTAATGGATACGCCACTTTCAGAAGGCGAAGATGAAAGGTATAACATTTCAGGAAGGTCAGATTTTACAGGTAGTATATATGAACATTGCATAAAGGCAATAGATAGAGCTCTTAAGTTTGGTTCTCATAACATTCCACTAATGGGAAGTGGTGATTGGAATGATGGAATGAGTACCGTAGGTAACAAGGGAAAAGGTGAAAGTGTATGGTTAGGATGGTTCTTATATGATATATTAAATGATTTTTTTGAAGCTTGCACATATAAAAATGATGATGAAAGACTTCAAAGATATAAGGAGATGCAAGAGTATATAAGAACAAATCTAGAAGAAAATGCATGGGATGGTAATTGGTATAGGAGAGCTTATTTTGATGATGGCACGCCATTAGGTTCATCTCAAAATGAAGAATGTCAGATAGATTCACTATCTCAATCTTGGTCGGTCATATCGGGAGCAGCGAATAAGGAAAGAGCAGTAGAGGCTATGGAGTCATTAGAACACTATCTAATAAAAGAAGATAATGGGATGATTTTACTTTTAACTCCACCATTTAGTAAATCTAAATTAGAGCCAGGTTATATCAAAGGTTACGTACCTGGAGTTAGAGAAAATGGTGGTCAATATACACATGCTGCAACTTGGGTAATTCTTGCTTTTGCTAAACTTAACAAAGGTGATAAGGCAGCTAAGTTATATAATATGATAAACCCTATTAATCATACAAAAACCTTCATAGATTGCGAGAGATATAAAACTGAGCCTTACGTAATGTCTGCTGATGTTTATGGAAAAGAACCTCATGTAGGAAGAGGAGGGTGGAGTTGGTATACTGGAACATCAGGATGGATGTATAGAACGGGAATAGAAGCTATCTTAGGGTTGAAGCTAAAGGAAGGGATAGGTTTTACAATTGAACCTTGTGTGCCAGACGAATGGTCACACTATGAAATTACTTATAAAAAAGACGAATTTGAGTATTTGATTGAAGTTAAACGTCAGGAAGATAAAGGTATTTGGCTTGATGGAAATTTATGCACAGATGGATTAGTTCCATTTATAGATGGAGTGCATAAAGTAGTGGTTATAATATAAAAAACAGATGACTTCAAAAGAGAAGTCATCTGTTTTTTTATAAAATTAATCTTTTATATCATAAAGATCCAAATCATAAAGGTCCTCGCCACCATAATAGGTATAGTCAAATTCAACATTAGATATATTCATAGCAACTATAGGATCAGTTACTGGGTCTGGTAACATAGTAGAATCTGTTTCGGAATAAGATCTTATGTCTTCAGGTTCTAATTCATAAAAATCTCTTTGATGTGGTGCATACATTTTTGGTTTATCTTTTGACATATTATTACCTCCCTTTATAAATATATATAATATAAAATATTTGTATTATATATTTATATTATATGTTTATAGCATTTAGTGTTCCACACAATAAAGAAAAAAATAACGGTAATATTAGGTACATTAATATAATGAATTAGGTTAGAATACATATAGATAGGTAATAAAATTTCCTATAAAATAAAGGAGATTTTATTTGAACATAGAATATATATAATAACTATCAATAAATAACTATTATATATTAAAAAATTATAAAAGTATTTATTGATTTCAAAATTTAAGGAGGAATAAAAATGACTGAATTAAGACAAATTTACAAATGTGATATATGTGGCAATATAGTTGAGGTTGTTCATAATTCTGGAGGAACTTTAGTCTGCTGTGGACAAAATATGACGCTTAAAGAAGAAAATACTCAAGAGGCAGCGGTTGAAAAACATATACCAGTATCTGAAAAAATACAGGGTGGGATTAAAGTTAAGGTTGGAGCAGTAGAGCATCCATCACTTGAGGAACATCATATTGAATTTATTGAAGTACACACAGAAAATAAGGTCTACAGAAAGTTCTTAAAACCAGGCGAAAAACCAGAAGCAGAATTTAAAATAGAAGAAGAAGTGTTATTTGTTAGAGAATACTGTAATTTACATGGACTTTGGAAAGGATAATACTTGAGATTATTGTTGATTATTTAAGCAAATAGGTATACTATAAATATAAGATATTTTAATATATTATATTTATAGTCTTTGATGAGAAGTAAGTAAATTTAAAAACAAATTTAAAGAGAGTCGTTGTAGGTGTAAATGCGATAATTATGTTTAAATTGAATGGGTCTCTAAGACTCGGGATGAAGTACAGTAGTCTTTGACGTTAGCCTTACGTTACAAAGGTAGGATATCATAGTGTATCTGTTTGAGAAGAAGCTTAACATAGCTTCTAAGTATTAGGTGGTACAGTGTATAATGCGCCCTATGGATTTATCCATAGGGCTTTTTTTGTATTTAAGGCATTGATAAAATAATATATTGGATAGAATGCATATGAACTACTTAACGATGTGAATTGCATTGTGACCAAAGCATTATTTTGTCTCATTTATTTTAGGAGATGATTATTTTGGAAGAAAATAAAAAAGTAATATTTAGTGGAATTAAACCGTCTGGCGACTTAACTTTAGGAAATTATTTAGGAGCTATAAAAAACTGGGTCAAATTACAGGAAGAATATGAATGCTATTTTTGTGTAGTGGATTTGCATGCAATAACAGTAAAGCAAGAACCGAAAGATTTGAGAAGAAGAACATTGGAACTACTAGCTATTTATTTAGCGTCAGGCATTGATCCTGAGAAAAACACCCTGTTTATTCAATCACATGTGAGCGCACATTGTGAAGCTGCTTGGCTTTTAACTTGTTCCACTTACATGGGAGAATTAAGTAGAATGACTCAATATAAAGATAAATCTAAAAATAGTGGAGGAAGTATAGGAGCAGGTTTATTTAACTATCCTACATTAATGGCAGCGGATATTTTATTATACCAAACTAATTTAGTACCAGTAGGAAAAGATCAACTTCAGCATCTTGAGATTTCAAGGGACATAGCTGAAAGATTTAATAGAACTTATAGCGATACATTTGTAATACCAGAATCTTATACAGCAAAATCCGGTGCTAAAATAATGGATTTACAGGAACCAACTAAGAAAATGTCTAAATCAGAGGAAAATGTTAATGGATACATATTAATAATGGACCCACCAGAAGTTATAAGAAAGAAAGTTAATAGAGCAGTTACAGATAGTTTAGGGATAGTAAAGTATAATGATGAACAATTAGGTGTTAAAAATTTAATTACCATACTGATGACTATAACTGGTATGCCTATAGAAGAAATAGAAGCAAAATATGAAGGATTAGGTTACTCTCAATTTAAAAAAGATGTAGCGGAAGCAATAGTTGCGGAGCTTGAACCTATACAAATAAAGACTAAGGAATTAATAGGTAATAAATCTTATCTAGAGGAAATTTATAAAAAAGGTTCTGAGAAAGCTAGCTATGTTGCTAATAAGACATTAAGAAAAATGCAAAAGAAAATAGGATTTATACCAAGATAAAAGTATTATATTCCCCTACGTGTCTTGCAATCGGGTTCGAAACTTGAAATTTTATTAAGGAATTCTAATCTTTTGCAAACATAAAACACCCTAACGCTCACATTCGGCGTCCTGCCTCAGGTTCGCTAGTCTGCACCCCATGTGCAGGCTTACGGGAATTTTATATTGACAAAAGAAGAATTCCTAGATAAAATTTCAATGCTTTTTCACTTCTTCTTGCAAGTCACTTCGAAGAAAACTTATACTATTATCTGTAATGCACTGCGGATAGTGCAAGAGAGAATGAAACTAGAGAAAATTATTTTAGAATTATATTCGACGTTATGTCTCAGGTCTGCTGGACTGACGTAAGGGTACTTATCATGAGCACATAACAATTTAATGGTTATGTGCTCTGTGTTGTTTACAGAAGGTTTTGATTGCATAAACCTAGATGTTATGCCTTGGTATTAAAGGGGCTTTTAGCAGAATGATGGCATACAAATTTTATATATGCAGTACATGCTTAGTTGACAGATATGTTGATAAAAGCTAAAATTGATAGGTAGAGAAATGATAAGTGAAATTTTATAATCACGAGGTGTGCAGAGAGTGATTGTAGGAATATATATGAATGTACATATTATAAAAAAAAAGGGGAGAGATGACCTTGGAGGATTACATAAAAGAGATTAAAAAGAGAAGAACGTTTGCTATAATTTCTCATCCAGATGCTGGTAAAACTACACTGACAGAAAAATTATTATTATACGGTGGTGCAATTAGGCTTGCAGGTTCAGTTAAAGCTAGAAAAGCGTCTAAACATGCAGTCTCAGATTGGATGGAAATAGAAAAACAAAGAGGTATTTCTGTTACATCTTCAGTTATGCAATTTAATTATAATGACTTTTGTATAAATATATTGGATACACCTGGGCATCAAGACTTTAGTGAAGATACGTATAGAACCCTTATGGCAGCAGATAGTGCGGTTATGATTATTGATGGTGCAAAAGGAGTAGAGGCACAAACAAGAAAGTTATTTCATGTCTGTAGTATTAGAGAAATACCTATTTTTACTTTTATTAACAAGATGGATAGAGAAACTAGAGATATATTTGAGCTTATGGAAGAGATAGAAAATGAATTTGGTATTAAATCTTACCCAATGAATTGGCCTATAGGTTGTGGGGTAGATTTTAAAGGTGTTTATGATAGACGGACAAAGGAAATTATCATTTTTGATGATGGAAAGCATGGTCAAATAGAAGCTAAAGAAACAAAAATTAATGTCAATGATGAAAAGGCAATTGAACTTATTGGTGATTCACTTTATGGGAAGCTTATGGAAGATATGGAACTTCTAGATGTAGCGGGTGATGATTTTGATTTAGAAAAGGTGGCTAATGGAGAGCTTACCCCAGTATTTTTTGGAAGTGCATCAACTAATTTTGGAGTTGAACCATTTCTTGATAATTTTTTAAAATTAACATCACCTCCATTGCCAAGAAATTCGAGTATAGGAAAAATTGATGTTTATAGCAAAGATTTTTCTGCTTTTGTTTTTAAAATTCAGGCTAACATGAATAAAGCTCACAGAGATAGGATTGCTTTTATGAGAATTTGTTCTGGAGAGTTTGAAAAAGGTATGGATGTTTATCACGTGCAAGGTGGTAACAAGATAAAATTAGCACAACCTCAACAATTTTTAGCACAGGAGAGAGAAATAGTGGATACGGCTTATGCAGGAGATATTATTGGAGTCTTTGATCCTGGTATATTTAGCATAGGAGATACTATATGTTCTTCTTCTAATAAATTTCAGTTTGAAGGAATACCAACTTTTGCACCTGAACATTTTGCAAGGGTGAGAACTATTGATACTATGAAGAGAAAGCAATTTATAAAGGGAGTAACACAAATAGCTCAAGAGGGTGCAATTCAAGTATTTAAGGAACTTCATATAGGAATTGAACAGATTGTAGTTGGGGTCGTAGGAGTGCTACAGTTTGAGGTGTTAGAATTTAGACTTAAAAATGAGTATAATGTAGATATCAAAATTGAGAGATTAGTATTTAAACATATAAGATGGATTGAGAATAGTAATATAGATAAAGAAAAGCTTAATTTGACTAGTGATACTAGAATAGTTAAAGACCTAAAGGATAGAGACTTATTATTGTTTCAAAATGATTGGGGTATTAGCTGGGCACTAGATCATAATAAAGGCTTGATTTTATCAGATGTTGGTAAAAATAACGACTAATAAAAAAAGAAATCTCTTGATTATTTCAAGGGATTTCTCTACGTTTAATATGTTTTCATATGCTTCTTTTTCTACTAGAAAAAACATCAATTACAAATACAATTGAAGCAACTATTAGTAGAATATTAATTAGGTCCCCACCTATACTAAAAAGTACGCCTATTAACCAAAACAAAACTACAAAACCACCTAACCAACGCAAAACGGTCATATGAACACCTCCATTCACAAAAATACTGATTTAATAGAAACCAAATATCTATAAAAATAAATCTAACTACTAAAATCAGATTTACCTATAAAATTAATAATTAACTTATATATATAGTATTTAGTAATTTAACGATGTATATGCAAAACATATGTAAAATTATAATACAAAAAGTGTATGCATACATTTGAAAAAATAATTTACATTGTATATAAT
>DHIM01000159.1:0-11180 GCA_002403785.1 Clostridium sp. UBA4746
TCTTATATAAATGTATCTAAATAAGTTTTGAATAATAGGTTAAAATGTAACAGGAAGTATGTTATTAAAGAGGCTGATAGTAATATGTTATTGATTCTTTAAATTTCTTGATTTAGTATAAAATTATATTGATGTGTTTCTAAGTGGAAAAAAGTTAGTAATATACATGGTAAAGGAACAATGGATATAAAACCCAAATACAAGATGAATAGGTGGCAAGGCGGAATATTCCTATAAGAGGAGGTTAAATATGAATACATTTGATGTTCGACGCAAAGAAATAGAACATATCTATGGTAAGGTAAGTCCATTTGAACTTAAAAATAAATTAATTAGCCTTGCAGAAGAATCAAAAGAAAAAGGTGCCCATGCACTATTAGACGCAGGTAGGGGTAATCCTAACTGGACAGCGGCAACTCCTCGTGAGGCCTTTTTTACATTTGGTCTTTTTTCAGTTTTAGAAACACGTAGAGTATGGAATAATAATGATCTTGCCGGAATGCCCCAAAGATTAGGAATTGCAGAACGTTTTGAGCAATTTATTAATAAAAATTCTAGTTACCCAGGAGCACTACTTCTTAAAAATATTATTGAATATGGAATATTATATAAAGAATTTAATCCAGATGATTGGGTATATGAACTAGCAGATGGTATTATTGGTGATAACTATCCACAACCAGACAGAATGCTCACTCATGTTGAAAAAGTTGTTCATGATTATCTTATTCAAGAATTGTGCTATAACACCCAACCATCTGGAAAATTTAACTTATTTGCTGTAGAAGGTGCTACTGCAGGCATGTGTTATATATTTGACAGTTTGATTGCTAATAACATACTATCAATCGGTGATAAAGTAGCGCTTATGGCACCTATTTTTACACCTTATCTTGAGATTCCACATTTACCTCGTTATAATTTTGATGTTGTGGAGATTTTAGCAGAAGAAAAGGCCTTTGATGGTACGCATACGTGGCAATATCCTGATTCTCAAATTGAAAGACTTAAAGATTCATCTATAAAGGCTTTGTTTATTGTAAATCCCAGTAATCCACCATCTGTAGCAATGAGACCTGAAACAATTAGACTAATAAAAAGTATAGTTAAAAAAGATAATCCCAACTTAATGATTATTTCAGATGATGTTTATGGAACTTTTGTTGAAAATTTCAGTTCATTGGTAGCCGATTTACCATATAACTCTATAGGAGTGTATTCATTCTCTAAGTATTTCGGTGTAACAGGATGGAGACTTGGGACTATTGCACTTTATGAAGACAATGTATTTGACAAATTATTAAGAGAATTACCTGAAGATAAAAAAGTAATAGCGAGGAGACGTTATTCAACATTATCAACTAACCCTGAAGAAATTCTTTTTATTGATAGGATGGTAGCAGATAGTAGACAGGTAGTACTAAACCATACTGCCGGTTTATCAACACCTCAGCAAATACAAATGGCCTTTTTCTCAGTATTTGCACTTCTTGATAAAGAAAATAAATATAAGCAACTTACAAAAGACATTTGCCACCGGCGCCAAAGACTCTTATTTGAGGGTTTGGAGTTAGATTTACGAAAAGATCCTTATGATGCCGCGTATTATACAGAATTTGATTTACTGGAATGGGCATGTCGCTATTATGGTGATGAATTTGCTAAGTATTTACAAGAAAGCTATAAACCAGTGGATATTCTTTTCCGTTTAGCGCAAGAGTCATCTATAGTCTTATTAAGTGGTGGTGGATTTCATGGCCCAGAATGGTCAATTAGAATATCCTTGGCAAACCTTGATGATGAGCACTATTCTGAAATTGGAGAGGTACTTCATAAAATACTTGAGGAATATGTTACATCTTGGAGAAATAAATAGATAATATTATATAGAATTAAATACAGACCAGCGAATGCTGATCTGTATTTAAATTTAATCATTGTATCTAGCAAGCTAGTATATGAATTGTCTTATAATTATATTTAAAAATAATTAATAAAATTATTTCATATATTACTAATAAAAGAATCTAATAGGAACTATAATAAAAAGTAATGGATTACGCACACTGTGAAAGAGGTATTGAGCAAGGTTGATAAAAACTCCAAAGATACAGATGGAATTTTAAGTTTCATTCAAACGAATATGTTAGGTTTAAATGCTGCTATTGAAGCTGCAAGAGCTGGAGATGCTGGAAGGGGATTCAAAGTAGTTGCTACAGAAATTAGAAAATTATCAACTTCAACTAGTGAATCAGTTAAAAAGGTGGATTCTGTATTAAAAAGTATTGGCGCTTCAATAAAAAGCATAAATGAAAAAATAAGTAAATCTACTGGAGTATTTGAGGGGCAAGCAGCAACACTTCAAGAAATAGCCGCATCTCTTGAGGAATTAAATTCAACAGCTGAAATGATGGGGAATTTATCTGAAAAGATTTAATAAGAGAAAGGAAGCGAGGATTTAGTGAATTTGTGTACTTGTAATGCATTCTCTCACTAAAAATAATACATGGAGATAAAAGAAGTAAAGGGAAATACATTTTGCATTAATACTGGAATGACATATATACCTTTTTATAAAATTAATAATGAAGAAATTATTATGCTGGATTCGGGATGGGCACAAGGAGAAAGAAAAGGAATAGATGAGGTTCTTGAAAAAAACAATTTTAAGGTAGTTGGGATAATTTGCACTCATGCTCATATAGACCATATAGGGAATAATGCATATCTAAAGAAAAAATATAACTGCATTATTGCTATGCCAGCCTATGAGGCTCTTATTTGCAGTTCGACAATAAATCTCAAGCTTTATTACAGTAGCCAAACATTAACCGATGTTACTGAGCATTTTGGAAATATGGTTTGCGTAACAGATATTATGATTTTTAATAACCAAGATAGTATATCTATTAAGGGTATTAAATTTAAAGTTTTTCATACACCAGGACACAGTCCTGCACATATATGTATTACTACCCCAGATGATGTTGCATATTTAGGAGATGCTCTAATAAGCTATGAAGTTATGAGGGGGGCAAAAATGCCATATGCATATATATTAAGCGAGGATTTGTTAAGTAAATTAAAGCTTTATGACTTAAAATATAGCAAATATGTAGTGGCCCACAAAGGTATGTATAATGATATTACAAAACTTATAACTGATAATATAGATTTTTATAAGAATAGAGCGTCAAGAATATATGATGTTATAGATGGTAATATGACAATGGAAGATATTATGAATGCTGTTACTAAGGATTTTAATATTATTGTAAAAAACAAACACAGATATTCGGTAATAGAAAGAATGTTGAAATCTTATGTTGAATATTTAAATGAAACAGGACTGATAGTGTTGAATATGGATAAGGGATTTCTTAAATATTCAAAAAATCCAACAGATATTTAGCAAGAACAAATAGACAGAGGGTATACCCCTCTGTCTATTTGAGTTTTACAGAACTGGTTAAATGTTTTATAGCTTCTATAATTGGATTTATCAACTGTAAAAGATAACTAAGAATATTGGTTAAAAGAGGTACTGTAATACCTATTTGTTGAAGGACATATACTAAAAGAAATATACCAAGTGTAATACTTAATATTCTTCCAATTATTTTAAATACGGCAATACCAAGATAAGCAAGTAATATAGCTAATACAAACATGATAATGGTATTCAAATTAATATTAGAAAAATCAACGTTCATAAACACACCTCCATTATTCATAAAATTATAACTTAAACTTTATGGTTTAGCAAAGGTAAAATATCCTAGAACTTGTACCAGTGTTATATAAATATATGATTGAGTGTAGTACACTTGGTAACGCTATAAATATTATTAAATCCCAAGGCTGATTGTCAGTTAACAATGACATATAATGAGTCATATTCATTAATAGGCATCCTCCCTTCTTTAGATAATTTTAAAAGAGAAATTGTGTAGATTTTATGAAGTTTTGCCAAATGAAAATATTAAAAGAAATTTTAGTATACAATTAAAGAGATATTTACATTGGAACAGAAGCAATATTTAAATTCAAATATAATCAATATAAAAAATATGGAGGAATAAATATGGAAATAGAAAATTGGCATAAAGAAACAGTTGGGAAAAGGGTAGTAGAAGCTTTAATAAAAAATGATTTCGATGCTATATATTTTCCAACTACGAAGGAAGCTTCGGATTTTATTATGAAACATGTAAAATCTGAAACTACAGTAGGTTTTGGTGGGTCTATGACAATTAAGAATATGGGAATTCAAGATAAGGTTCAGTCTGCGGGTGGCAAGGTCTTAGATCATGGTACACTCGGCCTTACTCGTGAGGAATCGGTAGCTACGGCAAAAAAAGAAATGCTAAGTGATTTATATTTATGTAGTAGTAATGCAATTACAATGGACGGAATACTTGTAAATGTAGATGGCATGGGGAATAGAATAGCGGCTATGAACTTTGGTCCAGAAAAAGTTATAATTGTAGTAAGTGTTGATAAAGTTTGTATGAATGAAGCCGCTGCTTTTGAAAGATTACAAACTATAGCAGCTCCAATGAACAACAAAAGGCTTGGATGTTCTAACCCATGTACAACAACAGGTGTATGTGTTAACTGTCAAACTAAAACTAGAATATGTAGATTATATTCTGTGATGAGAAGGAAACCAATGATGACAGATATTACAGTAGTAGTTGTAGATAGTAGCTGTGGGTATTAATTTTAATAGGTACGATCATAATAATTCATTGTCAATTTAGTGACAATGAATTATTATTGTTGTAAGGTCAGAACGTCACGTAGCTTATGTTGCTGGACTGGTGACTTTTTCAATAAATGATGCCTTTAGTTATTATTTTAGAGGTCGTAACAATAATTAAAAATTATTGTTACGACCTTTTTTAATTACCTAAAACTGATTTTGATAGTTAACACCACTTTTAAGGTTAATGAATGTTTTTGAACAAGTAGGTATACTGTAATTAGTTACAAACGTATACAGTAACCGTATAGAAACAATTCAATGTCTTAAAGTTTGATTACAGTGGATTCTCAAACAGATTCAAACGCTATTTTTTTATATTATTCATGTAAACGTATAACCGGACAATAAATCAAATTTAGGATATAAATTTAATTATATAAAGGAGGGGATTTTAAATGGTTCGTAAATGTATTGTAATGAAAGTATTTAGTGGTTTTCATGCTGAATATAAAAGACGTCATGATGAAATCTGGCCTGAAATGGTTGAGATGTTACATCAATATGGTGCAAAAAACTATTCTATTTTCTTGGATGCAGAAACAAATAATTTGATTGCTTATCTAGAGATTAAAGATGAAAAATTATGGAGTGAGAGTGACGCAACTGAGATATGTCAAAAATGGTGGGAGTATATGAAGGATGTTATGGAAACAAATGAGGATAATAGTCCTGTTTCAATTGAGTTAAAAGAACTATTCCATTTAGAATAAAAAAGGGGGAGAAATTCAAATGAGAAATAAAGAAGAAAAACAAATGAGTGTTGAGGAAAAAAATAAATTAACTTGGAAAACAACTATTTCAGCATCTATGGCAAATTACATTGATGCAGGTTCTATCGTTGCTGGAGCTGCAGGTTTATCCCTTTGGACTTCATATCTTCATATGAGTGATATGAAACTTGGCTTATTAAGTGCTTTTAGTTCAAATGCTGTTTCAGCAGCGATCGGTGCATTAATTGGTGGTTATATCTGTGATAAATATGGTCGTAAACTAGTTTATAATTTTTCTATGATATTTTATATGTTCGGAATGTTATTTATTATTTTTTCGCAGAACTTTGCAATGATGTTTATTGGTTATATAATCGTAGGATTATCAGTTGGTGCTGACATTCCTGCATCATGGACTACTATTGCTGAAGGGGCTCCGGCTAAAGAAAGAGCGAAACATTGTGGTACAGCGCAACTTGCATGGTCAGCTGGTCCAATTATTGTTTTAATTTTATCAGTTGCATTAGGAAACTTAGGACTACTTGGTAGTCGTATAGTTTTTGCACATTTATTTGTAGTGGCTCTCATCACTTGGTTAATAAGAAGAACATTGCCTGAGTCTGAGTCTTGGTTAGTTCAAAAGGAAAAAGAAAAACAACTTATAGCAAAAGGACAATTTCAAAAAGTAACTATAAAAGATATATTAAAACCAGTAAATTTCAAATCGATATTGTTTTTGCTTGGCGTATATTTATTTTGGAACTTGGCAGCAGGTACAATGGGGTTCTTTATGCCATTAATTTATCAAACAGTTGGTGGGGTTTCAGCACAAACGGCTAATCTACTTCAAGCAGCATTATTCGGATTTACAGCTATCGGTACTTATTTTATTTTCATGAAATTAGGAGATAAAGTTAGCCGTAAAGGCTTATATGCAGCAGCAGCTATAATGGCAATTGGTGCATGGTCAATATTCTTATTACCAGCATCAAGTATGAAACCTAGCATGCTTGTAATATTTGTTATTGTAAATGGACTTTCTTTTGGATTTGGTGCACAACCATTCTATCAACTATGGGCTAGTGAACTTTTTCCAACAAAATATAGAGCTACCGCTCAAGGTGTAATGTTCTTTGTTGTTCGTATCGCACTTGGTATATGGAGTTTTGTTATCCCAACCATTATGAGCAAGTTTGGTTTTCAATTGGCAGCAGCATTCATGGT
Source organism: Clostridium sp. UBA4746 (assembly GCA_002403785.1). Taxonomy (GTDB): domain Bacteria; phylum Bacillota; class Clostridia; order Clostridiales; family Clostridiaceae; genus Clostridium_AD. The sequence goes on from DHIM01000159.1 coordinate 6,703, forward strand.
AGGATTCCTTATAATTAGTGCAGTAATTGGTATTGTATTTGCTCCGAACACTTCAGGTAGGACACTTGAGGCAATTGAAAAAGAACGTTATGGTGAAATGACTCACTAATTAATAATAAAATATAATTACCATCAAGTTTAAATTGTAGGACTAAATTTATAAGGCTATAATAAATTCATAAGGCTATAATAAATAAAGGATTACAAAATAAAAAGTGATGGTGATAACATGGACATTATAGAGCTTGATGAAAAATTAAAACAATTAAATGATATAGAAAAGAAAACAAGTGTTTTATATAAAACTGAAATGAATACAAATCTTAGTATTAAACTCAAGGAACATTTCTCTAATAAAGTTAAAAATAATTTATGGATAATTAATAATAAAAAATTGATGAATCAATCGGAAGTTATATCTATTCATAAACATGATAGATTTATAAAATTTGACAAACATAAACATGATTATTTGGAAATGATGTTTGTATATTCAGGGAGTATAAAGCAGGAGATAGAAGGTGAAAAATTAGTAATAGACAAAGGAGAAATCCTATTATTAGATATGAACGTTGAGCATAGTATAGAGGTGGCGAGTGTAGATGATATCGCCATTAATGTATTAATAAAGAAAGAGTTTTTTGATTGGATTTTTATGAGCCAAATCGCCGATAATGATTTAATCTCTAATTTTATTGTTGAAGCAATATATGGAAAAAATGAGTTTAAGCAATATATTCATTTTAAAACATCAGAGAATGATAAGGTCTGTAATTTTATGATACAAATACTTATGGAATATTATGATAAAAAAAATGGAATGGAAACGGCTATACGTGCTTATATAATGTTGTTGTTTAATGAATTGTTAAGGGATTATAAAAATAACCTATCTAGTGAAATAGTTTCTAAAATTGATCTTACAATATCTACAGAAATTCTAAATTACATTAACAGTCACTATAAAGATATAACATTGAAGGTTATGGCTGACCATTTTAGTTATAATCCTGATTATATAGGTAAATTAGTTAAGAAAATTATAGGGAAAACTTTAACGGAATTGGTAAAAGAGAAGAAAATAAAACAAGCAGAATATTTATTACAGAATACAAAGATGTCAGTAATTAACGTGATTACAGAAGTTGGTTATTCTAATGTAAGTTATTTTTATAGGCAATTTAAAGAGCAGGTAGGTATTACACCTGATGAATACAGAAGAAAGTAATAAATAGCTTAAATGGTACATTTGCATAATAGGACAGTAAGATTGTCGGCATAGGACCTAGAATCTATCATACTATTATATTAAGATATAGTTACTAGACAATGTTGGGCAAAGAATAGTAGACGTTTGCAAGAATTGGGAGGTAAGCTATGGAATATTATTTAGCTATTGATATTGGTGCCTCTAGTGGGAGGCATATATTAGGATCGGTAGAAAAGGGAAAGTTAAAATTAGAAGAGATTTATAGATTTAAAAATGGAATAAGTAAAGTTAATGATGAATATTGTTGGGACATTGATTTATTATTTAAAAATATAAAAACAGGAATTAAAAGATGCATTGAACTTGGGAAAATTCCGAGTAGTGTAGGAATAGATACTTGGGCAGTAGATTTTGTTCTTCTAGATATTAATGATGATATTTTAGGGAATGCAGTATCTTATAGGGATGATAGAACTGAGGGTATGATGGAAGACGCTTTTAAAATTATTCCTAAAGATATGATGTATTTATATACAGGCATTCAGTTTCAAAGATTTAATACTATATATCAATTACTGTCAATCAAGAAAAATAAACCTGAAATTTTAGATAAAGCAAAGACTTTCTTAATGATTCCTGATTATTTAAATTTCTTGCTTACAGGGAAAAAAGTAAATGAGTATACTAATGCAACAACAACTCAATTAGTGAATTCTTTTGATAGAACATGGGATCCCAAAATTTTAGATGATCTAGGAATTAAGAAAGACATTTTTCAAGAGATAAAATTACCTAAAACTAAGCTTGGCGGTTTAAGTGAAGAATTGGTTAAGGAATTTGGATTTGACATGGAGGTTATACTTCCTGCAACTCATGATACTGGTTCAGCATTTATTTCATCAGTATGTAATGATAGTGATAGTATTTATTTAAGCTCAGGTACATGGTCATTAATTGGTCTTGAAAATAGATTTCCTTTATGTGTACCACAAACTATGGAATATAATTTTACTAATGAAGGTGGCATAGATTATAGATTTAGATTCTTGAAAAACATTATGGGACTTTGGGTGATTCAGGAAGTTTCAAGAAACCTTAATAATAAATATTCCTTTGGTGAATTAGTAGATTTAGCAAGAGAAAAAATAAATTTTGCTTCAATAGTAGATGTTAACGATGACAGATTTTTAAAACCGAAAAATATGATAAACGAAATAAAAAATTATTGCATTGAAACTAATCAAAAAGTTCCAGAGGATGTTGGAGAAATAGCAATGTGCGTATTTAATAGTTTGGCTTATTATTATAAAAAAGCTGTTTTAAATATTGAAGAAATATTTGAAAAAAAATTTAAGAGAATAAATATTTTCGGTGGAGGATGTCAAAATAATTTCTTAAATGAATTAGTTGCAAAAGTTACTGGGAAAGAAGTACTGGCAGGACCAATTGAAGCAACGGCAATAGGAAATATTGTAGCTCAGCTTTTAAGTCAAAATATTTTTAAAGACTTAGGAGAAGCAAGACAAGCTATTAAGGAATCCTTTGATATTAATACATTTAAACCAAATGAAATTTAACTATCATAATTAAAGATTTGAATTATAAAGGAGGCAACCATAAATGAATATTAAAGAAAAGTATGAGATGTCTAAAAAAGAATACGAAAAATGGGGACTTAACGTAGATAAGATTTTAGAAGAACTTAATAAGGTGAAAATATCAATTCACTGTTGGCAAGGGGACGATGTAACTGGTTTTGAAAAAAGTCAAAATGCATTATCAGGAGGAATAGCTGCAACTGGAAATTATCCAGGAAAAGCTAGAAATGGAGAAGAATTAAGAAAAGACTTAGATAAAGCTTTAAGTTTAATTCCAGGAAAACATAAGATTAATCTTCATGCAATATATGCTGAAACTGATGGAGAAGTAGTTGAAAGAGATGAATTAAAACCAAAGCATTTTAAGAAATGGGTAGACTGGGCTAAAAGAAATGGATTAGGTCTTGATTTTAACCCAACAATATTCTCACATCCAAAAGCAGCAGACGGATTAACACTGTCTAGTCCTGATAAAAAAATAAGAGATTTTTGGATAAGACATTGCAAGGTGTCAAGAAAGATTGGAGAATACTTTGGACGCGAACTTGGACAAACTTGTTTAACGAATGTATGGATTCCAGATGGATACAAGGATATTCCTAGTGATAGACTAGGACCTAGAAGAAGACTTAAAGAATCTTTAGATGAAATATTCAAAGAAAAAATTGATAAAAAATACAATCTTGATTGTGTTGAATCAAAGGTATTTGGATTGGGTGCAGAAGCTTATACTGTAGGTTCAAGTGAATTTTATATAAGTTATGCAGCTAGAAATAACATAATGTCATTAATGGATACAGGACATTATCATCCAACAGAGGTTGTGTCAGATAAAATATCAGCAATGCTGTTATTTAATGAAAAAGTAGCACTTCATGTAAGTAGACCAGTAAGATGGGATTCTGATCATGTTATACTTTTTGATGATGAGATTAAGGAACTTGCTAAAGAAATTGTAAGAAATGATGCATTAGGTAGAGTAATTATTGGATTAGATTTCTTTGATGCAAGCATAAACAGAATAGCTGCATGGACAATAGGATCAAGAAATATGATAAAGGCATTACTCAGTGCAATGTTAACTCCTAATGACAAATTAAAAGAATTACAAGATACAGGGAACTTTACAGAAAGATTAGCTTTAATGGAAGAGTTTAAAACCTATCCAATTGGCGACATCTGGAATTACTATTGTGAAAAGAATAATGTTCCGGTAGCAGAAAAATGGCTTGATGACGTTAAAGACTATGAAAAAAATGAATTAATGAAGAGAAAATAGTACTGTATTCAGTCTTATAAAATGTAAATGTACAATGAACGAATAACTATAAAAAATTAAAAAATCAATTAAAAAGGTGGAAGATAAAAATGCTTTTAGAAGATATGAAATTTGTACAAAACTTTAAAAAAATTACAAATGATGCATGGCTTAAAGGTTGGCATGAAAGAAACGGTGGAAACATAACTTACAGATTAACAGGAGACGAAGTAGTAGCAGTTAAAGGATTTATTAACGAGGATTCAGCATACACTCCAATTGGAGTAACTGTTAAGAACTTATCTAATGAATATTTTTTAGTAACTGGAAGTGGGAAATTTATAAGAAATATGAGCGTTTGCTTAGAAGAAAATGCAGGATTAATTAAAGTTGATGAAAAAGGTGAAAACTA
>DHIM01000159.1:11397-11726 GCA_002403785.1 Clostridium sp. UBA4746
ATGAGTCATTCAATAAAGAAAGAAAAAACAAATGGTGCATACAGAGTTATAATGCACTCACATACTACAAATGCTATAGCTTTAACATTTGTATTACCACTTGAGGGTAAGGTTTTTACAAGGCAGCTGTGGGAAATGGCAACAGAATGTCCAGTAGTATTCCCCGGTGGTATTGGCATAGTTCCTTGGATGGTTCCAGGGGGAGCTGCCATTGCAGAGGAAACAGGTAAGTTAATGAAAGAACATGATGTCGTAATTTGGGCACACCATGGTATGTTCTGCGCTGGTGAAACTCTAGATTTAACTTTTGGACTTATGGATACAGTAGA
>DHIM01000159.1:11851-13147 GCA_002403785.1 Clostridium sp. UBA4746
TTAGCAAAAGATTTTAATGTTAGCATTTCGGAAGACTATTTAGGTTAATAATTGGTTATCATAAATATGTTATAAAAGGAGATAGATTATTATGACAAATAGAATGATTTTAAATGAGACAAGCTACATAGGAGCAGGAGCTATTTCTAATATTGTTACGGAAGTTAAAATAAGAGGTTATAAAAAAGCACTCGTTGTAACTGATAAAGATTTAATAAAATTCAATGTGGCTAGTAAGGTAACAGATTTACTAAAGGCAAATGATTTAGATTTTGAAATATTTGATAATGTAAAAGCTAATCCTACTATAAGTGTAGTAAAAAGCGGTATAGAAAAGTTTAAAGAAACTGGTGCAGACTACCTAGTAGCTATAGGTGGAGGTTCATCAATTGATACAGCAAAAGCTATTGGAATGATTATAAACAATCCTGAATTCTCAGATGTAAGAAGTCTTGAGGGTGCAGTTGTAACTAACAATAAAAGTGTACCTATTATTGCAATACCAACAACAGCAGGAACTGCAGCAGAGGTTACTATTAACTATGTAATTACTGATGAAGAGAGAAAACGTAAGTTTGTATGTGTAGACCCACATGATATTCCAGTTATAGCTATAGTTGACTCAGAAATGATGGCTTCAATGCCAAAGGGATTAACAGCAGCAACTGGTATGGACGCTTTAACTCATGCAATAGAAGGATACATTACAAAAGGTGCGTGGGAATTAACAGATACTCTTCATTTGAAAGCTATTGAAATCATTTCACGTTCACTTAGAAGTGCAGTAGCAAATGAACCTCGCGGAAGAGAAGATATGGCACTTGGACAATACGTTGCAGGGATGGGATTTAGTAATGTAGGACTTGGTCTTGTTCATGGAATGGCTCATCCACTTGGAGCATTTTACGATACCCCACATGGAATTGCTAATGCAGTAATCCTGCCATATGTTATGGAATATAATGCAGGTGCTACTGGAGAAAAATACAGAGAAATTGCCCGTGTTATGGGAGTTATTGATGTAGATAATATGTCTCAAGACGAATATAGAAAAGCAGCTATTGAGGTAGTTAAAAAACTTTCAGAGGATGTTAAGATACCAAAAATATTAAGAGAGATCGGAGTTCACGAAGAAGACCTAGAAGCACTTGCACAATCAGCTATGGCAGATGCTTGTACTCCAGGGAATCCGAGAGATGCTAGCGTAAAAGATATACTAGAAATTTATAAAAAAGCGTTTAAATAAGTTTATGTAATACACAATTCATGAAAAGAGGTATAGCAAAATTTTGCTAT
>DHIM01000159.1:13282-37122 GCA_002403785.1 Clostridium sp. UBA4746
CAAAATTTTGCTATACCTCTTTTTATCTGCAAAATGAAAGAAAGGGGTTAACGGTAAGCAAATTTTCATTTTAATTTTGAAATAAATCATAGAATCAATTAAATATGCAAGATATTCAGTGTATTAATTGAAAGAGATTGAATGTCTATGGTAGTAATGGTAATGTATACATATAACATGATAGGCTCATAATATAATATAATATTATATAATTGATTTATGAATTCAATGAATTAATCTAGATTTGGATAAAAATAATGGAGGTGCGGAATGTCAGATATAAAAAACAAGTTTGATAGTGTGAAGGATAAAGTTATGGGAAGAACTAAGGAGAATGTGGGAAAGGCTGCCGGTAGCGAAGAAACGGAACTCAAGGGAAAGATTCAATCACAAAGGGGAGAATTCAAAGAAAAGCTTAATGGTGTAAAGGAGAAGATTGCAAAAAAAATTAATGATGCAACAGACGAAAAGGATGAGAATAAAGAAGATTAATACTTATTACTTTAATTTGAGTGTAATAAAATAGAGCTAGGACCAATGAATTGGTTCTAGCTCTTATTTTGTAATTCTAAAAATCAACTAAACTTTGGCGTTAGTCTTTTTACTATTTTTAGGAATCCAAAACTTTTCAATCTCCTCCAAAGATTTATTTTTTGTTTCTGGAACCATTGTTGTAACGAATATGAAACAAATAATATTTAAGCCACAGAATATCCAGAAGGTAAATGCACCACCGATACTACTAAGTAACATAGGAGTAAATTGACCAATTGCCCAGTTAGCGCCCCATAGGAACATTGTTGCGATGCCGGTTGCTCTTGCTCTTAAATAATTCGGGAATATTTCAGGAATCATAATCCAAGGAATTGGGCCCATTGAAACACAGAATGAAGCAACAAAGCCAAGAATTAAGAATAAAATCACCATTCCGTTTGCATAATGTGTATAGAATGCTAATCCGATTAGAAGCATGAAGAAAGCCATTAATGCGGAACCAATAGACATTAACTTCTTACGTCCAACTTTATCGATTAAGAACATAGCAAGTACTGTTGCTAAAACGTCTACAACACCTACTACACTTGTAGCAAGAAAACTTGAATTAGTTTTAAAACCAATCATTTCAAAAATTTTAGGACCGTAATATGTTATTGAGTTCATGCCTACTGCCTGATTAAATATGGCAAGGAAAATTCCAATTAACAACGCTTTACGAAGTCCTGGTTTAAAGAGTTGTTTAAGAGTTGAATTTTTTTCTATTATTAATGAGTTAGAAATAGAATCAAATTCTTGTTTTCCTATTATTGGCCCGTTAATTTTATTAAGTACAGCAGAAGCCTGTTTTAATTTTCCTGCTTTAACTAAATAACGTGGACTTTCTGGAACGAAAAATAACGTTAATAAGAATACAACAGACGGGAATATACCACAAGCTAGCATCCATCGCCAACCAGTTGTTGTTAGCCAAGCATCACTACCCATATTTACAATCCGTAGGTTTATGAAGTAAGTAAGACACATTCCTGATATAGTGAATAATTGATATAGTGCAGAAAGTCTACCACGGATTGCTGGCGGAGCACACTCTGTAATATAAGTTACAGATAATGCAGAAGCCATACCAATACCTAGACCTCCTATTATACGAGCTATAATTAAACTTTCAACTGAATGGGATAGGGCAGATGCTAATGCTGATACACCAAATAAAGCAGCTGCAAACATTAATACCTTTTTTCTACCGATAAAATCACCTAAAAATCCAGAAATACCAACACCGGCCACACCACCAATCATAATACTTGAAATTACTAGACCTTCCATCATTGGTGATAAATTATATAGTTTTTGAAGCGAACCAATTGCTCCTGAAATTACGGCTGTATCATATCCATATAATAAACCACCTAAACCAGCGGCACATGATATTAGAATGATAAACATTAAAGAACGGTTCTTTTTATGCTTTTCTGACATTTTAACTCCTCCTCATATATATTTAAAATAAGTTTGTATTATTAATTATTGCAAGCGATTACAAAACTTATAATAATATATATACGTACAAATGTCAATGGTAATGAAAATTCATAGGTACAAATAATATGCAAATAAACCATAAGCCATTATACAATTGTATAACATCTTATGGTTTATTTTTTAAAGTGAGGCAGTTGAATTACGAATAACAAGACTAGGTTCATATAAGATAGAATCACTTTCATCAAATTCATTATTATTATTAACTAATTTTATAATTAAATTGGCGGCGTCCTTACCCATTTGTTCTTTTGGATGTGTTATGGTAGTCAGTTTGGGATCCATAATTTTTGAGAGCATAGAGTCATCAAAGCCGATAATTGATAGGTCACCTGGAATTCTCAATTTTAATTTAAGTGCAATGTTTAACACCATGTATGCAATTTCATCATTGTAACAAAAAATACCTGTAGGGCGTTTTTCCGATTTGAGTACAGCCTCTATTCGTTGTGGCAATATAGTTTCCACCTCTTCTGAAAGATAAGTTAAAATTTGATTTTTCGACGGTGGAATGTCATTTTTTTGACATTCTGTAATAAACCCATTCATTCTATGGATACCTTGAGAATCATCAACTTTAAATATACCCGTTATATTATTGTGACCTAAAGAAATTAAATGCTTAGTGGCCATTATTCCACCATTAAAATCATCAACACGTAAGCTAGGTACGTTGATTTCGTAATATGATGCATGTAGCATAACAATAGGAATATTTTGAGATATTATACTGTTTAAATATTCTAGATTATGAATTTGATACGCACTTTTTGTTGGTTCTAATATAAGACCATCTATTTTATGTGCCAACAAATTTTTTAAATTGATATTTTCAAACATTATGTTATTGCTAGTAGATGATAATAAAAGAGAATAAGATTCAGCATAGAGAGTATTTTCAATACCTTTAATTATATCTGGAAATATATAATTAGATATATGAGTTGTAAGAACACCTATATTCTTATTCTTCTTTAAATGAATACTATTTTGTTTCCAATTGGATAGATATATACCGCTTCCTTGTATTCTATATACATACTGCTGAGCATTTAAATCGCTTATAGCTCTTCGGACTGTATGTCTGCTGACGTTAAAGAGAGACATTAGTTCAGATTCAGTTGGAATCTTTTCATTTGGCTTATATTTTTCAGTGACTGCCCAATCAATAATTTTTTCTATTACTTCTTCATATTTGTGTTTCATATTTTTCTCCTATAATAATTTATTTCATAGAATATTATATCAGATGATTGGGCTATTCACAATGATATTTAAAATTAGTACGTATGAATAACAAATAAGTATTGACATTTGTACGAATAAATACTATAGTTTGTATTGAAAGCGATTACTAAAAAGGGGGGTCAGTAAAATGACAACGAAATATACAGTTGGAGTAGATTATGGAACTTTGTCTTCAAGGGCAGTGGTTGTAAACTTAGATAATGGAAAAGTTGTATCCTCTGCAGTAAAAGATTACCCAAGTGCTGTAATTGATGAAACCATACCTGGAACTACAATTAAATTAGGTAATAATTGGGCACTTCAAGATCCAAATGATTATTATGAGTGTTTTATAGAAACAGTTAAACAAGCAGTTATTGACGCAACAAAGACAATTTCAAAGGATGACATTATAGGCGTAGCAATTGATTTTACATCTTGCACGGTACTTCCAGTTAAGGAAGATGGTACTCCTTTAATGAATATAAAAGAATGGCATGATAATCCACATGCATGGGTTAAACTATGGAAACATCATGCAGCGCAAGATCAAGCAGAGAGATTGAATGAAGTCGCAAGAAAACGTAGCGAACCATGGCTACAGTATTATGGTGGCAAAATTTCTTCAGAATGGTTATTTCCTAAACTAATGCAAATAGCTGAAGAAGCACCTGATGTATACAAAGCCATGGATTGTTTCATAGAAGCAACAGATTGGATGACTTGGCAGTTAACTGGCAAGAAAATGAAAAATGCAACTACAGCAGGTTACAAAGCAATATGGAATGCTGAAACTGGATTTCCAAGCAATGAATTTTTTAAAGAATTAAATCCATTAATGGAAAACGTAATCGACGAAAAAATTGGTACTAAGTTCTACCCTGTAGGTTCTAAAGCGGGTCAACTTCTTGATACTATAGCTATTGCTACTGGCTTAAATGTAGGAATTGCAGTGGCAGTCGGAAATGTTGATGCTCACGTTTCGGTTGCTCCAACTGGAGTTGTAAGGCCTAGGACAATGCTCAACATTATGGGCACATCTACTTGTGATATTACACTTGGAGAAAAAGAAATACCAGTGCCTGGAATGTGTGGAGTAGTTAAGGACGGTGCTGTACCAGGATTTTATGCTTATGAATCTGGTCAGAATGCAGTTGGTGATATTTTCGGATGGTTTGTAAAAAATCAAGTACCAGAAAGTTATTATAAAGAAGCAGCTGATAAAGATTTAAATATTCATCAACTACTTGAACAAAAGGCTAATAAATTAAAAATAGGTGAAAGTGGATTAATAGCATTAGATTGGTGGAATGGTAATCGTTCTGTTCTAGTAGATACAGATTTAACTGGTTTAATATTAGGTATGAATCTTGAGACAAAACCAGAAGAAATATATCGTTGTTTAATAGAAGCAACAGCATTTGGCAAACGTTTGGTAATTGACACTTTTGAAGAAAATGGTGTACCAATCGATACTTTAACCGTTTGTGGAGGATTACCTCATAGAAATCAGATGCTAAATCAAATATATGCGGATATTACTAATAAGGAAATGTTTATATCTGAGCATCATCAAGCACCAGCTATTGGAGCTGCAATGTTTGCAGCTGTTGCAGCAGGAAAAAAAGCTAATGGATTTGATACAATACAAGAGGCTTCAAAACAAATGGCAAGACTTAAAGAAAACTCAATAAAACCAATACCAGAAAATGTGAAGCGTTATGAAGCAATTTATAAAGAGTATGTGAAATTACACGATTACTTTGGTCGTGGCGCAAATGATGTAATGAAATACTTGAAGAAGATTAAGGAATCTGTATCGAAGGAGGGTTAATTAATGTTAGAGGAATTAAAACAACAAGTATTGGAAGCAAATTTATTGTTACCTCAATATAATTTGGTAACTTTCACTTGGGGTAATGTTTCCGGAATTGATCGTGCAAAAGGTTTAATAGTTATAAAACCTAGTGGTGTTGAATACGAGCAAATGGACGCCAGTGATATGGTAGTTGTTGATATGGAAGGAAATAAAGTTGAAGGTAAATTAAATCCGTCAAGTGATACACCAACACATCTAGTATTATACAAAGCCTTTCCAAATATTAGGGGCGTAGTTCATACTCATTCTCCTTGGGCTGTTTCTTTTGCTCAGGCAGGTATTTCTATTCCAGCAGCTGGTACTACTCATGGTGATTATTTTTATGGAGACATACCAGTAACTAGGGCAATGAGCGAGGAAGAGATAGTTAAAGACTATGAAAAACAAACAGGTAATGTAGTAGTTGAAACTTTTAATAAAAATAATATTAATCCTGGGTATGTGCCAGGAGTACTCGTAAATGACCATGGACCTTTTACTTGGGGCATAAGTCCCCAAAACGCTGTTCATAATTCAGTAGTACTAGAAGAAGTTGCAAAAATGGCATATCATTCATTACAACTGAAGCCACATAATATTAAAATGGATCAAGTTTTATTAGATAAACATTTTAATCGTAAACATGGAAAAAATGCATATTATGGTCAAAATAAAAAATAAGATGAGGAGGCAATATATTATGTTAGATAATAAAAAGATGGAATTTTGGTTTATAGTAGGTAGTCAAAACTTATATGGTCAAGAGGCTTTAGATGAAGTAAAACAGGATTCTCGAATTATTACAGACGTTTTAAATAAAAGTGGGAAATTACCATACACTATAGTATTTAAATCACTAGCAACATCTGCAGATGAAATTACACATTTAATGAAAGAAGTAAACTATAATGATGAGGTAGCTGGTGTAATTACTTGGATGCATACATTTTCACCTGCTAAAATGTGGATTGCTGGTACAAAATTATTACAAAAACCTCTATTACATTTGGCAACACAATTTAGTGAACATATTCCATGGAAAACAATTGATATGGATTATATGAACCTTCATCAAAGTGCTCATGGAGACCGCGAGTATGGGTTTATTAATGCAAGATTAAACAAACATAATAAAGTAATTGTAGGATACTGGAAAAAAGATGAGATTAAACAAGAAATTGCTGACTGGATGAATGTAGCTGTTGGTTATATTATGAGCCAGGAGATAAAAGTTGCTCGTTTTGGTGATAACATGCGTAATGTTGCCGTTACTGAAGGAGATAAAATAGAAGCCCAAATTCAATTTGGTTGGACAGTAGATTACTTTGGTATCGGTGATTTAACTATGCAGATAAGTAAAGTTTCAGAAAAAGAAGTTGATGTTACATACGAAGAATTTAAGAAAATATACATTATGGACATAGGCGAAAATGATCCTAAGTTTTATGAGAAACAAGTAAAAGAACAAATTAGAATCGAAATTGCTTTGAGAACTTTCCTAAAGGCAGGAAATTATACAGCATTTACAACAAATTTTGAAGATCTATATGGCATGAAACAATTGCCTGGACTTGCTGTTCAAAGATTAAACGCAGAGGGTTATGGATTTGCTGGAGAAGGAGATTGGAAAACTGCAGCAATGTCTAGATTATTTAAGGTAATGACAAGTAATGAGAAAACAGGATTTATGGAAGATTATATGTACGAATTAAGTAATGGTAATGAAAGAATTCTAGGTGCACATATGCTTGAAGTTGATCCAACATTTGCTTCAGATAAGCCTAGTGTAGTTGTTAAACCATTAGGCATTGGTGATCGTGAAGATCCAGCTCGTTTAATCTTCAATGGCTGCGTTGGTGCTGGAGTTGCAGTATCTATGCTTGATCTAGGAACAAATTATCGTTTGATTATTAACGAATTAACAGCTGTGAAACCTACTGATGATATGCCAAACTTACCTGTAGCTAAGATGGTATGGAAGCCAGAACCAAATTTCAGTGATGGTGTCAAAGCATGGATTTATGCTGGTGGTGGTCATCATACAGTTGTTACTTTAAAGTTAACAGTTGATCAAATTTATGATTGGAGTCGCATGGTTGGTATAGAAACTGTTATAATAGATCATAACACAAACTTAAGAGATATTATAAAAGATACAACTAGATAAAATTGTTTTATATTATAAAAAAATAAAAAAATAAGAAAAGGTTGGATATGATTTGTCCAACCTTTTACGAGGAGGAAAAGTATATGAAATTATTTATTGATACAGCTAATGTTGAAGACATTCGTGAAGCTAATGAAATGGGTGTTATTTGTGGTGTAACTACTAATCCATCATTAATAGCAAAAGAAGGTAGAGACTTTAATGAGGTTATAAAAGAAATAGCTTCTATTGTTGACGGACCTATAAGTGGAGAAGTTATTGCATTAGATTCTAAGGGCATGATAAAAGAAGGAAGAGAAATAGCTAAAATTCATAAAAACATGATTGTTAAAATACCAATGACTGAAGATGGTTTAAAGGCTGTAAAGGTACTTTCAAAAGAAGGAATAAAAACTAATGTAACTTTAATATTTAGTGCAGGACAAGCATTGCTTGCTGCAAGAGCAGGGGCTGCTTATGTAAGTCCTTTCATCGGAAGACTTGACGATATAAACGCTAATGCTATGGATTTAATAAGAACTATTGTTACAATATTTAAAGTTCACGGAATAGATACTGAAATAATTGCTGCAAGCATAAGAAATCCAATGCATGTTACAGATGCGGCAGTTGCAGGTTCACATATTGCTACAGTACCTCTTAAAATTATTAAACAAATGATAAAACACCCATTAACAGATAATGGAATAGAAAAATTTGCTAAAGATTGGAAAGAAACTTTCGGTAAATAATAAGGAGGCGCACATAATGAATGTAGATAATTTATCGATAAATACTATAAGATTATTATCAGCAGAGGGTGTTGAAAAAGCAAATTCTGGTCATCCAGGTCTTCCAATGGGAGCAGCTCCTATGGCTTATACTCTTTGGGCAAAGGTTATGAAACATAATCCATCAAATCCAGATTGGAATGATAGAGACAGATTTATTTTATCTGCAGGTCATGGGTCTATGCTATTATATTCACTTCTTCATCTATATGGCTATGGATTAACCATTGAAGATTTGCAAAATTTCAGGCAATGGGGAAGTAAAACACCAGGACATCCTGAATACGGCCATACTAAAGGCGTAGAGGTAACAACAGGACCATTAGGACAGGGACAAGCTAACGGTGTAGGTATGGCTCTGGCTGAAAGTTATTTGGCCAAAAAATTTAATAGACCTGGATATGACATAGTTAATCATTTTACTTATGTTATTTCTGGTGATGGAGACATGATGGAAGGTATAACTTCTGAAGGTGCATCACTCGCAGGTACTCTTGGTCTTGGAAAATTAATTGTGTTATATGATTCTAATAATATATCTATTGAAGGAAGTACAACTATTGCTTTTAGAGAGGATGTTGGAGCCCGATATAAAGCTTACGGATGGCAAGTTATAACAGTAGAAGATGGTAACAATGTACAGGATATTTATGCTGCTATTAACGAAGCCAAAAGTGAATTATCAAAACCAACACTTGTAATAGTTAAAACTCAAATAGGTTACGGATCTCCAAAAGTTGGAACAGCAGCGGCGCATGGAGAGCCTTTAGGTAAGGAAAACTTGAAAAAAACAAAAGAATTTTTAAAGTGGAATTATGAAGAAGAATTCTATGTTCCAGAGGAAGTAAAAGAAAGTTCTAATAATGTTATAGAAAGTGGAAAAAATGCTGAGAACGAGTGGGATGTATTGCTACAAAATTACAAGAAAAAATATCCCGAACTTGCCTCAGAATGGGATTTGTGGTACAAAAATGATGTATCTGTTGATTTATTAAAGGATGAAGAATTCTGGAAGTTTACAGGTAAGAAGGCTACTAGAGTTGCATCTTTTGAAGTTATAAATCGTTTAGCTAATTTAGTTCCGAACTTAATAGGTGGTTCTGCAGATTTATCACCATCTAATAAAACATATATGAGCGGAAAGGGAGATTTTTCAAAGGAAGATAGAAGTGGTGCAAATCTTCACTTTGGTGTACGTGAACATGCAATGGCAGCTATAGCTAATGGAGTTTGTGTACATGGAGGTCTAAAGATTTTTGTATCTACCTTCTTTATATTCTCGGATTATATGAAACCATCTATAAGACTTTCTGCATTAATGAACCTTCCAGTTGTGTATGTATTAACTCACGACAGTATAGGAGTTGGAGAAGATGGACCAACTCATGAACCAATAGAACAATTAGCAGCATTAAGGAGTATCCCAAATGTCGAAGTATACAGGCCTGCGGACTCTAAAGAAACTGCAGCTGCTTGGTACTCAGCGATAAATAGGAAAGATGGTCCTACTGCAATAGTACTTTCAAGGCAAAACCTGCCATTATATGATGAAAGTGGAGTGGATGCATTAAGAGGAGCCTATGTAATAAGAAAAAGTGAAAAGAAAGTTCCAGATGTTATATTAATGGCAACTGGTTCAGAGGTTGAATTAATCTATGAAGCAGCTAAGGTATTAAAGGAAAAGGGAATTGATGCTAGCGTTATTAGCATGCCATCTTGGGAAGTTTTTGAGAAACAAGATGAAGAATACAAAGAAAGTGTATTACCTAAAAAAGTCACTAAAAGATTAGCAGTTGAAGCTGGAACAGCTTTCGGGTGGCACAAGTATGTAGGCTTTGAGGGAAACATTATATCAATAGATCATTTTGGAGCTTCTGCACCAGCAAAAATTTTATTTGAGAAATTTGGATTTACAGTAGATAATGTAGTAGGAAAAGCATTGCAAGTAATTAATAAATAAAAATATGTAATCTATATTCTACTTTAGGAAATTTGGAAAGGGAGGGTAAATGATGAGTATTACAAAAAAAAATTATGGGAAAACGCCAGATGGTAAAGAAGTTGACATCTTCACGTTAAGTAATAATAATGGTATGAGTGCTAAAATTATGAATTATGGTGCTACGATAACATCAATTATAGTACCAGATCGTAATGGAAAGCTTGAAGATGTTGTGTTAGGTTATGATAAACTTGATGATTATTGTGCAAATAAACTATATTTTGGTGCAATTGTAGGCAGACATGCTAATAGAATTGAAGATGCTAGATTTATAATTAATAGCACTGACTATAAGGTAACTAAAAATGAGGGTGAAAATCATATCCACGGGGGACTTATTGGTTTTGATAAGGTTGTGTGGAAAGCAGCGGTATCTACAAAAGGACAAAATGAATGTCTAAATCTCTGTTATTTTAGCGGTGACGGCGAGGAAGGTTATCCTGGGAATCTCGATGTTAAAGTCACATATACACTAACTGACGATAATGCACTTACAATTGATTATTTTGCAACAACAGATAAAGATACTGTAGTAAACTTAACAAACCATTCATATTTTAATCTATCAGGTCAAGGATCAGGAGATATCCTCAAACATGAGGTTATGATTAATGCAAATAAGTTTACGGTAAATGATAAAAATAGTCTCCCAACTGGTGAAATTGAGAGCGTATTTGATACTCCAATGGATTTTACAAAGTTAACTCAAGTACAAACAGGAATAAATAGTAATTATGGGCAGATAGAATCTGCACATGGTTATGACCATAACTGGATATTGAATTCGAAAAAAGATAAAGCTGCTGAGGCATTTGATGCATCTAGTGGAAGAGTTTTAGATGTCTATACTACTTTACCAGGAATACAATTTTATACTGGTAATTTTATATATGAAAGTAAGAACTGCAAAAATGGCGCTAATTATTCGAAAAATAGTGGGCTATGTTTTGAAACTCAATACTTTCCTAACTCATTAAAACATAAACATTTTCCTTCCCCAATATTAAGGGTAGGGGATGAGTATAAGAACTCAACTATATTTAAGTTTTCAATAAAATAACATGTTAGTAATATAAAAGGGAGTGAATTTCATAAAGAAATTTACTCCTTTTCCCCTTTAATATCATTTAATGAAGAGTATCGTTTGGTGTGGGTAGAATTTTAAATATAGTTCTTTAAGTTTTCATAACTTTTAAAATGGTAATGGACCCAGTGATTGCAAGGAAGATTATTTTAAGTGTAAAACTCATTAATATTGTGGCAAGTCTGACAAAGGCTTTAAACTTTATTATTTAGTTAAATTTTCAAATATATACATAACTGTCATTCAAGTGGGTACCTAAGGGGCCCACTTGCTGATTTGTTAACAACGTGATATTATTTTAATGTAATTAAAACTGTTATTAGGAGTAATATATGAAAACATTCTTAATGAGAGTAAGTAAATATCTTTTTCTGTTTTTTAAAAAATTAAATTTTGATATTTATAGCTTAATATTATAAAAATAGGAGAAGTGATAAATTTGGCAGATTTTGATAATGATATACAGGAGATAAAATACGATGTAATAAAAGAAGTAGTTAAACTTTGTATTAAAGGAACTCTAAAAAAAGAACAAAAAAATCTATTTAAAGTTCTTGTCCCAGGACCTAAAGCAAAAACACGTTGTTGCATTCATAAGGAAAGAGCAATTATTGGAGAGCGAATAAAACTTGTAATGGGTGGAAATAAAAAAAATAAAAATGTTATTGAAGTAATAAATATTGCCTGTGATGAATGCCCAATCCAACGTTTTACGGTGACTGAAGCCTGTAGAGGTTGTATAACACACAAATGTATTCAAGTATGTCCTGTGGGTGCAATCCACTCTATAAATCGAAGATCTTACATTGATACAAATAAATGTATTGAATGTGGTAAATGCAAAACTGCTTGCCCGTATAATGCAATTTCTGATGTTATGAGACCTTGTCGTAGAGCTTGCAGTGCTGGAGCTTTAAGTATTGATGAAGATAAAAAGGCAGTAATAGATAATGATAAATGTATACAATGTGGTGCTTGTGTATACCAATGTCCTTTCGGTGCAATTATGGATAAATCTTCAGTAGTAGATGTTACTAATAAATTATTAGAATCAAAAGAAGACGATAGTATGCATGTATATGCTGTCATTGCACCTGCAATTGCTAGTCAATTCACTGATGTCAAAATTGGACAAGTAGTTTCAGGTATAAAAAAAATGGGCTTTCATGATGTTATAGAAGTTGCCATCGGTGCAGATATGGTTGTAGAAAATGAAACAAAAGAATTTATAGAAACCATTGAAGAACTAAAAACAATGACAAGTTCTTGTTGCCCGGCTTTTGTGAGCTACATTAAGAAAAATTACCCTGAGCTAGGTAAACATGTTTCAAGCACAGTTTCTCCGATGATTGCAATTTCTAAACTAATTAAAAATACAGATCCTTTAGCTAAAATTGTATTTATAGGACCTTGTACAGCTAAAAAAATGGAAATAAAGCAAGAAGATTTAAAAGGCATTACTGATTATGTATTGACTTTTGAAGAGCTTCAGGCAATGCTTGACGCTTTTGAAATAAATATTAATGAGTGCGCGGAACTTCCCTTAAATAATGCTTCTTTTTATGGGAGAATTTTTGCTAAATCAGGTGGTCTTACCGAAGCAGTAAAACACTTGGTTGATTCTAAAAATGTTTCAGTTGAATTTAAACCTATAAGTTGCGATGGTCTTATTGAATGTGATAAAGCTTTGAAATTATTAAAATTTAATAGATCAAACGGTAACTTTATAGAAGGAATGGCTTGTACCGGAGGATGTATAGGTGGCGCAGCTTCACTTAGACATGGTCCAAAAGATAAAAATGAAGTGAATAAATATGGAAAGTTAGCCTTGGAAAAAGATGTTAGTGATTCTCTAAAGGTAATAAAAGTAGAGGAAGTTGACATGCACCGAGGTAAAGACTTCATGTCTAAATAAGATTTGGTTTACAAAAAAAGGATACAGAATTTTTCTTCAAAAGAAAAGTTCTGTATTCTTAAATTATTAGCTATTTTACTTAAATATGACCATCTAAGTTTTTTATTTCTAAACCACCAAAGGCTACAAAACAATGCAAAGTTAAAACTGGTGCATCCGGATTAACATAATTTTTGCTGTTAGTTTTATTGGACCATCCACCGAAGATAGGAATGCCCTTTACTACAACCGTCCAATCTTTAGGAACTATTATGTTTACTCCACCAAAAGCTGCTGTTACATCCATTCGTGCACCTTCATTTAGAAGACTAGCATTACTCAAATCTATGTCAATACCACCAAAAATAGCAATGAGGCTACCACCTCTAAAGTTTTTAGAGTTATTTCTAGTATTTACACCTGAGAAAACTGCTAAATTATCTACCACATCTTGGTCAACTTCTTTTTTACTAAATTCATAATTTTCTTTTTTTGAAGACCTAGGCAATAACATTGATACACCAATAGCTATAATTATGGCAGGCCAAAAAAATCTCATTAGGCTAACATTAATAATATTGAGTTCTCGCAACTGAAATAATATACCAAGCGAAAGCAATGTAATACCTGAAGTTTTAGATATAGGGTTTCTACTTAACTGACGTGTTCCAGCACCTATTAGTAAAAGTGGCCACCAAGTTGATATAAAGTTACTCAAATCCCAAAGCCCTAGTTGTTTAAATACTACGCTAATACCAATTAGTATGAATATGATACCTAAATAAAATTTACCTTTCACAATAATCCCCTCCAATATTTATTATAAATACAAACAGTTATTTGCTGTTGTGCTCATTATAGTATCTGTAGCATATTATACTATAATATGGTTATGTTCTCTTGAAAATTTTTGAATTTTTATAGACGTATTTTAGTTATTTTCCATATAACTCATCAGGTTTATTCTCAGGAGTAACTACAAAGTCTAAGATATACATAGCATCATCAGGGCTCAATACAACATCGATAGGTCATTAAAGACTCCTTCACCAGTATAAGAAGCTGCAAATCCAGGTTTATTAATTGCAAAAGTAATTACTTGCTCCGTAAGAATATCAATTCTTGATATTCTATGACCTCCAAATTAATATATACATAATAGTATATTCTTTAAACTTAGTGTTAATTCCTTGCTTTTGGAAACAAATAGAGGTAATTAAATTAGAATGACGCCCATTATATTATTCATACTTTCATAAGTATGTAACATTATTTATTATTGGTTTTCAGATCTTATATTTAGGATTCTTAAAAAGTTTAATACTTTTATATAGAGATGCAAGAATAATATTATTTAATTCTAAAACGTACTTAAAGATTAAGTGCGTTTTAGATTTGTTAACAATTTGACATTAACAATGAGTTATAATAGTATTATATATAATGGAATAGTTTCAAGTGGAATTGTTTTATTAAAAAATATTGAGTATAGGAGTGTTTTTTATGAAGACAACAATTTACTGTTTTAGTGGTACAGGTAATTCTTTAAAGGTAGCAAAGGATATTGCAGCTGGATTAAAAGATACAGAAATCATACAAATTTCTAAAAATAACATGGAGATAAATAACGCAGAATCAAATAAAGTCGGGTTTGTTTTTCCAGTATATGCTTCTGGAATGCCTCTTTTAGTTAAAGAGTTTATAGAAAATGTTAAAATTCCAGAGGATGCATATGTTTATACTGTTGTAACCTTTGGAGCAGCGGCGGGAGCTTCTATTTCACAACTAGAAAAGTTATTAATTAACAAGGGTATTAAACTTAGCGCAGCATTTAAA
The DNA here is from genome assembly GCA_002403785.1 of Clostridium sp. UBA4746. GTDB lineage: Bacteria > Bacillota > Clostridia > Clostridiales > Clostridiaceae > Clostridium_AD. Next base: position 28,161 of record DHIM01000159.1, read on the forward strand.
ATGAAGATGCCAGGAAATTATCAAGTGATTTACCCACCTTATTCGGAGAAAAAGCAAAAAAAATGTTTTCTTAATGAAAAAGAAAAAATCACTAGAATTGTAAGGAGTATAAATAATAATGAAATAGTTGAAATTAGTGGAATAGGCGAAAATTTAATGAAGACTATTGGTGGTATGATTTATAGTAGTTTTAAGCCTTATGAAAAAGATAAAGATTTCTGGACAGACGAAAAGTGTAATGGTTGTGGTACATGCTTAAAGGTGTGTCCTGCGGATAATATAAAAATGAACGAAGGCAAACCAAAGTGGCAACATAAATGTGAGCAATGTGTTGCTTGTATGCAATGGTGTCCACAAAAATCAATTCAATATAAAAAAGTAACAATAAAAAGAGGTCGTTATCATCATCCAGATATATCGGTTAAGGAATTATTTCATCTGTAGAAGGAAGTGTCATTATGTGCTATTCAGGCAGTTGCGCTGAAAAATTAATATCTCTATTTAAATCTATTCAAGGGCGTTTAAAATCTATTGCTTGCGAGTTTGAAATTACCGTACCTGAAATGATGATTATGTTTGAGTTATATGAAAATAAAACTTTGTCTCTTAATGAACTTAGTGAAAAAATAGAGTTTCCTAAAAGTTCAGTTTCAAGGATAGTAGATCAACTTGTAAATAGAGGATATATTTTGCGGAAAATACCAAAAGAAAATAGAAGAATGGTTGAATTATCTATATCTAATGAATGCTTAAAGTGTATTGATGTAGCTTGCATTAATGACAGAGTTAACGAAGTAGTTGTTGGGGGACTAAAATCAAAAAAGGCTAAGAGAATGATTTCAGCTATTGATGAGCTCAGCTTAATTTTAAAGTCTGATAAGGAATAAAAAGTTAATTTAATATTGAGCAATTGTGAATATATAAAGGAAGGTTTTCGCTGTGAATAAGGTATATATTAAAGGAGCTTGTGAAAGAAAAAAGAGGAAATAACACTTATATTGGATCTGAGAAATAGTGCACCAATTTTTATCAGTTGAATACAATATGAATTGTGTAAAATGAATCTGCAGAGCGAGTTCTACATTAGATATTGAAGAAAGGAAGTAATTTATATGAAGTTTTATGATTATTCCGCAAAAGAAATGGATGGTAAAGAAATAAAAATGGATGAATTTAAAGGCAAAGTTATTTTAGTTGTAAACACTGCAAGTAAGTGCGGACTAACACCTCAGTTTAAAGGGCTTGAAGAATTATATGAGAAATACAAAGAACAAGATTTTGAAATATTAGGATTCCCTTGTAATCAATTCGCAAAGCAAGATTCAGGAAGTAATGAAGAAATTCAGCAGTTTTGTCTATTAAACTATGGAGTTAGTTTTACTATGTTTGAAAAGATAGAGGTAAATGGACAAAATGCACATCCTTTATACAAATATTTAAAGCATGAAAAAAAGGGCTTTATAAGTGAAAAAATAAAATGGAATTTTACAAAGTTTTTAATAGATTCAGATGGAAATGTGATTAAGAGATATGCACCAACAGTAGTACCGTTAAAGATAAAAACTGATATTGAGAATCTACTCAAAAAGTAAAATATATAATATAACAATCATAAAATTAAGTTGGGAGGAAGAATATTATGAAAACTAGGACAATACGTAGGGTAGTAACTGGAACCACCCAACATGATGGAGCTGGAGTCAAACTTGTTAGGGTGATTAGTGCACCAGATGTCAAAGAATTTGATCCATTTTTAATGTTAGATGCTTTTGACTCTTATGACTCAGATGATTATACCAAAGGGTTTCCATGGCACCCTCATAGGGGAATTGAAACGGTTACTTATCTAATAAGTGGAGACATAGAACATATGGATAATATAGGTAATAAAGGGAATATATTAGATGGTTGTTGTCAATGGATGACAGCCGGTAGTGGTATACTCCACCAAGAAATGCCACAATCGTGTGAGAGAATGTTAGGTGTTCAGCTTTGGCTTAATTTACCACGCAAAGATAAAATGGTAACGCCTAAATACAGAGATATCAGAGCAGATATGGTTCCTATAATTGAGGAGAAGGGTTGCAGTATTCGGATTATTTCTGGACAGTATAGAGGGAATACAGGGGCGGTTCAAGGTGAATACGTAAAAATGTTATTTTTGGACGTAGATATGAAAGCTGGAGCACAATGGCAATTAGAGACTATTAAAGACACAAATTTGTTTATATATATTGTGGAAGGTGAAGGCTTATTTGAAAATTCTGATGAGAATTTGCTTTCTAGTAAAAGGGCAGTGCTTTTTAATAATGGTGAGGAGTTAGTAGCGAGAGCATCAGAAAAAGGGCTTCGGTTCCTTCTGTTTTCAGGAGTTAAATTAAATGAACCAATTGCATGGGGCGGTCCTATTGTAATGAATACACAAGCGGAACTTAAGCAAGCCTTTAAAGAAATTGATGATGGAACGTTTGTTAAGTAAATAACTTTGAGTGAATTTTAAACTATAAATAACAAACTTTAACTTATGTTAGTAGTTTGAGGAGCAAGCGATAATTACAAATTATCACTTGCTTTTGTTTTTTACTTAGATGTTATTCTTCTGGCTGTATTATAACCTGGCATATATTTTAGTTCTAAAATTTTAATTTTTGATCCGGGCTTAGGAGAGTGTATAAACTTGCCATTACCCACATATATGCCAACGTGACTTATTGGTTTTCCGAAAAATATTAAATCACCTGTCTTTAAGGCAGACTTTTTAACTACTGTGCCTTTTGATGTTTGATTTTTTGCAACGCGCGGCAATTTTATATTAAATCGATTATAAACATACATAGTAAAACCGGAGCAATCAAACCCCTTTGAGGTAGTACCACTACGTTTATATGGTGTACCAATAAATTGGTTTGCATAGCTTACAATATTAGTTCCTGTAAGCTTATTTTTATTTGCAACTAGTGCAACACTTTTCGTTTTGGACGTAATTACCTTAGCTTGTACATTATTACTGCCAATACCTATTGACCCTGCAACCAATAAAGCAAGAGTCAATGATATAATATTTTTAAATTTGTGCATCCATATCCTCCTCTGTAAACGTATTATATTATACTATTCTACATAAATATGGCATTTCCTCTATAAAATAGATAGTATTTTAACTCTGCTAATATACATTATTATGAATAATATAATATAAATGTGATATAATATTAAAAAACAAAGAAAAAAGAAACATTTTGTATCAATTTAATAAAATATATTAATACTTTACAGCAGTTAACATATTATTTGCATATATGGGAGTGAGTTTTATGAGAGAAACAATTATTAGAATACAAAGTATCGAATTAGAGGGTTTTAGGAATATACAAAAGGGAACTATTGATTTATTAGGTTATAGAAAAAAAAGTTACTATACTGGGAAGTCAGATATAGTTGGAATTTATGGACAAAATGGTTCGGGTAAAACAACAATTATAGAAGCTTTTAGGTTGTTTAAGATAATCGCAAGTGGTGAAAAATTGCCAGATGATATTAAAAACTATATACACGAATTAGAAGATAAAGCGACACTGAAATTTGTTTTCTACGTTGAAAGAAAAGAACAAAAATTTTTAGTGTATTATGAATTCTCTTTAAGAAAAAAAGACGATGGAGCAGAATTATATAATGAGAAATTAAGTTATTCTCAAATAGATGAAGAAAATAAAAAAAGAAAAATTGATATAATAGAATATGCTATAGATTCAGAGCATGCTTCTATTTTGCCAAAATTGCGTTATAATGAATTAACAAAAAATAATAAAGAAAATGAATTCAATCTTGAAGTATGCAAAAGACTATCAATTAAGGAAAAGACATCTTTTATCTTTAATGATAGCTTGGAAGAGATATTTAAAAGCAATTCTACAAATCTAGATTACTTTTTTATTATTAATGCTATAAAACGTTTTGCTAGAGTGAATTTATTTGTAATAACAAATGAACATTCAGCTACTATAAGCCTCAATTTTATGCCCTTAAGCTTTAGAATGGAAAGTAATGAGGGTGTAACTAGTGGAGATATTGCTATTAATTTATTGGGTACATCTAATATAGATAAAAAAAGATATGATATAGCTGCGAAAATTATAAAACAGTTAAATGTTGTGTTAAGTACTATTATTCCTAACTTACAATTAGAAATTAATAACTTAGGAAATGAATTATCTAAGAATGGAAAAGAAATGATTAGGATACAGTTACTTTCAATTAAAAAGGATATAAAAATTCCTCTTAAATATGAATCGGAGGGTATAAAAAAGATAATCTCTATTCTAAGTACATTGATATCTATGTTTAATAATCCATCAATTTGTTTAATAGTTGATGAGCTTGATGCAGGTATATTTGAATATTTATTAGGTGAATTATTAAAAATAATTGAGCAAGAAGGTAAAGGACAGTTTATATTTACGTCGCATAACCTACGCGCATTAGAAATGCTTGAGAAGGAATCATTAGTATTTAGCACAGCCAATCCCCAAAATAGATTTATAAGAATAACTAATATAAAGAGTAACAATAATCTTAGAAATGTATATTTACGTGGCGTTGATTTGGGTGGACTTAATGAGTGCATATACGAGGAAACAAATAGTTTTGAAATTGCACATGCCTTTAGAAAAGCAGGTGACATTTTTGGGGAAGAGTAAGAAGATAGTTTTATTTATTGTTGAAGGTTTTACCGATAAAAACTCATTAGCTTTAGTGCTCTCTAAAATTATTGAAAAAGATAAAATTGTAAGATTTAAAATTATTAATGGTGATATTACAACGCGAAATGGGGTTAATGCAAGTAATATACATAATAAAATTACAAATTATATAAAAGAATTTATAGATGGTAATATATACAAAAAGACAGATATTTTGAATGTAATTCATTTAGTAGATACAGATGGTGCATATATTAGTGACGACTTAGTTTTAAAAAAAGATGTTGAAAATATTGAGTATAATACACAGAATATATATGCTAAAAATATAGATAATATAAAAAGACGAAATAAACAAAAATCACAAATACTTAGTAAATTATCTGCTACAAAAACGGTATATGTTAGTTTGCCTTATGGAATATATTTCTTTTCTTCTAATTTGGAACACGTAATTCATAACAAGCAAAGTGTATGCCCAGAGGAAAAACGTATGTATTCTGAGAAATTTGAAGATAGGTTTGTAATTAAACCTGTTAATTTTATTGAATTTATGAATAACACAGAGTTTGCGCTAACTGGAGAATTTAAGGATACTTGGGAGTTTATAAAAAAAGATACGAACTCTCTAAAACGATACACTAACTTCAATTTATATCTTAATACAATAAAAACAGAATAAATTAGTTGAATACCGTAGGTGTTAGAACTTTACGGTATTTTAAGTTGTTTTTATAGCTAAAAATGTAATCTAATAAATCACATACATAAACTAGTTGACTTTGTACTGTAATGGTGCTAAGGTAAAAGTATTAGAGAAGTATAAGAATTAATAGCTGCACATAGTCATAATAATAACAAATAAGAAAGGAATAATGATTATGAGGAACATGGATATAAAAAATAAAAATGGATTAACCGAAAAGGAATTTTTAGATAGTTATATACCGGGAGATTATGATAGACCATCTAATACAGTGGATATGTTACTTTTTACGGTAGATGATGTACTGATAGATGGAAAAGATCCTGATAAAGCACTTAAAATGCTTTTAATAAAAAGGGGAGACCATCCGTACATGGGATGTTATGCAATTCCAGGAGGATTTGTAAATATCGATGAGGCATTAAGCACTGCTTGTTATAGGGAATTAAAAGAAGAGACTAATATTGAAAGTGTATATTTTGAACAATTAAAAACTTTCGGTGATGTAGTAAAAAGAGATCCAAGAATGAGGGTAATATCAATAGCATTTTTAGCATTAGCTGATAAAACTAATATCAAACCCAGAGCGGGAGATGACGCTACTTATGCACAATGGTTTACGGTAAGAAAAGAGTTTATATCAACAAACAATTCAGGAATAGAGAGAGTTGATATGTATAATTTGACATTTAAGTCTGATGACGGTGAGGTTAAGATAGGATATCTTGTGACTGAGAAATTTGTTAAAAATGGCATTATTTCAATTAAAGTACCATCTTATCAGCCACTTGGCTGGAGTACGGATGAACTTGCTTTTGACCATATTGATGAAGTATATTGTGCATTAGAGAGATTGAAAAACAAAATAGAATATACGCCCATAGCTTTTTCATTACTTCCAAAATATTTTACGTTAAGAGAAGCTCAAAAATTATATGAAGCAATTCTTCACTCAGGAAAACCTTTATCAAGAGCTAACTTTAGAAGAAAAATTAAAAAAATGGTTATAGAAACCGAAAAGGAAAAAACAACTGCTGGAAGACCTGCAACATGTTATATGTTTAATGAAAATTGGGAACATAGTTTTATGGATGAATAATTAATAATATTATGAGGGGGAATGATTTATGATAAATCTACTAATAAATAAAATATTTGATATGCAAAATGAAATAAAGGGTAAAGTAGTTAATTTAGCAGACCTTCCAAAAGAAAAAACAGCTTTAATAGTTGTGGACATGGTAAACGGATTTGTCCATGCAGGGATAATGTCTTCACCAAGAGTTGAAAAAATTATAGATAATGTTGTATCTATAAATGAGAGAACACTTGGTTATAAGAAGGTATTCTTTTTAGAACAACATGATGAAGATTCCACAGAGTTTAAAACTTACGCAAGGCATTGCGTAAAAAATAGTGAAGAAGCAGAGCTTATCCCTTCATTAAATCGTGGAGCTACGCTACATAGTAATACCACAATAATACATAAGAATAGCACTAATGGGTTTCATGCACCAGAATTTAAGGTATGGCTCCATGAAAATGAGTCGCAAATTGAAAATTACATTATAGAAGGGTGCTCAACGGATATTTGTGTTAAGCATTTTACAGAAACATTAAAAACTTATTTTAACGAAAAGAACCTAGATAGAAGAATTATTGTACCAATAGACTCAGTGGAAACCTTTGATTTTGGAACTCATGATGGTGATTTAATGAAAGTTATATCTCTTTGGGAAATGAAGTCCAATGGTATAGAGGTAGTCGATACAATAAAATAAATAGTAGTGTATAATCTATAATTTAAAAGGATGTTTTCTTGTAAAAGTAAGAGAGCATCCTTTTTTATACAATTATGATCGAAAAATTAAGAAGTAAGTTTTTTTAACAACCCTTTGTACCATTATAATACTAAATATGGGTGAGAGGATATATGATGAATTATTATATGATAACAATATTAAATGAATTGATAAATGATAACAGAATAAATAGTCTTTATGGAATTGCTAAGGATGACAATAGAAAAGTTTATATTGAAGGCAACGAGTATAAAGAATACAGTATGGATTTAATATTCCTTGTTGATACAGGAGACTTATTTAAAAAGACTATTGCATTTACGATAACAACGAATTCATTTAGTTCGGAAATCCAAGTAATAAGACATTATAGCTCGGAAAGCCAAACATTTAGTAGAAGACCAATTAAAGATGTTACTAATTATATAATAAATATTATACTTAAATTTAAAAGTGAGGATAGTCAAAATAGCGAATGTTTAAAAGTAGCAATTGCTTAGAGAAAGCCAGAAAATAATTAATTTAAAGGGGAAAGATGTAAATGAACGACGTAAATAACAATTTTAATATTAAAGAGGAAAGAAATCTTTCGATGCTAATGGACTTTTATGAATTAACAATGTCAAATGGCTATTTTGTGAATGGATTTTCAGATACGATTGTGTATTTTGATATGTTTTACAGAAAAAACCCAGATGGAGCAGGTTTCTCAATAGTAGCAGGACTAGAACAGCTTGTAAAGTTTGTTAAAAATTTAAATTTTACTGAATGTGATGTCGATTTTTTAAGAAGCAAGGGTGTCTTATCAGAGGAATTTTTAGAATATCTACTAACATTTAAATTTTCAGGAGATATATACGCAATTCCAGAAGGGACAGTGGTATTTCCCGGTGAAGCACTTGTAACAATTAAGTCAAAGGTTATTGAAGCACAACTTGTAGAGACTATGTTATTACTAACAATTAATCACCAGAGCCTAATAGCTACTAAGGCTAACAGAATAGTAAGAGCTTCACAAGGAAGACCGGTTTTAGAACTTGGAGCAAGAAGAACTCATGGTGCTGATGGAGCAATAATGGGAGCGAGAGCTTCATATATCGGAGGCGTAAGTGGAACAGCTACAACTATAGCTGAAAAATTATATGCAATACCTGCTACTGGTACAATGGCACACTCTTGGGTACAATTCTTTGGAGATGAATATAAAGCATTTGAGACCTATGCAAAAACATATCCTGATACATGTACATTACTTGTTGATACTTATAATGTTATAAAAAGTGGTATACCAAATGCTATTAAGGCTTCTCGCAATGTATTAGAGCCAGTTGGAAAAAGGTTGAAAGGAATTAGACTTGATAGTGGAGATCTTGCCTATCTTTCTAAGAAAGTAAGAATTATGCTTGATGAGGCAGGACTTACAGATTGCAAAATAATAGCCTCTAACAGTTTAGATGAATTTATTATAACTGAATTATTAAATCAGGACGCTAAAATAGATATATTTGGTGTTGGTGAAAGATTAGTAACTGCAAAATCAGAACCAGTATTTGGTGGTGTTTACAAATTAGTGGCTGTAGAAGAAGAAGGAGAAGTTGTTTCAAGAATAAAACTAAGTGAAAGTGAAGAGAAAATTATTAATCCAGGATATAAAATGTGTTGGAGATTATATGATAAAGATACACATAAGGCAATTGCCGATGTTATCACATTGGCGGGGGGAGGGATAGATGAAAAAAAAAAAAAAAAAAATT
>DHIM01000159.1:37254-40109 GCA_002403785.1 Clostridium sp. UBA4746
ATTGGCGGGCGAAGTTATAGATGAAACAAAATCATATACAATTTTCGATCCAGTTCTAATTTGGAAGAAGAAGAAAGTTACTAATTTCTACGCTAAAAAACTTCAAGAGCCAATTTTTGTTAAGGGGGAATGTGTATATGCATTACCAACTATAGAAGAGATTAGAGAATATTGTAAAACTCAAGTAGACAGCATATGGGAGGAAGTTAGGAGATTTTCTAATCCTCATAAATACTTTGTGGATCTATCTAAAGAATTATGGTTTGTTAAGAAGGAACTAATTCAGAAATATAGAAATTTAGAAGATAAAAACAACAAATAATTTAATAAGTAATATTAAAGAAAGAAGTTTTGTTATGTTAGGTTTTAGATTCATTAAGTTTCATTAAATGATGGACATTTAAAAAAAAGGCTACCAGTTTATCCGGTAGTCTTTTTTAATATAATGATTTATATTTTTTATTTTGGTTCTTCTTTTTGAAGTATACTATGATGTCTACCATACATGAAATAGATTATTATTCCAATTATTAACCAACTTACAAATCTAATCCACGTTACTAAAGGTAAAGCTGACATTAGATAGACACATGCTAGTGCAGATACGATAGGTAAAACTGGTACCCATGGGCATTTAAACTTTCTTTCAACATTTGCCATAGTTTTTCTAAGTACTATAACCCCTATTGAAACAAGAACGAATGCAAATAATGTACCTATATTGCATAGTTTTATTATTTCATCTAACGGTAAAAACCCGGCCATTACCGCAGCAATAGTACCTGTGATTATCGTGCAAAGAGTAGGGGTTTTGTGTACAGCATGTACCTTTGAGAACATCTTTGGTAATAAACCGTCTCTTGACATAACCATAAATACTCTAATTTGTCCATAAAGCATTACAATAAGTGTTGAAATCATACCTATAACTGCACCGGTTCCAACTAGAGCAGCTCCCCAGTTAATACCAAATCGTGCAAGTGCACCTGGAACAGCATTATTCTCACTTATTTCTTTATATGGAACCATACCCGTTATAACAAGTGCAACTGCAATGTAAAGTACAATTACTACTGCTAGGCATATAGCAAGACCTTTAGGTACATCTCTCTTTGGGCTTATAGTTTCTTCTGCAGCAGTTGAAACTGCATCAAAACCGATATAAGCAAAGAATATAATTGAAGCCCCTGCCATAACACCATTCCATCCAAATGGAGCGAATGGTTTATAGTTAACTAAATTAATATGGAACACGCCAAGCGCTATAAATAAAATAATTACGCCAACTTTTACCATAACAATTTTATTGTTTAGTTTAGCACTTTCTTTTATGCCTACAAATAATATCCATGTTACAAGCATTGTTATAATGATAGCAGGTAAATCAACAATTCCACCTGTAGCAGGTGTGCTAGTTATTGCTTTAGGTAAATTTATTCCCGCAGAACTTAATAGTCCTATAAATGTTCCTGACCAACCAGATGCAACAGCAGCTGACGAAACTAAATACTCAAGCATTAAGTCCCAGCCTATAATCCAGGCTATTAATTCTCCAAAAGCAACATAGGAATATGAATAAGTACTGCCCGCAACTGGGAACATAGTAGCGAGTTCAGCATAAGTAAGAGCACAAAGTCCACTTATTATTGCTGCCACGACAAATGATAAAACAACTGCAGGTCCTGCTAAATGAGCACCAACACCTGTTGAAACAAAAATTCCTGTTCCGACAACAGCACCTATTCCAAGTGCTGCAAGATCAAATGCAGTAAGATTCTTTTTTAAATCAGATTTCTCAGCGGAATGTAGCATCTGTGCTAGAGTTTTTTTCTTCCAAATATTCATAATATCTTTCCTTTCTTAATTAAACTTTGATTATGTCTTGATTATTACAATTACGTAAAAATATTTTATGTAATATGTATTATTAGTAAAATTGATATTTCCTTAAGTAACTTGTCCTCCTTTATCTCAAATATATAAAATTATTAAATGTAATACTATATTTTGAATATAGAATAGTATTAGTATTCATTATATAGAATATTTAGAAAATTTGAAAGGAGAAAATTTTAGAACATCAAGCTGACTACAGTGATGAAATGGCGTATGCTATAATTCTTTATCATTTTCTAAGTTTTATGATATAGTCTCATTATTGACAAGGTAGTTAAGAATTTTTAGGGATTAAATCCATAAGATTGAACACTTGTGTAATATAGACAAGTAATTATAATTTCATTATTTTAAAGTTGGCTTGTCATTAAAATAGATAAAGCTATAGCTTTAAAATTAGTTTACTTGGTATAAAAATGTTTGTTTTATTTAATTAAAGGGTATGGCAGCTGAGATAGCTGTAATATCAACAGCTGCTTCCATTGAAGTAAATTCACTTTTATTTGTAATCCAATATGATAGTGACCCACATTTTGCCTCTCAAGTATTTTACTTTTCTACAATAATCAGATCAATTACTGTAATTTTCGTTATATTTTTTATTCCTACTCTTCATTTAACATCTTAGTGAGTAGTGGCACAATTTCATATAAATCACCTACAATACCATAATCGGAATGTAAAAATATTGGAGCTTTTACATCGGTGTTAATAGCAACAATGATCTTGGCTTCGAGAATACCACGAACATGCTGAACCTGACCGGATATACCGATTGCGAAATACAATGATCCTTTAAATTTTTGTCCGGATATGCCAACATACCGATCGAGGGGTAACCATTCATTTTCTTCAGCCATAGGCCTTGAACAACCAACTTCAGCCCCCATAACATCGGCGAGTGTTTGTATGAGAGGTAGGTCTTGTTTTGAATTAAGGCCACGACCTATACTGCATAC
>DHIM01000159.1:40185-58360 GCA_002403785.1 Clostridium sp. UBA4746
GCCACGACCTATACTGCATACTTTATCAGCCTCGGTAATGCTCCCACCTAGATGAACAATTGAGTTGTTTTGGCTTTTGACATTTTCAATTTTAAGATACTTTAGCAATGCAGTTATCTTTTCTTTTGCAGTTCCATCTTTTATAATAATGCCCTTTCGTTTTTCTGTTGTAGTTTTTGTAGATGGTTTAACTGCTGCAGCATTAGATATATCTTGAGGAGTTTTCTTAGGACTTTCCAAAATGGAATGAGCAATAATTAACCTTTGAATTTCATTTGTTCCCTCATAAATTGTACAAATTTTAGCATCGCGATACATACGTTCTACGGCGAATCCCTTGATATAACCATAACCACCATAGATTTGAACAGCATCATTAACAACTTCAAGGCAAATATCGGAAGCATACAATTTCGCCATGGCAGATTCTGTTCCATAGGATTCATGTTCTTGTTTTAGTGAAGCAGCACTGTATACCATAAAGCGGGCAGCACGGATTTTAGTGGCCATATCTGCAAGTTTAAATGCAATAACCTGTTGAGCGGAGATTGGTTTACTAAATTGAATCCGTTCTTTAGAGTAATTTAGTGCCTTTTCATAAGCTCCTTGGGCAAGCCCTAATGCTTGCGACGCAATACCGATTCGCCCACCCTCTAAGGTTTGCATAGCAATTTTAAAACCTTGTCCTTCTTTTCCAAGTAGGTTCTCTACAGGTACTTTTACATCGCGAAAGAGTAGTTCTGCAGTGGCCGAAGAACGAATACCCATTTTATTGTAATGTGTTCCAATGGTGAAACCTTCTAAGTTACTCTCGACAATAAAGGCACTAATTCCTTTGGTACCAATTCCTGGTGTTGTAACCGCAAATACTATATTAATATCCGCATACCCACCGTTTGTGATGAATATTTTAGCGCCATTAATAATATAATGATCACCATTTAAAACAGCTGTGGTTTCTGTTTTACTAGCATCACTACCGGCATTTTCTTCCGTTAGGCCGAAAGCACCAAGTTTTTCTCCAGAAGCTAGTGGAGTAAGATATTTTTCTTTTTGTTTTTCTGTTCCAAATTCCATAATTGGCCAAGATCCCAGTGACACATGTGCAGATAAAATAACACCAACGCCTGCATCAACCCTGGACAATTCTTCTACTGCAATGGCATAACTTATTATATCTTTACCAGAACCTCCATATTTTAATGGATATGGAATTCCCATTATAGATAATTGACCCATTTCCTTTACAATTTTTTCAGGAAAGATATTCTTCTCATCTAATTGAAATGCAATTGGTTCTATTTTTGTTTCAGCAAATTTTCGAACAGTACTTTTAATTAGTTCTTGTTCCGCAGTTAATTTAAAATTAATATGATCATCCCCTATATAAATATTATTTCTCGACAAACGCAGAAAAAAGAAAGGTATCCCTATTTTTATAGTTCATAATACTATATTCTAAAAATATAGTATTATTCATTCTCAGTTACAATGCTAATTAGTATTTTATCAATTTATATCAATATATATAATATATGAATTATATGCGTTTCTATAGTTTTGAATATCGCATTTTGTGTAGGTTTAAGGTGAGGGGAAATATCAATCTAGTTCATTAATACTGAACCTGAATTTATAATTTTTAATCGGGATATACTAAGAAAATCTAAAAATATGGTATAATAAATAAAATATAATATGAGAAAACATTAATAAGTTGAATATAATAAAAGGATAATAAAGGAAGGAAGGACTATGATAATGAACATGGAATTACGACTTGAAGAAATTGAAGGTGAAAATAAATGTTCTTAACCTGTGAAGAAATGGTTAAGTTGTCACACTTAGAAAAAATTAAATTGGTAGCAGGAAACGGTGGAATTAAAAGAATAATAACATGGGCCCATGTTATAGAATTGGATGATGTGGCAGATTGGGTTAAAGGTGGAGAGCTACTATTTATAACTGGAGTATCAATTAAAAACGATACAAAGGCACTCATTAAATTGGTGAAAGATATAGAAGCGAGAAATCTTTCAGGGCTAGTAATCAACGTGGGGCGGTATATAAAAGAAACACCAAAAGAAGTTATAGAGCTAGCTAATGCCATGAACTTTCCAATATTTGAACTACCTTTTGAGGTTAAACTTATTGATGTCATTCAAAGCATATGTAGAGAAATATTCAATTCAAGACTTAAAGAAGAATCCATGAATGGTTTTATGAAGGAAATAATATTTGGAAATGAAAAAATAACAACAGAAACATTAAACAAGGCTGTTATTTATGGCTATAATTCTAAAAAATGTTACCATTCCCTTGTGGTTGATATAGATAGCTTTAAAGTATACATAAAGAAGAATAATATAAGAGAGGAAAAAGACATCGAGGAATTAAAGACTTTCATTCAACAACTTATTGATTCTATAATGTATAAACATAATAAAAAAGCTCTTTATATGATTCAAAGTGACTCCTTTATAAATTTAGTTCCTATGTATAAAGGAAAAAATAATAGAGATGAAATTATTATTATTGCAAAAGAAATTAAACTTGCTATAAAGGAAAGAATAAAAGGTTTAACTGTAAGTGTAGGGCTCGGTGGAGGAACATCTGAAATTAAGTATTTTAGTAAAATTGTGTTTTCAGCTCAAAAGGCACTGGATATTTCTAAGCGTAATAGTAAGATAGATTACGTAAGTGATTACAAGAAAACAGGAGTGTATAGATTATTTTTTGATATGAGCAATTATGATGAAATGCGAAACTTATATGAAGAAACTCTCCATAAACTAGAGAGATATGATACAAAAAACTCTTCGAACTTGTTAGAAACCCTAGAAATGTATTTAGAGAAACAAAAAAATATTGGTTTGTCAGCAGAATTTCTTTATATTCATAGAAATACCATGAAATACAGAATAAATAGGATAGAAGAGATATTAGGCTGTGATTTAAAAGACGACAATATAATATTTCATATTACTTTATGCATTAAAATTAAAAAATTTCTTAATATATAGTGGTAGCATATTAATCAAAATAATGATTGGTGTGCTTTTTTTACGTCCACTATTAATATAATATGATGGTTGATCAATAATTTCATTCATAAATGGATGTCTTAAAATATCTAATCATTATTGCTTTTAAAACCTTTTATATCGCACGAAACAATCTCGAATATTAAAACTATATTTTTGCATTTATAGTTTCAATAATGATATATGAGCATTATCAAGCTTAAAATGGCACCAATGAACAAGTAAGTGTTATTAAGTTTGTCTGTAGTGGACATATGAAAATGGTTAAATATATGATAAATTATAACTATTAAAACAATTCGATTAATTTGGTATAATGAATTATTAATTATATAAAATGTCATTATATATACGGGGGTGGTTTAAAATGACAATGGGAGCAAATTTATTATTAAGTAATGTTACAAAACTTTATAAGAATTTTAAAGCAGTTGATGATGTATGTATAAATATTGTCAAGGGAGAATTTTTAACAATACTTGGACCTAGTGGTTCTGGAAAAACTTCTTTATTAAAATTAATTGCAGGTTTCGAAAAAATTAATTCCGGGGAGATACTTCTTAACAAAGATAATATTGAGTCTAAAAAACCATATGAAAGAAATATTGGTATGTTATTTCAAAATTATGCTTTGTTTCCGCATATGACCGTTTTCCAAAATATTGCCTATCCACTTAAAATAAGAAAATATTCTAAAGCAGAGATAAAGAAAAAAGTTACGGAATTATTAAAATTAGTGGATTTAGAAAATGTTGAGGAAAGATACCCAAAGCAATTAAGTGGTGGTCAACAGCAACGTGTAGCACTAGCAAGGGCGATTGTGTTTAATCCTCCATTATTGTTACTCGATGAACCGTTAGGCGCATTAGATAAAAATTTAAGACAAAAAATGCAGCTAGAAATAAAACATATTCAACAAAAGGTGGGGATAACAACTATTAGTGTTACCCATGACCAAGAAGAAGCCCTTACTATGTCAGATAAGGTTTGTATTATGAATAAAGGTAGGGTTGAACAAATTGATACACCAGAAAGAATATACCAAAGACCAAAAACCAGATTTGTTGCTGAATTTATAGGAGAAATAAATATGGTGAATTGTAAAATTATTAGATTAGAGGAGGAAGTTGCTTATGTAACAGCTTTTGATGATTCTGAAATTAAAGTAATAATAGATCATGATCATGGTTATTGCGTAGGGCAGGACATGTTATTGGTATTTAGACCTGAAAATATAGCAATAATTAAGGATGCCGATGAGTGGGAAAATTCGTGTACTGCTATTATTAAAGAAATTATATTTGTTGGTGACACTTTAAAAGTAAAAGTTGTTATTAATGATGGTACAGAAGTTATGGTAAAAGCTTCACCTTCAATCAAAGATACTCTATCTATTGGAAATAATATAATGCTGGGTTGGGATTCAAATAATTGTACAATAATTAAGGATTAATGTGTTAATTTAAATTAAGGGGGATATTAAAATGAAAAAAATTTTGGCAGGTATTTTAGGTTTAGGGCTGGTATTGAATCTTACGGGGTGTGGTAGTAGTTCTACTAAAACCGCAACACCTAAGGAATTGGTTGTAGTTGATTGGGGTGGAAATTATACAGATGTTAGCAAAAAATCCAGGTATGAACCTTTTGAAAAAAAATATAATGTTAAGATTAAAATTGTTTCTCCTACAGATTATGGTAAATTCAAGGCAATGGAGCAAACGGGAAATATAGAGTGGGATGTTGTTAACGTTGATGCAGATTTTGCTATAAGAGGTGCAAAAGATAATTTATTTGAAAAACTAGATTATAATACAATAAAAACTGATGGCGTAGATAAAAAGTTTATTTCTGACTATGGTATTGCATCTGAAACTTTTGCTGTTGCAATTTCTTACAATACAGGTACTTTTACTGCAAGTAATCATCCAAAAACCTGGAGTGATGTTTGGGATACAAAAAAATTTCCAGGAGCACGTTCTTTTCAAAAATATGCCGAAGGTACTTTAGAAGCTGCATTACTTGCAGATGGAGTTAAGCCAGATAAATTATACCCATTAGATGTTGATAGAGCTTTCAAAAGTCTTGATAAAATTAAGCCTAGTGTAAAAACATGGTGGACTGCTGGAGCACAAGCACCACAGCTACTAGCAACTAATGAAGTTAGTACTGCTGCAGCTTGGAACGGAAGAGTACTTGCAGCTAAAAAACAAGGTTCACCTGTTGATGTTGAGTACAATCAAGCTTTAATATATGCAGATTCTTGGGTGGTACCAAAAGGGTCAAAAAATAAGGATTTAGCAATGAAATTTATTAATTACTGTACTACAGCACAAACTCAAGCTGAATTCTCGAAGCTAGTGGATTACGCTCCAACTAACTCAAAAGCTTTACCATTATTAAGTGAGGAAATTAAAACCAGACTAGGAAAATCTACTAATAGCGCAAAGCAAACTGTTGCCGATATTCAGTGGTGGGCAGATAATTTTAATTCTGTAGATGCGCGTTTTCAAAAATGGCTTTTAAAATAATAATGAACTTGAATAAAAAACAATGATTCGGGGGTAGAGTTATGCAAGATGAATATTCAAAAACAAACAAAGGGATACATAATAAAAATGTACCCTTTTCCATTAAATTAAAGAAAATAATAGATCCTAAATGGATAATGATAGTAATGCCTGTAGCTTTTATTTTGATTACTACATTTATACCGATGATAAACCTATTTAAGCTAAGTGTTGTAGATGAAAATGGTTTTACATTGAAATATTTATCGCAAGTTTTTACGGAGCAGATATATTTACAGGTTATATTTCTTACATTAAAGATTGCATTTTTAGTTACTATAAGTTGTTTACTACTTTCATATCCGGTTTCTTACTTTATTATTAAGTTAAAATCTCCTACACTAAAGAAAATTATTTTACAACTTATTATGATACCCTTTTGGATAAGTTTACTCGTACGAACTTTTTCTTGGATAGTTGTTCTGCAAGATCAAGGAGTAATTAATTCTATTTTAAAAAGTATGGGCCTTATTAGCAAACCTATTCCTATGGTTTATAACACTACAGGGGTATTAATAGGAATGACTCATGTTTTACTTCCATATATGATTTTAAATGTGTACTCTACCATGGAAGGAATTGATAGAAACTTGGTTCAAGTTGCTCAGGTAATGGGAGCAAAACCAACAAGAGCATTTTGGGAAATATTTTTCCCGCTATCGGTACCAGGAATATTGTCAGGATCAATGTTAGTATTTATTCTTGCTTTGGGTTACTTTATCACTCCAGCATTGCTCGGTGGTGCTCATGACATGACAATTTCGATGCTGATTCAAAATAATATAAGTAATACTTTGAACTGGTCTTTAGCATCGGCTCTTGCTTTAGTATTATTTTTAATCACACTAGTATTGCTAGGTGGACTACTCTTTTTAATGAGAAACCATCCTGCACTTAAGGAGGATTAATTATGTGGCTTGCGATTATTGCAATATCGGTTTTACTTTTTATTATACTTCCAATTTTAGTATTAATACCATTATCATTTACATCTGTGAACTATTTTACGTTTCCACCAATTGGATTTTCAATGAAGTGGTATCAAGATTTCCTTCAGAATGAAGAATGGATTGAATGTTTTTTTAGAAGTCTTGGAGTTGCATGTTTTACTGCAATTCTTGCAGTGATTATTGGTACGTTAGCTTCATTGGCTGTTACGCGAACGAATTTTAAATACAAGAAAGCATTTATGGCTTTAATGGTTGCACCAATGGTGATACCAGTTGTAATTATAGGTGTAGCACTTTATAATTTCTATGCTCCATTAAGATTAAACAATACTATTTTAGGATTAGTATTGTCTCATACTTTACTTGCAATACCAATAGTATTTATAACATTAACTGCTGGTCTAAAAGGAGTAGATTCTAACATTGAACTTGCAGCTGCAGGACTTGGTTCAAAACCCTTTGGTGTATTTTTTAAAATTATACTACCTCAAATTAAAACCTCTATGTTATCTGCATGTTTATTTGCTTTCATCACATCACTCGATGAAATAACAGTTACAATATTTTTATCCGGTACAGATACAAAAACACTGCCAATAGCTATGTGGGAAAGTATGAGAAATAATATTACTCCAACTATAGCTTCAGTATCAACAATCCTAATATTTGGAACTATAATATCTTTTTTATTACCAGAAATTTTCAAGTGTTTATTTCCTAAAAGACATTTGAGTTAAATTGTTAAAAGTGATTTATTAAAAAAATTTATGTAGAGGTGAAAAAATGGAAATTTTAGAAGTAAATAAAGTTAAAGAAAATGATAAAAAATATAATCTACATTCTTGGAGTGCTCAAGGAAATTTGAAGCCAGATGTAATAGAAAAGGCTGAGGGTATCTATTTTTGGGACAGCGATGGGAAAAAATATTTTGATATGTCTTCGCAGCTAGTAAACCTTAATGTAGGACATGGTAATAAGAAAATTATTGAAGCAATAAAAAAACAAGCTGAAAAAATGGCGTATATGGGACCAGGCTACGCAGTGGATGTTAGATCTGAGCTAGCAGCTAAAGTAATAGATAAAGCTCCTGATAACATGGCGAAGGTATTTTTTACTTTAAGCGGAGCTGAATCTAATGAAAATGCAATAAAAATGGCAAAAATGGTGACAGGCAGAAATAAAATATTCTCAAGATATCGTTCTTATCATGGAGCTTCATACGGTGCAGCAAATCTTTCAGGAGAACCAAGACGTTATACTTGTGAACCTGGTATCCCTGGATTTGTAAAATTCTTTGATCCATATATTTACAGAGAAGGCATAGAGTTTGCATCAGAAGAAGCCGCAAGTAAGTATTATGTTGATAAACTTAGGGAACAAATTATATATGAAGGTGCATTGTCGGTAGCTGCAATTTTTATTGAAACTATAACTGGAAGCAATGGAGTAATTATTCCACCTATTGGTTATCTAAAAGGTCTAAGAAAAATATGTGATGATTATGGAATTATGCTTGTATGTGATGAGGTTATGACAGGCTGGGGAAGAACAGGGGAATGGTTCGCTTGTGATAACTTTAATTTAGAACCTGATATGATTACATTCGCTAAGGGAATAACTTGTGGGTACGTTCCACTAGGTGGAGTTATAGTAAGTGAGGAAATAGCAAAATACTTTGATGATAATGTTTTATATTGTGGTCTTACGTACAACGCGCATCCTTTAAGTTGCGCAGCTGGCTGTGCAACTCTAGAAGTATATGAAGATGAAAAACTTATAAAGAATTGCAAAGCAATGGGAAAAATACTAGGCGAAGAATTAGAAAAATTAAAAGAAAAACATACATCAGTAGGTGATGTAAGATATATAGGCTTATTCTCAGCAGTGGAATTAGTAAAGGATAAAGCTACAAAAGAGGCAATAGTTCCATACGGCAGCGATCCCGATAAAATCATGGGCAAAATTGTAGGGAAACTAAAAGAAAAAGGATTTTCTACTTATTCTCATGAAAATTGCATTATTGTAGCGCCTCCGTTAATAATAAAGGAGAAAGAACTTGAAGAGGCTTTAGTAATGCTTGATGAAGTGCTAGATTATGTAGATAAAGAGTTAATTTAATTAAAAATATGAGGTGAAGAAAATGGATATAATTATAAAAAACGGTACGGTTATAACTGCTTTGGAAACTTATAAGGCTGATGTAGGTATAAAAAACGGAAAAATTTCAGTTATATCAGAAAATATTGAACATGAAAGTGCAAAGATTATTGATGCAACAGGAATGTACATTTTGCCTGGAGCAATAGACGCACACACTCATCTCGCAATGCCTTTTGGTGGAACTGTATCCGCTGATAACTATGAGGCGGGAACAAGAGCCGCTGCCTGTGGTGGAGTTACTACTGTATTTGATTTTGCAATGCAAAAAAAAGGTGATGGAATAATTCAAACTGCAAAAGGAAGAGATGCACTTTGTGCCCCTCAGGCTTGTGTTGATTATGCTTTTCATGTTGCTATAACAGATATGACTGATGGGGTCTTAGAAGAATTTGAGAGTGCAGTAGAGTATGGACTTCCAAGTTTTAAATTATTTATGGTTTATAAAAAAGAAGGATTAATGGTTAACGATGCTGTACTTTGCAAGGCACTAGAAAGATCTAAAGAAACTGGTTCATTAATTAGTGTACATGCTGAAAATCCAGATTTAATCGATATGAGGACGCAGGAATATCTAAAGGATGGAAAAACCTCTGCTTGGTATCACTATATGTCTCGTCCAGAATTTGTGGAGGCTGAAGCGGAAAAAAGAGCAATACACTGGGCTAAATCTTTAAATGCACCACTTTATATTGTACATTTAGCGGATAGTGAAGGAATGGATGAAGTTAAACGTGCTAGAAGTCAAGGTCATGAAATATATGCAGAAACGTGTCCTCAATATTTACATTTTACGAATGAAGTTTACAAGCGGGAGGACGGAAGGAACTTTGTATGCTCTCCTCCTATAAAGGGAATTGAGAGTCAAAAGGCGCTTTGGAAGGGTATAAATACAGGCGATATTGCAACTATTGCAACAGATCACTGTCCATTCCAAAGTTATGAAAAAGATTGGGGAAAAGATAACTTCACTAAAATACCCAATGGTTGTATGGGGATAGAAAATATGTATCCTTATATGCTTAGTGAAGCTAATAAAAGTATTCTTTCATTTAATAAGGTAGTTGAGTTATGTTCAACAAACCCAGCAAAGATTTTTGGGTGTGCTCCACAAAAGGGGACAATAACTCCAGGAAGCGATGCGGATATTGTTATTTATGATCCTAATAAGGAATTTGTAGTTTCAAAAAACAATATGCATTCCGATGTGGATCATACAATATGGGAAGGTTCTAAAGTGAAAGGTTATCCTATTATGACCTTTTCAAGAGGGAAAATAGTCTTTGAAAATGGAAATTTTGTAGGAGAACCAGGTTGGGGTAAATTTATAAAGAGAAAAGGTAGAAAAATAGTAAAATAGAATTTTTAGGAGTTGGGTGACATTAATTAAGATTAGAGATATTAATTAAGATTGGAGAGATTAATATGGTTAACAAATTTATCATAGATGAAGATGTGGCAAGGTGCCTTTTGTGTTACGATCCTCCATGCAAAAAAAAATGTCCAGCAGGTAAGGATCCTGCAAGGTTAATAATGTCATTAAGATTTAGAAATATTCAAGGGGCTAAAGTAGGAGCGATTGGGCAGATGAAGGAAAAGGGTGAGTGTGGCAAAGCTTGCAATAATACCATGGAGTGTCAAAGAAGTTGCATTAGAGGTAAAATAGACAGACCTATAAAGATAAGAATGATACAGGAATACCTTTGCGATAATGACCAAAGCTTAGGGGAGGTGGGAGAAAATTGAATAAGGATTTATCTATAGAGTTTTGTGGTGTAAAATGTGAAAATCCATTTTTTCTTTCATCCTCGGTAGTAGGAAGTAATTTTGAAATGTGTGCAAAAGCATTGGAAATGGGATGGGCAGGAGTAGTTTTTAAGACTATAGGGTTTTATATCCCGCAAGAGGTATCGCCAAGATTTGACGTCATAGGAAAAGAGGGCACACCTTTTATAGGCTTTAAGAATTTAGAACAAATATCAGATCATCCTTTAGCATTAAACCTAAAGTGGATGAGAGAGATTAAAGAAAAATATCCAAAGAAAATATTGATAGCTTCCATTATGGGAGAAACTGAAGAGGAATGGACTGAGCTTGCAAGATTAGCTACAGAAGTTGGTTCAGACATAATTGAATGTAATTTTTCCTGTCCCCAGATGGCAAACGGTGCAATGGGAGCAGATGTAGGACAAAATCCAGAGCTCGTAAAGAAACATTGTGAGGCAACAAGAAAAGGTACACATCTGCCAATACTAGCAAAAATGACCCCTAACCTAGGAAATATGGAAATACCGGCTATAGCATCAATAGAAGGTGGTGTGGATGGTATTGCTGCTATTAACACTATAAAAAGTATTACTAGGATAGATTTAAATAATTTTGCTCCATATCCTCTTATTAATGGGAAATCTTCAGTGTCGGGATACTCAGGGAAAGCTATAAAGCCCATAGCACTTAGATTTATTAATGACTTAAGTAAATGCGAAAAGCTAAAAGATATTCCTATAAGTGGAATGGGAGGTATAGAAAACTGGGAAGATGCAGTAGAATTTTTATTGTTAGGTGCTTCTAACATACAAATTACAACAGCAGTTATGCAGTATGGATATAGGATAATTAATGATCTGATAAGTGGATTATCCTACTATATGGAGGAACATGGATTTAACTCTGTGCGCGAATTAGTTGGGCTAGCTCTGAAAAATATAGTATCTGCAGATAATTTAGATAGAAATTACATTGTATATCCTAAATTTATAAAGAATAACTGTGTTGGTTGTGGAAGATGTTATATCTCCTGTTTTGATGGAGGACATCAAGCGATAAAGTGGGAATTTGAAAATAGAGAGCCTTTATTAGTTATAGAAAAATGTGTTGGTTGTCATCTTTGTTCGAATGTTTGTCCAACTAATGCGATTACTTATGGACAAAAAAAGTATAAAGATGAAATGACAAAATAAGGGGGTGATGGAGGAATGAAAACAATTATAAGTAAAATCAAGGAATTAGGTGAAGAATTAAAGGAAGATACTATAAAATTTGCTCAAAAGTTAATAAAAACACCAAGTATAAGTAGTACAGAAAAGCAATTATCAGATTATTTATTATTAGAAATGGAAAAGTTAGAATATGATGAGTTTTTTAGAGATGATATGGGAAATATAGTTGGAATTGTTAATGGAACGCAGCCAGGCCCAACAATTATGTACAATTCACATATGGACCATGTGAGTCCAGGAGATATAAATAACTGGGAAGGTTATGATCCCTATGGTGGAGAAATAGATGATTGTGAAGTCCACTTGCAAGATAATAATACAAAAGAAATTGCAGAATGCATACATGGACGTGGTGCTTCCGATGTTAAAGCCGGGGAAGCTACACAAATATATTCAGGTGGACTACTTGTAAGGTTAAAGAAGTGTGGTTACTCATTTAAGGGAAGATATATGTTCACCGGAGTAGTGCAAGAGGAAGCAGCTGAAATGGTTGGAATGATTCATTTAGTGGACAAAACCTTCCCTAAAAGAGGACTTAACTATGATGCCATGGTATCTTCGGAAGCTACATCATTAAAGATCTATTGCGGACATAGGGGCAGAGTTGAATTACTTTCAACAGTGCATGGAAGAACTTGTAATGGAAGTTCACCTTGGCTTGGCATAAATTCTATCTATAAGGCAATTCCTCTTATAAATAAGATAAAAGATGAACTATATCCATCACTTTCAGGAGATGAAAAATTAGGTAAAGCTTCTATATCTATAAATATTGTAGAATGTTCTCCGGGGGCGCTTTCAATAGTGCCAGATAAATGTATGCTATCAATAGATAGACGTACAATACCTGGCGAAAATGCTAAAATAGCAAAAGCTGAAATACAGAAAATAATTGATGATATAGGAAAAATAGACTCAGAATTTAGGGCTGATGTTAAGGTGAAATCATCCCTTGAGGTATCTTATACAGGGGTAACCTATGAAGCGGTAAAAGATATGAGTC
This sequence comes from Clostridium sp. UBA4746, assembly GCA_002403785.1. Taxonomy (GTDB): domain Bacteria; phylum Bacillota; class Clostridia; order Clostridiales; family Clostridiaceae; genus Clostridium_AD. The sequence goes on from DHIM01000159.1 coordinate 52,906, forward strand.
CTTGGAAAATACCCGAAGATCATCCTTTTGTGAAGGCGGCAACAGAAGCATTAGAGAGTGTTGGACAAATTGTTAAATACGGATACTGGGACTTTGGAACGGATGCAAGTAAAACTGCAGGTATAGATAGAAAACCAACAATTGGATATTCTCCTATGCAAGAGCAGTATGCACATACACCATATGACAAAGTAAGGACAGATTTTATAGCTAAGGCTTTAGTTGGAAATGTAGCTATATTTTTAAAGGTTGCAGAAAGTGAAAAAACAGTGTTTAAACTACTGTAATGGTAAAATAATAATTAAAATAAATTATAAAGGAAGTGTAATATATTATGAAAGAGACAATGTATGAGCTCGTCGAGGACGTGACGTCAAGTGAACTTTACAATAAGGATCTTGCACCTACTACAATTAAAGAAAGAACATGGAATACTTACAACTTTACAGCATTATGGGTTGGAATGGCTCATTGTATACCAACATATATGCTAGCAGGAGGACTTATTGCACTTGGAATGGATTGGGCTCAGGCTCTACTCACAATAACACTAGGAAATCTAATTGTTTTAATACCAATGTTATTAAATGCTCATCCAGGAACTAAGTATGGAATACCTTTCCCTGTTTTAGCAAGAGCCTCTTTCGGTTCCTTTGGCGCAAATATACCTGCTCTTTTAAGAGCAGTGGTTGCCTGCGGGTGGTTTGGTATCAACACATATATAGGTGGTAGTGCCTTAAACATGCTGTTTATTTCAATAATTCCCAGTTTTAAAACCCTAGGTGGAAGTTTCCAGATAGCCGGATTATCTCTTCCATCGGCAATAACGTTCATGATTTTCTGGGGGATTCAAATATTCATTATATATAAAGGAATGGACGTTCTTAGAAAATTTGAAAATTGGGCAGCTCCATTGGTTTTAGTTTTTGCACTAGCTTTAATGGTTTGGGCTATAATAACAGCAAAAGGTTTTGGACCATTACTAAGTGAGCCAAGTAAATTTAAGACTACTGGTGAGTTTATAAAAGTGTTTATTCCATCATTAACAGGCATGGTAGGTTTCTGGGCAACATTATCCTTAAACATACCTGATTTCACTAGATTTGCAAAAGGTCAAAAAGAGCAAATGATAGGCCAAGCTATAGGGTTACCTATAACCATGACAGTTTTCTCAGCTATGGGTATAATAATAACTTCTGCAGCTGCAGTTATTTATGGTAAAGCAATGTGGGATCCAGTTGATATAGTAGGGAAATTCACAAGTCCAGTTATTTTATTTATAGGATTCTTTGGGATAATTGTTGCTTCTTTATCCGTAAACATTGCTGCAAATATTGTTTCTCCAGCAAATGATTTTTCTAATCTTTCACCTAAGAAAATTAGTTTTAAAACTGGTGGACTTATAACAGGTATAATAGGAATATTAATAATGCCATGGAAACTTTTATCAGACCCAAGTGGTTATATCTTTAATTGGTTAGGGACTTATTCAGCTTTCCTAGGACCAATCGCTGCAATAATAATTTGTGATTATTGGATTACTAGAAAAACGACACTTAACCTTAAAGATTTATATACTGTAGAAGGTGAGTACTATTATTCTAAGGGATTTAATCCTAAAGCGATTATTGCTTTAGTTCTTGGAGTATTAGTAGCCCTTGTAGGTAAAATAGTTCCAAGCTTGAGTCTATTATTTGATTATGCATGGTTTGTGGGATTTGCTGTATCTTTTGTGACTTATGTTATCTTAATGCCTTCAAAAGGGAAAAATAAAGTGGATGTAAAGATATAAAAAAGATATAGATAGGGGTATCTCTAAATGACTAGAAAATCATTTGAAGAGGCACCCTCTTTTCTATATAATTCATTGAAAACTCATAAAATAGAAGGTATAAAATTTTATATGAACAAATTATTAAAAAAAAATGTTAATTTTTAGAGCTTTTGCAGGACTTGGTAATAGATTGTTAACAATATTGACACTTAAATGCAACAATTATTTGTTATTATTATTAATAGAAGCAGAGGTACTGCAAGAGTTTTACACATAAACATGTTATATTAATAAATTATACTAAATCAATATCAAATTGAAATTTATATTATAGCCTTTAAGGGCGGAAATGGAGAAAAATTATTATGAAAGTTAAATCAAAAAATGTATCCAAAAAATCTGTTATTTCTATTGTTTTGTATGTTGTAGCTGCAGTCGTTGCAATTATGGGAGTTGCATTATTAGTTAATAATGTTTTCTTATTTCAAAGTACTGTTAAACAATATGTAGCTCAGGGGTATTCTGCTGCTACTGTAAGAAATGAATTAATGACATCACAATTACTACCAGGAGTATTTCAACCAGTCGCTGTATATGGAGGTATTGCATTTCTTCTATTAGGCGTTGGTATAGTTAATAAAAAAGTTTCGAAATGCTTAATATTGTTAACTAAAGCTGAGGTTTGCAATGATGTTATAGAAGAAGATGTTGTAGACCCAAATGTTGTTAATGTAGAAAATGCAGAAACAACTAAAGAGACAGAAACCGTGGAAGATATACAAAAAGCCTAATAATAACGCGAAAAAGAACTTGCCTCAGTATTACTGAGGCAAGTCCTTTTTTATTTTTTAATTTTATTAGAATAATTTTACATGATTACACAGAACATTAATTTAAATAATAAATATAGCAACTATTGTAGTAACTACTAATCCAATAATTACCGGCTTAACGTTTTTTTTAGCAAGCTCAAATGGATCTACACCACAAATAGCGGCTACTGGTATTACTGCCCAAGGAATTATTGTTCCTCCACCTACCCATATTCCAGCTATTTGGCCTAGCGCTGTAAGTGTAGCTATACCACCGCCGAGTGCAGTTGAGAAAATTCTAGCAATAGAACCAACTAGTGGTATACCGGAAAAACCTGAACCGTCTAGTCCAGTAATTGCACCTACAACTGTAATTGTGCCGGCTGAAACGACAGAGTTCATTGGAACGAGGTTTGATAAAGCAACACCTAAGTCATTGACTATTCCATTAGAATTTTGGGGAAGTATTTTTCCGAAAATATCATTGAGAGCTGAATCACCTAAATAGAAGAAAGCTGCGATAGGAATAACAATACCGAATATTTTAAATCCAAATTGAAGACCTTTTACAAGATTATCTGTAATTTTTTCAAGTGAATGCTCCTTATAAGTAAATATTGAAATTAAACTTAGTACAAATACAGCAGTACCTCCAATAAGAGCTGTGGCGTCTCCTCCTTGAAGTTTTGAAGTATACATTATATAGATGTCTATTGCAAAAAGTACAAATATTAATAACGCCAAAATTCTTCTAAGCCTCTTTGAAGAAATAAGCATTGTCTCTGTTGAATTGCTAGTTGTTTCTATTATTTTGTTTTGACTTAAAGGTATTCCTGCTTTAATATCTTTACGAAGTAAATAAAAGGCTACAGTAGTTGTAACTATGCCCATTGTGATTACAAGCGGAATGCTTGCAGATATAACACTTGAAATTGGTATGCCTGCTCCACCTGCAGTAAGTTTAGGTGCTGCCTGAATTATATAATCACTTGACAGAGCGATGCCGTGACCAAATAGGTTCATTGAAATTGCAACGCCCATGGCTGGTAACCCGGCTTTAATAGCGATAGGTAAAAATAATGCTCCTACAAGAGCTACTGCTGGTGATGGCCAGAAAAACCAAGATAAAATCATCATAACAATACCAATAACCCAATAAGCAACCCAATAGTTTTTAATGACTCCCTTAAAAGGAGATACTATTTCGTCGTTTATGCCAGAAGCCACAAGAGTATTGCTCATAGCAGTTACAATGGATATTATGAAAATGGTAGGCATTAACTCTTTTGTTGCGTAAACAAAACTATTAAATACTCCCATGGTAGACTCTGAAATAGAACCAGTACCTGCAATGCCTAAAATAAATATACCCAATATACATATAAGTGTTATATCCTTCTTCTTCACCATAGCAAATATTATTATAATAATGAAGATAAGATATATATAATGGAGAGGTGTTAAGGTTACATTAATCATAAACTGCTCCAATTAGAATTATTATAATATATGTTATGACAAAATACATACTTGGTTACAATATTTTATGTACTTATTTGTATAATTTATGGGTTATTTTGTAAAAAATCAACTGGTAGTTCTTTTTACATTTTAGTTAATGTCAATAATAGTACTTTTATCTACAATGTTCCACCAAGTCTTACCAGGATTTAAAGGCAAATAATTACCTTTCTCATCTGTTAAAAGGGTTTGCGCGGTGGCATCCTTTTTAGCCCAGTGCATTTTAATAAACTTACCATTGCTAATAACGTAACCATTTCCGGTACCTTCAAGTTGAATGTTTAAATGAACTCCATCTGCCTGTTTTTTAATGGTAGTGATTTGTATCACAATATTTTTAAAGGCTAGAGGAAGATTATCTTCTTTATTAGTTGAAGATTTTCCATCCATACTTTTTAGGTAGACACCATCTTTATATGAGTAACTAGTGTTGTAGAGTTTATTCATTTTTAAAAGTATAGTTGTTGCTTTGGGCGATGTAGCATTATCCCAGTAGCTTTTGTCAAATTTTAATTTGACGGAAGGTGAGTATACATAATCCTTTGTTTTAATAAGATCTCTTAACTTTTCTGTAGATGTATAAAGGTTATGAGGCGATTTCCTTATTGAATCTCTCCAATAAGTAGAAGCGTTTGTCATTTCATTCATGCTCATTAGGTTTTCGTTTTTTATTTGAGTAAGGGCTTCTTGACTTCCTCCACAATGTGCAAAGGGTAAATTATATTCTTTTGATATATCTAAGAAATAAGCCCGGGCGCTTCTGATTGGACCGATTTTTATGGCATTTTCTTTTTGAAATAATGCAATAAATCTAGGTGTGCCTCCTTCAGCCATGGTCTCATAAACTATATCCGCAGCGTTTAGTCCTGATTGAGGTCTTGCATCTATAGAGTTTTCTACTATGGCAAGTACGGAAGCTTTATTTAATACTTCCTTTTTAACTTCTTCACCAGTATATGGAGAATAGTATTTTTGAACGGTTTTTACAGAGGGTTTTGAATTGCTAGGAGTAGCAATAGATTCAGCTTTTTTGCTACATCCTTGAGTTATAAAGCTTATTGAAATAACTATACATAATAGTAGTTTGGACTTGTTTTTCAAACTAAACATCTCCTTAGTAAATTATTTAGAAAAAAGTCTGAGTATACTTTCCTCTATTATAAACTATTCTAATAATCATGTATTTAGTATTATACTAATAGTTTTAAAATATCTGTTATTATGGAAATATTTATATTATAATAGATATTAATAAAGATTAAGTATTAGAAATATGTTGGTAAATATTAAATTAATATTAAAATTAATTCTAAGGAGATGATATTAATATGGATAGATTAATTAAAAT
>DHIM01000218.1 GCA_002403785.1 Clostridium sp. UBA4746
TGTGTATAAGAGACAGCCATCCTACAGACCCATACAGTTGTATTTGTTCATATTTTATATCCTATCACTATTTGGAAGAGATTTAATATAGTTCTCCATATAGTTCCAATCAACATTGCCATTTGATGTTGAAGGCAATTTAATTGTTGTTGTAGGCAGAGATTTCCTATATTTACGTCCAAATGAATATTTAGGTCTTTCCAAATCTAATACGGTTACTAAAAAAATACCATTGTATTTATTTAAATTATCATTATACCCAACCGATAATGTAGTTGACCCTATAAAGTCTTTATCCCTATAGTTAGAATAACCAACAGAACCTTCTCCATCACAAATAAAAACTATACAGTTTCCTTTTGTTCTTAGTTTTTTATCATATTTAACTGTATTCATTATCCCATTATCATCTTTCTTTGCTCCAATATAAAAAAGTTCATTTCCTTTTTCAAGTTTACCAGCATTGCTACACTTACAATTCTCAATTCTGAATAAACCATTTTTGCCACCGATTTCAAACTCTTTCCAATTATCTGTGCTCATTTTTAAATCATTTTTTAATATATTTGTGGAAATTTTGTTATAATCAATGTTAGTTGTATATACCAATTCCGGTATATTATCAGGCAACTCAATATCTTTCAATGTTTTATTGGCTTGCCTACCATAAGCATAACGATATGCATTATTTTTTATACACATACAATAATAAAGTTTTTCGTTAAGTGACATTTTTTTTAAAGGAGTTAAAACATATAGATCTCTACCACTATAAAATGGTTTTATTTGAACATAGGTAGATAAAACGCTACCACCGCTTGCGCAAGTTAAGACTCCCGCTGGTTGAGGTATTTTCCCCTTAACAGGCATAACTTTAGCTGTGATACCATTATTTTGTCCTGTTCTTGAAACAAAGTTAATACCGACATCATTTGTAGTTATTTCGCATTTATTTAATTCCATATTAATACCATATTCAATTTTAAATAGTTCACTAATTTTCACTAATATCACCACTCTTTATTAAATAAGCAAAATAATTATTAATTGTATGTTGAAAATCATTTTCAGTTAACTTTGAATAATCTGTTTTCATGTATGCTTCACAAAGCCATTCATCAGTATAAGTAACACATTTTCTTGAACTTAATCCATCTTTTACATCACTATAACGATATAGTGAAAGCCATTTTTTTTCTATACCTGACCATTTATCATAAACATCTACACGTCCTAGTTTTTTACGTTTTTCAAATCCATCGTTTTTATAGTATCCAAAAAAAGTCTCTATTGAACTATCATGTGGCGTATGTGCTTGCCAAACCATAACGCACACATTAGTTCCTTCTGGAGAAAATATATCATTCGGCATACTAAAAACAGCTTTTAAAGTATGGTTATTCAATAATCTTTCTCTAACGTCTTTAAACTTTGTTCCTATAGCACAACTCATTGGAACAACTGCAACTCCAATTCCTCCTGTTACTAAAATATCAAGCATATTTTCAACAAATTCCAACTCACAAATATCATCTTGTGAATAAGGTGGATTAATTAAGCCAATATTAATATTCTTTTGTTTTAATTCATTCCTAATTTTTGTATTAAAACAATCTCCGTGATAAATATTAGATTTTCCATCTTTACGAATTATCATATTTGCTATGGCGAGAGTAAATAATTCAACATCTAATTCAACACCATACAAACCATCGGTTTTTATTTTTTTTATTTCATTAGCATTGGCATTTTTAAACATTTTACTCATTGCAGTTACTAAAAACGAACCAGAACCACAGCAAATATCAACACAGCGACTGTTCTTATTAACACCTGCAACATCACACATAAACTCTGTTAAATGTTTAGGAGTAAGAACAATTCCAAGTCCACTCCCATCTCCACCACTATACTTAACAAACTCATGATAAAACACACCTAATGCATCAATGGTTACATCGGAATGGTTCATCATAGGCTGAATTTTCATTTCTAATTGTTCTATATACCAAGTAATAGAATTCTTATGACCGAGAGTAATAGATTTTAATTTTTCATTGCTTCCAATAATTTTAAATGCACTTTTAATATTCACAATTTTATCTCGCTTAATATCACTGTCTGTTAAAACTTCATCAATAGCATTATTTAATTTGTTAATTACTGAATTAAAAGAAGTACAACTTGAATACTCATCAGCGAATTCCTTGTTTTCAAGTGCTATTAAAATTCCAGCAATAAAAATCGGCTTATGCTTTTCTGAAACTTTTATTTGCCTTAATGTCTCGTGCATTTCCAGTGCTGTTTCTCTAATATCTTCTATGGAGTAAAGTTTTTGCAATTTCTCGCCTTTTAAAAGCTTTATATAATTTTTAGGTTCAAGAATAATATTCTTTGCTTTATTCATAACACTAAAGGTTTCTTGACCTTTCATCCAATTAAAAGTATCAACTTTCATATTTTCTTTTTTAGTTCCACTAATCCCTATAGCGATTACATTATATTCTTCTTTTAAAAATTTAGCATAGTAAAGTGCTCCATCAATAGCGTATCCATTTGGATGGTCATATTGTTCAGTACAATGCTTTTTAACTGTATTTTTGCATTCTACTACAATTATAGTAGAAGTATCGTCATTGAAAGTTATAATGAATTCAGGTTTTGATTTTCCTGAACCACCAAGAGAAAAATCAATTAATTTGCATTCTTTAGGTTTTCCACCAGCTTTTTTTAAAATATTTTCTATTTTGTCCACTGCTCTAACATCACCTTGCGGAAAGATATATCCAAAATCATTTTTCCCAATAGAGCATTTCATTTCTTTCATCGTTAAACTTTCCGTGTACTGCTCAATATTTTCAATAATATTTTTCAAATTATTTGCTCCTATATAATTAATTCATTAGTATATATATATATTGCGCAGCATCTAATATGCGTTATTATTAATAATAAGGGATTATAAGGGTCTCACCATCCTCTCTCGTATTTGCTATAAATAACTTTTACAAAAATGATATAACATTAGAAAAGCCGTCTGAAATTCAGACGGACTTTAAACCATGAAAAGGCATACAATATAATTAAAATTATATTGTATGCCTATTTATCAGTTATCGTTATTTTA
>DHIM01000158.1 GCA_002403785.1 Clostridium sp. UBA4746
ATATACGTATAATTGGGAAAATATTTGTATAGTTTGGTAATTTTAATTAAGTAAAAGCTAAAAATACAAGTTTGTGAGTCTTATTTATATAAAATTATCAAAAAAATCTATTGTTGTGAAAAACATATAATATCATTAAATGTAGGTAAAATAATTAAATGACGGTCAAATTATTATAGAAATATGCTTTGAGCTGTTAATATGGCAGGTATTAAATATGAAATAAAAGAAACATCAAGAGAGTTGTTAGAATACAGTAAAGGATGGAAAAGGAATTAAATTTTATAAGGTGGAATGATAAAGAAGCCAAGTATGATATTAGAGATTGATCTCCAGAGCATCAGAAAAGGAGTTACATTAACTAAGGAAAAACTTATAAAATTTGAAGCATTATTCAATGGGGTAAATCTGTAAAAAGTAGATAAGGCATTCTTAAAACACTTATAAGCATCTTTGGTTTGTTATTTACTTTAATATTTACTTTAATATTTGATTTGATAGTTGAAAAAAATAATGAATTCTTCAGGGTTGATGAAAACAAGGTATTATATAATATATTATGCCTTGTTTTAGTATATAAAAAATTGCTTCAAAACATACAACAACACATATCCGAAGACATATATATATGTTGTTAAAAAAATAACAGTTAATATATGTATTGTTAATATATTAACAGCATATACAGAAAAATACTGCAGGATAAAAGGGCAATGAATTCTTAATACACTGATATGTAAAGGTTTAAGCTAATTTAACATTTAACAATCTATTTTATAGAATGATATGAATTAAATGTAAACAATGACATTTAACCGTTTACAGTTGTCGAAATATTGTGATATAATCTAAATTGTAGACAAGCAATAAACATTTAACAAACATTTAAATATTCAAACATTCAGAATCATGGTTATGAGTTAGTTTTAAACACTCAAATTTTATAAAAGAGGTGTTAATATGAAAGTGGCAAATGTTGAAGAACCAAAAAAGACAACTACAGTATTAGTTACAAACGCAGAAGAATTAAAGATTAGAATGGCGGAGGTTAGAGCGGCTCAAACGAAGTACTCTACTTTCACTCAAGAACAAGTGGATCATATATTTAAAGAAGCATCTATTGCAGCAAATATGCAAAGAATCCCATTAGCAAAAATGGCAGTTGAAGAAACAGGAATGGGACTTGTAGAAGATAAGGTAATAAAAAATCATTACGCTTCAGAATATATATACAATGCTTATAAAAATTCGCAGACAGTTGGAGTTTTTGAACATGATCAAGCAGGTGGTATCTCAAAAATTTATGAACCAATTGGGGTTTTAGCAGCAGTTGTGCCAACTACAAATCCAACGTCTACAGGAATATTTAAAGCTCTTATAGCATTAAAAACTAGAAATGGTATAATCTTTTCACCACATCCAGGTGCTAAAAAATGTACTATTGCAGCAATAAAAATAGTAAGAGATGCAGCAGTAGCAGCAGGCGCACCAAAAGATATTATTGCATGGGTGGACGAGCCTACAATTGAACTTTCAGGTCTTGTTATGAAAGAGGCAGATTTAATACTTGCAACAGGTGGTCCAGGAATGGTTCATGCAGCTTATTCATCAGGAAAACCTGCTGTCGGAGTTGGTTCAGGAAATTGTCCAGTAATTTTTGATGAAACAGCTGATATTAAAACGGCCGTAAGTTCAATTTTACTTTCTAAAAATTTTGATTATGGAACAATATGTGCTTCAGAACAGACTATAATCGTTATGGATAGTATCTATGAAGAAGCTAAAAAAGAATTTATTAAAAGAGGAGCTTATTTCCTTACACCAGACGAAACAGAGAAAATAAGAAAAGTAATATTAGTTAACGGTAGATTAAATCCTAAACAGGTTGGTCGCGCACCTTCATATATAGCAAACCTTGGAGGATTTAAAGTTCCAGAAGAAACAAAAGTTCTTATAGGAGAAATTGAAAGTGTAGAACTTGAAGAAGAATTCTCACACGAAAAATTATCTACAGTTCTTGGTATGTATAGGGTTAAAACTTTTGATGAAGCACTAGCAAAGGCAGAAAGACTTGTTGTACTTGGGGGCTATGGTCACAGTTCAGCATTATGGACTAATCCAATGAAGTCTAAAGCTAGAATAGCTAAGTGGAGTGCACTTATGAGAACAGGAAGAATTATGGTGAATATGCCAACCTCTCATGGTGGAATAGGTGATTTATTCAACTTTAAGACTACTCCTTCATTAACACTTGGTTGTGGATCATGGGGTGGAAATTCTGTTTCAGAAAACGTTGGAATAAAACAACTATTAAATATTAAGAACTTAGCTGAGAGGAGAGAAAATATGCTTTGGTTTAAAGTTCCACAGAGGGTTTATTTCAAATATGGTTGCCTTGAACTTGCAATAAAAGAATTAAATGTATTGGGCAAGAAAAAGGTACTTATAGTAACTGATCAGATTCTTGTTGATCTTGGTGTTGTAGCTAAAGCTACAAGAGTTTTCTCAGAACTTGGAATAGATTTCAAAATATTCTCAGAGGTATTGCCAGATCCAACTCTTGCTACTGCTAGAGCAGGTGTTGCAGTATTAAACCAATATCAACCAGATACAATTATGTCAATTGGTGGAGGGTCTCCAATAGATGCAGCTAAAATCAT
>DHIM01000152.1 GCA_002403785.1 Clostridium sp. UBA4746
CTTAATATTTCATACAAGTCTTTTGATAACTGAAAGTCATTTAAATATTTGTACATATCAAGTATAGCGGTTAGCATTGCTACCTGTTTTTCATAATCATTTATTTTGCTAATATACTTTAAGGTCTGTGCCTCCATTAATTCTTGGTACTTATTGTACTCTATTTCGGAATCTGTATTTACCACACATAACACCTCACAAAATTCTAATATTTAATCTATATCTAATGCTGAAAGTATTCATTAATGTTAATTAATGGTATATAGCTATTTATCTATTCTAAAGTAAACATAAAAATATAAAACAAATACACCTTTGTTATGTAATTATATTGAAATAGACATAAATTTCAAGGAGTATTATTTATAATAATACACCAATTAATAATACAAATAAAGTGTGAATTTAAAATATAGAAGAGATATTTTATATGTCAATAAACAGAGTTCTGATTTCACATGTTAAAACTGAATTAAACAACTTTAAAATGGGAGATGCATTATATATATTTGTTAACTATGAAGATCAAAAATCACAGAAAATATATGATAATAATATGAAATCTCGGTCAGGTCAATGCCAATCTTTTGGAATTTCTTAAGAGTTGAGGCTATGGTTGCGGTGGCAGCCTAGGAGAGTTATTGAATAATATAATATTTGATAAATTAAGAGGAGATGTATTTATGAATAAGTATGTTTGTTTAGTTTGTGATTACAAGTATGATCCGGAAATCTTTGGATAATCAAAAAAACACTTTACTGCTATCCATTTATGTTTTAAAAATCCACAGTTTGAAAATACTCCATATATTAAGCCTATTATTAAAGTTCCTATACCACCATATTTTACTAGATAATTTCGTGAAGTTCGCTACAGCTATATTGTCAATTAGATGTAGCTTCTTCGGCGTCTTTAATGCTCTGTTGTTTTGATGCGATAAGAGCCATTAGATCTCCAATTGAAGTGAGCAAACCACCTAAAATTTCTATTTCTGATGGTGTTAGACCCTTTGAAAAATTAAGTGAAAGAGCACTTGCAAGGATTACAAGTTGTTCAGCATCTAAATCATTTAAAAAAAAAGACATAGCAAATCACCTCTTATAAAAGTATATGCTGAACCATGGTAAAATGTGATTTACATAGATTAGGTCATAAAGAAAAAAAGCATTAACCACTTGATAAAATACTTGGATAATATTTACTAATTAACCAAATATAACTTGTTTACAGTTTGTTAACAACATGTTATAGTTTAATTAAATGGGAAAAAATATCATATGGAGGTAGATGACATGACAAAATTCAAATCAAGGGTTTGCTCCTTTATATTTGCTATAGCTATGTTGGTGTTTGTATTGCCAATTTCTTTAGTAAATGCGCAAACAAAAACGCTTACAGATGCCATATTGAGGACAAGTAAGGCAACATCAGTCGAAGGCAATGGGAAATTAAGTCTGACTTTTAAGGCTGAAGGACTTTCAGAACAAGATCAACAAGACTTTGCAATCATAAGTGAAATTTTAGACAACTTACAAGTAAGTTTCAATTCGAAATCATCTGAAAATAGTGAAGGAACGGTTTCAAGGCAATATGTTGAAATGTCAGCAAATATAGGTGGAAGTCCTTATAGTGGAGAATTATGGAGTGATGTAAACCTTACAGGTAAAACCCATATAGTTCGAGGAATAATAAAATCCCCACAGCTATTTGAAATGATGTTGTCACCTGAATATATGAATAAATATATGTTGATAGATTTTGAGCAGATGAAGAAAATTCCAGAAATGCAAGCTGAATTAGGTAGTATGGATTTTGGCAAAATGATAAGTGAAAACAAAGAACTACAACAATTGATTTTAACTATTTTTGAAAAATATTCAACACAATTAAACTTAAATTATAGCTTGCTATCTAATAATGGATATGTATATGAAGTTAAAATTGATGATGCCCAATTTAAAGACATTATAAGAAAAGTGGTTAATTTAACGGCGAAAAATAAAGAGGTACAAGATCTTATAAGAGATTTAATTCTTACAGAAATGAAAAATAGTGGAGCATCAACTGAGGAAATTAATAGTACAAAAGGTGATATGAACCAGATGTTTACTATACTTGAATCACAAGAGTTCTTAGATGATTTTAATCAAATTATGGACAAGCTTAAGGATGTAAAGATACTTGGCGATAATGGAATTGATATTGTTTATACAATAGATGAAGAGGGATATGTTATAAGTACAAAATGTGATATAGAATTTGTTGCAGATATGGCAAGGTTAGATAAAGTCTTTGGCGAAAGTGCAACTGCAACTGAGAGTATTCCAACAGGTATATATACAGCGGGTATACATTTTGAAGTAAATAACAGCAATATCAATGGAAAAGTAAATATTGCATTACCGACACTTACTTCAGCAAATTCATTTAGTTACGCGAAATTATTTGACGAACCAAATGCACAACCAATAAAAGTAATTACTGCAGCTATAAAGAGCGGTAAGACCACTAACAATAGTAATGTGGGAGGAAAACAGGTAGTTGTCACAAATACTGTTATAGGCGGTCAACTTCCGAAGACCTCCACACATTTGTATGAGTTGCTTCTTATCGGCGTTGTTTTAACGTTGCTCGGAGCCTTAGGTTGGAAAAGCAAAAAACATTATGAATAAAGTAAAACTATCGTGGGGCAAGATTTCCATGGTTACTGTTCTTTCTTTGGCGTTTATGATCTTTGGGATAGGATGTATTTCTTGGGCAACGTTTAGTATATGGTCACAGTCTAACAATTCTGTGGAGGCAGTCCCAGGCCGCGTTTCCATCCCTACAACCGCAGCAGCTAAAACCATTTACCCTGTATATCCTGCTGATGGTGACAATATTGGAAATCTGACGATTCCAGCCTTAAAGCAGAAACTACCCATCGTCCAGGGGACTGGTGTGAATGAGTTAAAGAAAGGAGTAGGTCACTTTATACAAAGTGTACTTCCAGGAGAAAAAGATAATTGTGTTTTTTCCGGACATCGAGATACTGTTTTCAGTCAAATAGGCAATTTGATAATAGGGGACCAATTGATTGTGCAAACATCGGCTGGTATATTCACTTATGAGGTGAACGGTACGCGAATTGTCCGTGAAGACGACAAAACAGTTATTGTACCGACTGACCATGCAGTCCTGACGCTGACCACTTGCTATCCATTCAATTTTATTGGTAATGCTCCGGATCGCTATATCGTCTCCGCAACTTTAATAAAAAGTAAATAAACCCTTTAAAACAATAAAAAAGGTGAAAATATCTTATCTCCGACGTTGGTTATTGGTTTTCAGCAAAAATACTCTTCGAAGAAACAACTAAGATAAGACCAGATTCTTAGTAAATAACGAGATCAATTGAAGGCATTCAGTAGGGTGCCTTTTTATTGTATAGAAAATTACTAGCAGATAGTAGCTTTTAGGGTAAGTACGTTCATAGTTTTAGAAAATAATATAATCATCCATAAGTAGAAACATTAAAAATTAATATTAGTATTAAGGGATATCTAAAAATCATCAAAAAATAAATATAGAGATTTTTCAATACATTATATGTCTTATAAGATATAATAAACAAATGTAAGAAGAAAATATTAAAAAATGTAAATATCTTTTAGAATGGGTGAAATATATGAATGAAAAATTGAGTATAATTGTTTGCAAAAATTTTGCTGACGAAGTTGAACTTATAATAAAGAAAAACAATATGAAGAATGTTGAAATTGTAGCTTGTATCCCTGAGTGTATCTATGGTGAAATCGGACAAAATGATCAGTTAGAAGCAATTAAGAGATGTCAAGAAACCAATAATAAAATTATCATTATTGGTGGTACATGCTGTACTAGTTTAAAAAAAATTGTAATTGATAGTGAAAAGTGTAAAATACATAGACTTGAATATTGTTTTGAATTACTTACTAACAGAGATATAATTAACCAGTTTGTTAGTGAAAAAACATATCTTGTTACATCAGGGTGGCTTAGAAATTGGGAAAAAAATATTGGAATTTTAGGGATTGATAATGAGCATGCAAAAATTATTTTAAGGAAATTTGCCGTGAAAATTAGACTTTTAGATACAGGAGTTTTTGAGGATAGTTTAAAAAAACTTGAGAAATTCGCAGAGTATGTAAATCTTCCTTATGATTGTATTTCTGTAGGATTAGATTTTTTTAGTATGTTTATAGAAAAAGATGTACTGGAATGGCATTTGGAATGTGAAAGAAGAGAAACAACTTTTGCACTGGCAAAAACAACTAGACAGGTTGCTGATCGTACGTCGGCTAAACAGCAACTTTCCTATATATTAAATAACATTCATGAGGGCGTATATATTATAGATTCAAATTATAAAGCAATATTTGTAAATAAAGCCGTAGGAAAATTGGTAAGTCTTAATGATTTTAGAGATATTATAGGTAAAAGCGTATTTGATGTCGTCCCGAATGAATATCGTGAAATTGTACTTGGAAGATTTAAAAATATACTAGATAATAGAGTATCGGCACCTTTATTTGAAGAAAAATTCATAAAATACGATGGCTGTATTATAGATGTTGAAATATATTCTGGAGCCATTGAATATGAAGGCAATTGGTGCATACTTAGTGTGGTAAGAAATATATCAGAACGTAAAAACTCTGAGAATCTTAAGTCGAAAATTGCCGAGCAAAATAAATTGTTAGATGATGCAAGGGAATATGATAAGTTAAAGAATGAATTTTTTTGCAATTTATCACATGAACTTAGAACACCAATAAATGTAATGCTTAGTGCACTTCAATTACTGAATTTGAATGAAACAAATAAATTCAGCATTGAAAATGAAGTGAAAGTAAAGAAATATTATAATATCATGAAGCAAAATAGTTATAGGTTATTAAGGTTAGTAAATAATTTAATTGATATTACCAAAATTGATGCAGGATATTTTAATATGAGATTAAAAAATGAAAATATTGTGGCCATTATGGAAGATATAACTATGTCTGTAACAGATTACGCGGAACAAAGAGGATTAGGGCTTATTTTTGATACTGATATTGAAGAAAAAAGAATAGTTTGTGATGCAGATAAAATTGAAAGAATAATATTAAATCTTCTTTCTAATGCAATAAAATTCACTCCGCCTGGAGGAAACATATTTGTGAATATTACAGATAAAGACTCAGGTATACTTGTATCTGTAAAAGATACAGGTGTTGGAATTCCTACTGATATGAAATTGTCTATTTTTGAAAGGTTTGTACAGGTAGATAAATCTCTTTCAAGAAATAGAGAGGGGAGTGGTATCGGTCTTTCTCTTGTAAAATCTCTTGTTGAGATGCAAGGGGGCACAATTAGGGTTGAGAGCCAATATGGCAGTGGCAGTGAATTTATAATTGAACTTCCTGAGACGGGTTTGTCAGAAAGCGAAACGATTATTTTAGATGCAAATATAGTTAGGGAAAGTAACATAGAAAGGATAAAGATAGAGTTTTCGGACATATACGATTGAAGCTGTTAAAGAGGTTTTCTTCTTATTTGGTTAAAAAATAATAATTTTACCCCTAAATTTAAACAATTAGACAATGGACGGCTAATCCAATATCTAATTGTTTTATTGTTTTAATGACATTATATAAATTGGTAACATTGTGTGGATAACTTCTGTTTTCTAAAACTTAATCTGTGGATTAATTTTTTCTTCCAAGTCTACATTGAAGAAAGGTTCTTCCTTAAAAGTAAACATAAGTTAAAGTGACTCCTTTTATATGGAAAAATGTTGAAAGCTTAAGGAATGTTGCAATTTCATGTTTTATAATTACAGGTTGTTATGTGATCAATTTTTTTATTAATAATCAATACTTAAATTTCAAGTTAATAGAAATTGATACTAAAGGAATTCATACGGACATTGAATTTATAATTTTCTTCTTTGCAGGTTGTTTTACACTAGTTCTTTCTAAGGTTTTTAAACATGCAATTGAAGTTAAAGAAGAAAATGACTTTACTATATAGATATTCGCGTTATATGAATAAATTGAGGTGAAATACATGGCAATAATAGTGAATCTAGATGTAATGATGGCAATAAGAAAAATTTCTTTATCTAAACTAGCAAGTAGAGTAGGAATTACGAATTCCAATTTGTCTATATTAAAAACCAATAAAACAAAAGTAATAAGATTTTCTACCCTTGAGGCTATATGCAAAGAACTTCAGTGTCAGCCAGGAGAAATTTTAGAATACAGAGAAGAAAATTGATAAAAGGGGGTTAACTTTAAGAACTCCCTTTTAATATATAAATATATGCAATAATAAATTTTCTATATATTTTCTATAGAAATAGCCCGTACTGGTGAACCGTCAGCGTTTTTATTTTTCAGAGGCATAATACTTAAAATAAAATACTCATTGGTAATAGAGTCTAAATTCGTTAGGTTCTCAATAATTATGATGTTCTTTGGCATTAATATTTTATGAACTGCAAATGTGACCGAGTTTATATCATCAATTGAAATAGCATCAATACCAATTCCCTTTAAATTAAATTCTGACAACCATTTGGCTGCTTCCTCACTCAAAGAAGGAAAATCTTCATAATATTTTTTATCTCCCCAGTATTTACTCCAGCCTGTTTTTATTATAAGGAATTCGATATTATTTATTTTTTTCTCATAGGGCTTTAAACTATCAACATCTATTACTTCCATCTTTTCATTTGAAAAATCCAGAATAGTTGCATTTCCAATAAAATGTGCTATATCTAAATTATCTAAATAAGGTCCATTGCTCAACATATGTGCTGGCGCGTCTATATGTGTACCGGTATGTGAGTACATAGTGATTTTCGCTTCTTGAAAGCCATCATTTTCCAATATATTTGCTTTTTCAAAAATTGGCTGTTCAGTTCCTGGAAAAACTGGCATATCCGGATAAATAGTATGTGTTAAATCAGTGATTTTCATAATAATCCTCCCATTCTGATTAAATAATATTATTATCTTATTATAATATATTAGTGTTAAGAAAAGCCATCAATTTTATTTAATATCCATTATAAAAATTATTATCTAGCATCACAATATCGCCGAAGTTTCTAAGGTGTGAAGTTCCTTTAAGATTAAATGATAAATAAGTAAAGTACCTATTATAGCCTTTTACTTTTTAAAAAATGTCTATTCTATAGGTACCATGATATTAATTTCTGTCTGCTAATATATCCTTACTTACCGTACGGAGTCTGCCTTTGATAGGTGTGTCTTGTAATGCCTCGAACACCAACTCACCTTTATTATTTAAGATTTCTACAAAGGTAGATATATCGATTATATTTATAATTCCTATATCGTCCTTAGTCATGCCTTTAATACTGCAAAGGGTGCCTACCATATCTACCGCCCTCATCTTTGTTTTCTTGCCAGCATTAATGTGTAATTTCATAATTTCTTTGCTGAGCTCTGCCCCTTTTGTTTCTTTAACTTCAGGCATTGTATTCATTTTAAAATCAAATTCCTCTTTGGTATTATTCACGATTTCGATTGAAGGCCTTTCCTTCAAAAGAATATCTTTACCAATATATTGTTGTATATCATTTAAAAACCTTGATTCGTTTTTCGAAACAAAAGTAATTGCATGACCCATCTTGCCTATGCGTCCAGTTCTTCCTATCCTATGAACATAGCTTTCTTTTTCATCTGGTATATCATAATTAACTACAAGTGTAATGTTATCTATATCGATTCCTCTAGCTGCAACATCTGTAGCTACAAGATATCTAAAGTAACCTTTTTTAAAATCATTCATTACCCTTAATCTATCACTTTGTTCCATTCCACCATGTATTTTTCTGCAAGTATACTCGAGGTCAACTAGCTCACTATAAACTGAATCTACCTTTAGTTTTGTATTACAGAATATTATACAACTATCAGGGTTTTCTACTATCGTTATATCTCTTAAAAGTTCTATTTTATCTAGTTCATTTACGTTATATCGTTCTTGACATATATTATCGGATGCTTTATTTTGGTCCTCTATTTCAATGTATGTAGGATCTATCATGTATTTGCTACATAAAGTCTCTATGTCTTTGGGCATTGTGGCTGACAATAACATAGTCACACGTTCTTTTGGTAAACTTCTTATTATTGTTTCTATTTGCTCTACAAATCCCATATTAAGCATTTCATCAGCTTCATCTATTACAAGAAATTTTATATTTGATGTATCAAATGTCCCTTTATCTATATGATCTATAATGCGACCAGGGGTACCAACTACTACATGCGTTTTTTGTTTAAGTTCTTTTTTTTGATCATAGAAAGGTGACTTCCCATAAAGTGAAGATACTTTAAGTCTTTTAAACCTACCTATATTAAAAATATCTTCTTTGACTTGGATAGCAAGTTCTCTTGTTGGTGTAATCACTAATGCTTGAGGTTTATTTTCTTCCCAATCTACTAATTGGCAAATAGGAATGGCATATGCTGCAGTCTTCCCGCTTCCAGTTTGGGATTTTACTACTACATCCTTTTGCTCAAGCACTGCCGGTATAACCTGCTTCTGAACTTGTGTGAATTTATTGAAATTTAACAGACTAATTGCTTTTAACAATTCATTGCTTAATCCATAATCGTTAAAGGTTTCTTTTATCATTTGATCATCTCCCAATACATATACTAACTCTTTTTATTATATCATACACATGAATATCAACATAAATGGTACTTGCATAAGATAATTAGTGGAAATACATGTAAAATAGCTATTAAAGCCTAATACAAATTATTAAGCCTATAGATAAGAGATTAACTTGGAATGGTTTTGGCAATTATCTTTGGGGCACATTTACTACATTTCGGGTGGTTATATTAATCAAAGGCATATTCAACAATGTCTATCCTTATATCTGTGACAACGCTTGTTACTGGAATTATGTTTAATGCGGTTGTAGTTTCGATAGTCATGATAGTATTTGAAATTATATTTTCTATATGGTTAATGATCGAAAATGAATCTTTAAATATAAAAACTTAGCAACAGAAACGTTTACAGTTCTGTTGCTAAGTTTTTGGTTGTTAGAATTCAAAAATTAATAATTATGTAGAGACTAAAGTTTTTCAAAAGTAGTTCTACGACATTTAGGGCATATAGGTAAAGTATTAGAATCTAATTCTAAATGAACTATTTCCCCGCAAGTAGTACATTTGTAATCGCCTTTTCCTGGTTTTTGTCCAGCAGTGTACATTATTATCACATCCTTTACATATAAGTATTCAATAATACTTTGTGAAATCCTGCTAAATTGCATAACCGAATTTAGTGCTTTAAATGATCTTATTCCAAAAGACGTTTCCGTTATGACATTTATCAGGTATAAGTTAAAAAAATCCCATGCGGGTGCTTTAACACAATAGTATGAGACTTACACAAAAAACAAAAAAACCATTAAATAGTTAAACTATTTAATGGTAAAATATTACTACTAAAGAACAGTAATATTTTCTGCTTGAGGGCCTTTAGGTCCTTTAACTATGTCAAAAGAAACCTTTTGACCTTCATCAAGTGATTTGTAACCATCTGAATTAATTTGAGAGAAATGTGCGAAAACATCTACGCCGTCTTCTCCTGTAATAAAACCAAATCCTTTTTCACCGTTGAACCATTTAACTGTACCATTCATATAATGTATACCTCCGAAAGTTTATTTCTTAAACTACTTGTAATAACTAACCAATAAAATTTTGATAACAAAATACTATATTTTAAGTACTAGTTGAAATATATCTGCGCTTCATTATTTACTATTCATTTAAGTCATCTCCAATGTTATCACAATTTATAATAAAAAGCAAGTTATATCAATTATTATGTCTTTTGTTTTGATATACCACTATGAATCTCATCGGTTTTCCAATTTTAAATTGAATAAAATTATGACAATAAGTTATTAAGAGGAAGAAAACATTATGAAAGCCATTAGCACTCTTAAAATTATCTAAGTTTATCTTTAATGGAGAATATTTATATATATATCTGCAAAAGATTTATTGCGTTTTTTTATTATTGCATTATTATGATATAATAGAATAATATTCCATAAAAAGTGCCGGGGATTTAATTATGAGGGAAACTTTATGTCAAATTAGGGTGCCTATATCCAACCCGTAAACTAGCCTAAGAGGTATAAGGAGGAGAAATAATGACCAAATTTAAAAGTCTCAAATCTATTTTTTTAGCATCAGTATTAACCATTGGTGTCTCAACAATTACATCACAAAATGTATTCGCAGTTACAGCAACAACTAAAACTTATATAGTGAAAAGTGGGGATTGCTTATCTTCAATAGCAAAAAAATGTGGACAATCATTAAATGATTTGAGAAAAGCTAATAATAAATGGAACGATTCTATTTTTCCTGGACAAGTTCTCAAAGTTTCAGGAGCAACTAGTGCTACTGTTCAACCAACGGCACAAACGAAGGGAAATTCACTTAAAACATATACCGTTAAAAGTGGGGATTACTTATCTTCAATAGCCAAAAAGTGTGGAATATCATTAAAGGATTTGAGAAAAGCTAATAATAAATGGAACGATTCCATTTTTCCTGGACAAGTTCTAAAACTTACAGTAGCAACTAGTTCTACATCGAAACTAACTACACAAACGAAGAGCAATTCATCTAAAACTTATACCGTAAAAAGTGGGGATAGTTTATCTTTAATAGCAAAAAATTGTGGACTATCATTAAATAATTTAAGGAAAGCTAATAATAAATGGAATGACTCTATTTTTGTAGGACAAGTTCTTAAACTTACTGCCACAAGTTCTACTGTAAAAACTAAATCTATTGCGGTTCAAGCGAAATCTACCGCAGTAAGATATACAGAAAGCGATTTAAACTTGCTATCAAGATTAATAACTGCTGAAGCAGGAGGAGAAAGTTATAATGCCCAGGTTGCGGTAGGAGCAGTAGTTGTAAATAGAGTTAAGAGCAGCTTATTTCCGAATACAATCAACGGTGTTATAAATCAACAAACAAATGGTAATTATCAGTTTAGCCCAGTAAAAAATGGTAATATTAATAGACCTGCAACATCAAATGCTTTGAAGGCTGCATGTGTTGCTCTTAGTGGAACTGACCCAACAAATAATGCATTGTTTTTTTATAATGGCATTACACCAAAAAAATTGACTTCACCACAACCAGTTTCCAAAGTAATAGGTAATCTAACATTTGTATACTTAATAAAATAATGTTCATAAATACATTTAATGTTTCCTTAATTTTGAAATTAAGTGTTTTGTAACCCAGGTATCAAAAATAGATGTGAAATCTAAAGTAAAGTCAGAAGTAACAGCTAAAGCAAATGCATACTATGTTAGCTGGAGAACTTGCGACAAGAAAATTAATGATTAAGTATTGCATTATATGAATAATGTGGTACTTTTTTTATTTGAAAAGAGTTTATTATATTTAGTATAACAATCTTTAGTGTGCTTGTTATATTCATTATGTTACATTCGCAATGTGTTTCAGAATTATTAATAATTCAATTTTGAGAGTATATAATTCAAGAGGTGATAATATAATTAACTGTGAAGTTAATCATAAAGTTAAGATATATATAAATATTTTTTAACAAAATTAATAGATAGCCAGCAGGGGGGAATTAATTTGGCAAGAGGAGATTATAGAGACAAGGTAGTAGTTAAACGTAGAATGTTGGTTGTCTTTTTCATACTTTTTGTTTTGTTTATATTATTAGTTAGTAGGCTAAGCTATGTAATGATAGCTAAAGGAAAAGAGTATAAAGAAAAAGCAATTTTGCAGTGGACAAGTGACGTTCGTATTGCGCCAAAACGAGGACGAATATTAGATAGAGATGGAAAAGAATTAGCTATAAGTGCAAATGTCTTTAGAGTAGATTTAGATCTTAACTCATTACGAGAAACTATTAAAAAGAATAAGTTAACTATGAATGACATTGCACCAGAACTCGCTACAATACTTGGAATGAAATCTAGTGAAGTTTTACCTATTTTAACTAAGACTAATTCAAAGGGGAAAGCAATTGGAGCAGCTATACTAAAGAGAAGAATAGAAAAGGGTACAGCTGATAAAATCAATGATTTTTCAAAAAAACATAATCTTCGTGGAATTGTTATTACTGGAGATACGAAAAGATTTTATCCCAATAATGATTTCTTATCTAGTGTTTTAGGACACACAAATTCCGATGGAAATGGATTAACAGGGGTTGAGCTCTATTACAATAAATTTCTATCAGGCGTACCTGGAATAAAAATTTCAGAAACCGACAGAAAAAGTGAAGAACTTCCATATACAATATCTGATTATACAAAACCCATACAGGGCAAAGATGTGGTGCTAACTATTGATGAGATGATTCAATTATTTTGTGAAAAAGCAGCCTCGCAAGCTATGATTGATAATAAAGCAGCTGCAGTGACCATAATTGCAATGAATCCTAAAAATGGAGAAATATTGGGTATGGCTAATAAACCTGGCTATAACCCTAATGACCCTTGGGATTTAAGTAAAAGTTATGACGAAAATCAAAAGGTATGGAGAAACAGGGCAGTAAGTGATACTTTTGAGCCAGGGTCTATTTTTAAAGTATTTACGGCTATAGCAGCTATGAAAGAAGGAGTGGTTAAGGAAGATGATAAATTTAACTGCACTGGAAGTACTGTAGTTTCAGGTAGAAGAATTAAGTGTTGGAAAACTACCGGGCATGGAGTTGAAAATTTTGTGGAAATATTAAAAAATTCCTGTAATGTTGGCTTTATGGAGCTAGGTAGAAGGCTAGGACCAGAAAAACTAAACAAGTATATTTCTCTGTTTGGGTTCGGCAAAAAAACTGGTATTGATTTAAATGGAGAAGCACTCGGGATAATTAGAAAAACTAAAGAAATGACTGCTCAAGATGTAGCAACAACATCATTTGGTCAAAGTAATACTTTATCTTGCGTGCAGTATTTAACAGGATTTAATGCTGTTGCAAACGGAGGAAAACTTATTACTCCTCATGTCATGAAGGAGATAGTTGATTATGGCGATTCAAATAGTAAAAAGGTTCTACAAACATATTCAAAATATAATGTACGAAGTATTATAGATGAGAAAACTACAAAACAACTTCGGAGTTACCTTGAACAGGTTGTCGAAAGTGGTGGTGGTAAGAAGGCATATATTGCAGGATATCATATTGCTGGAAAGACAGGAACCGCTCAAAAAATTAGTACAACAGGACCTGGTTATGCACAACAAAAATATGTTTCCTCATTTGCAGGAATGGCACCTGCAGCTGATCCCCAAATAACCATACTAGTTAATATTGATGAACCAGACCCATCTAATTACTATGGTGGTCAGATTGCAACAGTAGTTGGTAAGCAAGTTTTTAATGATATCTTCAATTATTTATCATTAAAATCAGATGCTTCTAGTGAGGATGTTGGTAAAAGCTTGTTAAAGGATATTATTGTACCTGAGGTAAGAGGTCTTAAAAAAGCGGATGCAGAAAAAATATTAAAACAAAACAGTTTAAAGATAAAATTAACTTCAGAGGGGGAAACCATTACTGATATGACTCCGAAACCTGGATATACAGTTAAAGAAGGGACTGAAATAATTCTGCATACTGGTGCGGTAAAGGAAGAGAGTAATGTTGTCGTGGTTCCAAACATTATAGGGGATAGTTCAGAAAATGCTAGTAAAGTTTTAAAAAACCTTGGTCTAAACGCTAAATTTATTGGTAGTGGTTTAGTTTCAGAACAAAGCATAGAAGGCACGGAGGTTAAAAAAGGAGCTACAATCACACTTCATCTAGATGTTATGACTGACTAATTAGAGGCCTCGTCAACTTTATTCTGAATTACACCATTAAGAATTTTACAAATATATTTTATAACCTTTTTAGCTCTACGTAAAGATATATCTTTACGTAGAGCTATTTGTTTTAAGAGTGAAAATATTAAATATCTCCAGGAACATACTAAAGATAGGTTTTGAAAATAGAGTATGGTTTCAATACTTTCTGTTTATTACAAATATGTATGGGTACAACCGACAGGTTGTGCTAGATTTCCGAGAGCTTTTTCAAATGCTTTTCAGAGATCTCGTTTATTTTGTCCACACGTAGCTTATATTTTTTAGTATCAACAAGAAAATCTGTAGTTAACCACACCTTCACAATTTCAAGTGCTATGCCTGAACCGATTATTTTTCCGCCTATACAAAGAACATTCGTATCAGAATGTGAACGTGCTAATTTTGCACAGAAAGGATCCTGACAAACAGCGGCATATAAACCATATATCTTGTTAGCGATTAAAGCACTTCCATACCCAACTCCGTCAATAAAAATTCCTCTATCAGCTTTTCCTTTTGCAACAGCTAATGCTGCAGGATAAATAAAATCTGATAAATCACAAGATTCTTCACTATGCGTTCCATAATCTTGAACCTCATATCCCTCTGATTCTAAAAATACCTTTATCTCTTTTTTTAAAGAAAATCCAGCATGGTCACTTGCAATAGCAATTTTCATTATAACTAACCTCCATTTTTTTGAAATATATTAATAGTAACACTTGTAAACTTTGAAAGTAAAGTAAAATGTGAATATATTACTGAATATCTATAGAATGTCATGAATACCACGAATCGAAAATTACTTATTTAAGGGCAAAAATGTTATATGTGAAATTACTGGTGAAAGTGATGGGCCGATCGTCTGTATAAATGGGCACATGGATACCGTTAATCTTTGTAAGGGGTGGTCTAAAGATACTTATGAAGGATTGGTAGAAGGTGATAAAATTTACGGGCTTGGTGTTCTTGACATAAAATCAGGTTGTTGTGCTTCTATGCTTGCTATCAGAAAGTTTCATGAACTCCACAAAAGATTTCACGGAAAGATCATTGTAACTTTTGTTTCTGATGAAGAAGGACCTTATGGTCTTGGAATAAATGCCTTAATCGAAGAGGGATTACTTAAAGAGGTAGATTTCTCAATCATTGCTGAGCCAAGCGATGGTTTCGATAATCAACATTTTCCGGTAAAGCTGCCCATGCAGCTTCACCGACATTGGGTATCAATGTAGCAGTTGATGCCGGAAAATTTATGTGTGAATTAGAAAAGATCGATTATGTTGAAGAATCATTTTTAGGAAAAGGTGTTGCTTGTGTTATTGATGTAGTAAGCGATGGTGGTGCTTGCAGAATTCCAGTTTATGCTAAAGTTAAACTGTTTTGGCACATTGTTATTGGAGAAAACGAAAAAACAATAGAAAATTATATAGTGGATGCAATAAAAAAAGCAAATATTAGAAGTACTTATAAAATCTATGCACCAACAGATGGTAGCAGGGGCTATATGCAATTTATAGTATCAAATCAAAATCACTTCGTTGCTACTTTCTTAGAATCAATAAAGGATATTTGTTATTGCGAAGCAAATATTTCTTTATTTTATAAGCTGATTTCTGTCTTCCATTTGAGGTGGTTCTTCCATCCATTTATGTTCAATCATTAGTTTTCCACCTTTTTTTGCATACCCAAATGTATCCTTTGCAATAAGTGATAGTTTAATATGTAAATCACTTCTCATACTAAAAGATGTACCTAAAGCATTGTAACCTATTGCTGAGCTGGATATTAAACTGGTTGTATGCATCATTAATTTATCTGAAAAGGGTGTCTTAGTTGATTCTGTAGCTTTACCTGCCCATGTACTTGGGGGCTGAATATCGCTTTGTAATAACAAATCACTTAAATTAGAAATAATCTTTTTTGCTAATTCTTTACCTTCTAAGAAGTATTTTTTAACTTCTTTATCTGTTGCAACTTGTGCAAATCCTATCATCAACTGCATACCAAAAATGTTATCTTCAATAGCTTCATTCAGAAAACCAACCTCAATTGTATTTAATGAGCGTTTATCAGAAAAAAGATTATTCCCACTCATGTAATTTTTATCTTCAATAATTTCTACTTGTTTTGGCATAGCTACATATGGTGGCTTTGTAAGCACTCCTTTTCCTAATAGATAGTTTGTTGACATAACATAATATTTATCAGCAATATCGTAGTTAAGCTTTAATATATCATGAACTTCTTTCATATATGACATAGCTGAAAATATAGCAGAATGACCATAATTTAATTTCATCATTTGGCGAAGAATCATTATATTAAAAATGTCATCAAATAATGGAGGTGCTTCTCTTACAATATCGCGTTCATCAAATCCTATTGGAATAACCGCTTTTTCATTATTAAATATATTTACGATTTTATCTTTTACACTTTGTCCTTCAGTAATATAGGCGATTATTATGTTTTGAGCCTCTTTATCAATAGTTTTATCTTTCATAAACTCACACTTTACTAACGTTGCGCACGCTGATTGATAAGTCATCCATAATGTACCTAATTCTGATGAAGTTAATTGTATTTTTGCTTCGATTGTCATCTAAACCCTTCTTTCTATTAAAATTTATAATATGATAATATAAGTAATATATATATGAGATTCTCATCTTTGGGATATATATATATATAGTTCTTATGGATACAAATATGTCTTAAATATTATATCCAGAAATTTCGGCCTATATGTATTAATTTTACTCATTTATAAATAATCTATACTTCTATTTATTATAACAAATATTTCCTAAAAATATTCAATATAACATAAGCCATTTTGAATCAAATGAACAAACCATCTGGAAATCCATATGGTTTGTCAATATTATTTAACTGTTTTAAATTTTCTTATGTCTTCCCAGTTAACATCTGTTATGGTTTCAACGTTGAGTAAATCATTTTTAATATCTTCTAATTGGCTATGTGTTTCTATTCTAACCCCTGTTAAGTCTGAGGTTTGCTCTAGCAATGAATCTAACTTATTTTCAATTATTGCCTGATTATTTTTTATATCTTTAATATCATCCTCAATAGTTTTTAATTTTTCGAAAATTAGCTGATTTAGGGTTTGTAATAATTCATTATCCATAAAGTCCTCCTGTAGTTATAGTTATTTTACCTTATGTGATTGTTCAGCTGGCTTGTCCTTTATGGTATGTAGATTGATACAAATGTGCTACAGAATATGCAAATTTATATACCGGCGTTTGAGCCTGTTATCATGTGGCTAGATCATAGTGATTATTCCATCTATATTTATATTTCTTGTAAAATTTACAGGATTGTCGTAGCTTGCGAGCATTCTTCTTTCATTTTATTATTAATTAGAACGATATTTACAAAAACTGTATTCTAATTAATAATATGGTAATGATATATATAAGAGATTAAAAGAAAAGGGGTGAAAATTATGGGGTTACCCGCAATTTTAGGTTTATTAATTGTTATAGGAAGTTTAGTATGCTTATTTTATGCAGTACCAATAGAGAAATAATATAAAATAGTATATAAAAGAAGGAAAAGTCAAAACAGTACCATTTTTGAAGTAAACAACCATGGTTACTGTTTATGAATTTTGAAGATTGTTAAAAAGAAAATTAGTATAAACCCTAGTATAATGGGTAAAATCATCATTGTAGGTTATTTTAAACACTCAAAATTTTATGAAAGAGGTGCGAATATATGAAAGTAGCAAATGTTGAAGAATCAAAAAAGACAACTACAGAATTCGTTACAAACGCTGAAGAATTAAAAATTAGAATGGCGGAGGTTAGAGCAGCTCAAACAAAGTTCTCTACTTTCACTCAAGAACAGGTAGATCATATATTTAAAGAAGCCTCTATTGCAGCAAATACTCAAAGAATTCCGCTAGCAAAACTAGCAGTTGAAGAAACGGGAATGGGACTTGTAGAGGACAAGGTAATAAAAAACCATTACGCTTCAGAATATATTTACAATGCTTATAAAAATTCTCAAACCGTTGGAGTTTTTGAACATGATCAAGCTGGCGGTATATCTAAAATGTATGAACCAATTGGAGTTTTAGCAGCAGTTGTGCCAACTACAAATCCAACTTCTACAGGAATATTTAAAGCTCTTATAGCATTAAAAACTAGAAATGGTATAATTTTTTCGCCACATCCAGGAGCTAAAAAATGTACTATTGCAGCAATCAAAGTAGTAAGAGACGCAGCAGTAGCAGCAGGTGCACCAAAAGATATAATAGCATGGGTGGACGAGCCTACGATAGAACTTTCAGGTCTTGTTATGAAAGAAGCAGATTTAATACTTGCAACAGGTGGCCCAGGAATGGTTCATGCAGCTTATTCATCAGGCAAACCAGCTGTCGGAGTTGGTTCAGGTAATTCACCAGTAATTATTGATGATACAGCTGCTATTAAAACTGCTGTAAGTTCAATATTACTTTCTAAGAATTTTGATTATGGTACAATATGTGCATCTGAGCAGACTATAATCGTTATGGAAAGTATCTACGAAGAGGTTAAAGCTGAATTTATTAAAAGAGGAGCTTATTTCCTTAAACCAGATGAAACAGAGAAAATAAGAAAAGTAATATTAGTTAACGGTAGATTGAATCCGAAACAGGTTGGTAGATCAGCTTCATATATTGCAAACCTTGGTGGATTTAAAGTTCCAGAAGAAACAAAAGTTCTTATAGGAGAAATTGAAAGTGTAGAACTTGAAGAAGAATTCTCACACGAAAAATTATCTACAGTTCTTGGCATGTATAAGGTTAAAACTTTTGATGAAGCAGTAGCTAAGGCAGAAAGACTAGTTGTTCTTGGAGGCTATGGTCACAGTTCAGCATTATGGACTAACGCTATTAAATCTAAAGAAAGAATAGCTAAGTGGAGTTCAATTATGAGAACCGGAAGAATATTGATCAATATGCCAACTTCTCACGGCGGAATAGGAGATTTATTCAACTTTAAGACTACCCCTTCATTAACACTTGGTTGTGGATCATGGGGTGGAAATTCTACTTCGGAAAACGTTGGAATAAAACAACTATTAAATATTAAAAACGTAGCTGAGAGGAGAGAAAATATGCTCTGGTTTAAAGTTCCACAAAGGATTTATTTCAAATATGGTTGTCTTGAACTTGCAATAAGAGAATTAAATGTATTGGGTAAGAAAAAAGTACTTATAGTAACTGATCAGATTCTTGTCGATCTTGGTGTTGTTGCTAAAGCTACAAGAGTATTTACTGAACTCGGAATAGATTTTAAAATATTCTCAGAGGTATTGCCAGATCCAACTCTAGCTACTGCAAGAGCAGGTGTTGCAGTATTAAACCAATATAAACCAGATACAATTATGTCAATTGGTGGAGGATCACCAATAGATGCAGCTAAAATCAT
>DHIM01000349.1 GCA_002403785.1 Clostridium sp. UBA4746
TATTTATGCCTTATCTTTGTTGTTATACATAACAAATTAGAATATTATGTATATATATACGAATAACGTAGTATTTAGAATTTTCAAGTGAAGTATCATATAGTATTACAGAGAAATACATATATTAAGTGATTTAAGTAATGATAAACTAACGGTATAACTAACAATGAACTGTTATAAGCTTTTAAGACGATATATACGGTTTTCATTATTTAATTGTACACATTATAATGAGGGCGTCAACAAAAATGAATAGGAGGACCAAATTAAATGAAATCGTTTATAAATGTAACTTCCGAAATAGGAAAACTTAATAAAGTAATCCTACACAGGCCTGGTAGAGAAATAGAAAATTTAGTGCCTAATCTTCTTGAAAAATTACTTTTTGATGATATACCTTATCTAGAAGTGGCAAGAAAAGAGCATGATATATTTGCAAAAATATTAAGAGAAAATGATGTGGAGGTCCTTTATTTAGAGGAACTCGCTACAGATGCTTTGAAAGATAATGAAATAAAAAAAATATTTTTACAACAATTTTTGAAGGAAAGTCACATTAGTAATATAGAAATATATAAATCTTTATATACCTACTTAATGTCAAAGCCTACAAAAGAAATGATAGATATACTTATGGCTGGAGTTAGAAAAAATGAAATAGATGTTAAGGAAATGCATTCTCTAAGAGGATTAATAGAAAATCAGTATCCATTCTACTTAGATCCTATGCCTAATCTTTACTTTACTCGTGATCCAGGTGCTTCAATTGGAAATGGTATTACTATAAATACTATGCAAACTGAGGCAAGAAGACGAGAGACAATGTTCCTAGAATATATTCATAAATATCATAATTCTTTTAAAGAGCAGGAGGTGCCACTTTGGTATAATAGAAACCTTCCAAACAATATAGAAGGTGGGGACGAACTTATATTATCTGCAACAACACTTGCTATAGGATGTAGTCAAAGGACTTCACCGGAAGCTATAGAGGTGGTAGCAAGAAATTTATTTAACAAACATACTTCCTTTGAGAAAGTATTAGTATTTGAGATTCCAGCATGTAGAGCATTTATGCATCTTGATACTGTATTTACAATGGTTGATTATGATAAATTTACAATTCACCCAGGGATAGAAGGACCACTTAATGTTTTTGAAATTACAAAAGATGTTGATGGTGAATTAAGCATTAAACAAGAGAAAGATGTATTGCAAAATATATTAAAATCCGCATTAGAATTGCCTTCAGTTGAATTAATAAGATGTGGTGGTGGTGACTCTATTGTAGCGGCAAGAGAACAATGGAATGATGGATCAAACACTTTAGCTATTGCACCAGGAAAGGTTATAACTTATGAACGAAATTATATAACAAATGAAATATTATCAAAACGTGGTGTAACAGTTCTAACAATGCCAAGTGCTGAATTATCAAGAGGAAGAGGCGGCCCTAGATGCATGAGTATGCCACTAAATAGAGATAACTTATAAAAATAACATGAAACAATATAAAACAATATTAGGGGGAATTTATTATGTTTAACTTAAGAAACAGAAACTTTTTAACTTTGATGGACTTTACTCCAAAGGAAATAAACTACTTTTTAGATTTAGCTGGCGACCTAAAAAGAGCTAAGTATGCAGGTACAGAGCAACAGAAATTAAAAGGTAAAAACATTGCTCTAATATTTGAAAAAAATTCTACAAGAACAAGGTGTGCTTTTGAAGTAGGTGCTCTAGATCAAGGAGCACATGTAACTTACCTTGGACCTACAGGAACTCAAATTGGTAAAAAAGAGTCTGTAGCAGATACAGCAAGAGTTCTTGGAAGGATGTATGATGGGATAGAATATAGAGGATATGGTCAAGAAGTAGTTGAAGAACTAGCTAAATTTGCAGGAGTACCAGTATGGAATGGCTTAACTACGCAGGATCATCCAACACAAATTCTTGCAGACTTTTTAACTATAAAAGAACACTTTGAAAAGCCATTAAGTAACATCGTATTTGTATATGCTGGCGATGGACGCAATAATATGGCCAATGCATTGATGATTGGTGCAGCAAAGATGGGTATGGACTTTAGAATTGTATCTCCAAAACATCTTTTCCCAGAAGATACATTAGTACAAAAATGTAATGAAGTTGCAAAAGAAACAGGAGCAAAAATTACAATAACAGACAATGTAGCAGCGGGAGTAAAAGATGCAGATATTCTATATACTGATGTATGGGTATCGATGGGAGAGCCAGATGAAGTTTGGGAAGAAAGAATAAACACTTTAAAACCATATCAGATAAATACAGAGATGCTTAAATTAACAGGAAATAAAGATGTTAAATTCATGCACTGTTTACCAGCTTTTCATGATCTAAAAACAGCCGTAGGAAAAGAAATATTTGAGAAATATGGTCTTAAGGGTCTAGAAGTTACGGATGAAGTATTTGAAAGTGAACATTCTATTGTATTTGATGAAGCAGAAAACAGAATGCATACAATCAAAGCAGTTATGGTGGCTACACTTGGTGACTAGACTAAAGTAGTTTATAATTATAAAATTAACTGGTGGGGGTATTAGTATTATTATTATGGCTCTCGCCAAATCTCAATATAGCTAGTACGGCAAAAGGAGATTATAAAATGGAAAAGGATAAAAAGTTAGGTTTACTTCCACTAACAGCGCTAGTTATTACTTCCTCAATAGGTGCTGGTATATTTAATATTTCTGGTGATTTAGCTTCAGGTGCAGCTGCAGGACCTGCAATTATTGCATGGATAATTGTTGGTATTGGCATTTTAATGTTATCTTTATCTTTTAATAATTTATTATTGAAAAAACCTGAATTAAATGGTATATTCAGCTATGCAGAAGATGGTTTTGGAAAATTTGGAGGTTTTATTAGCGGATGGGGGTATTGGTTATCCGCATGGCTTGGTAATGTAGCATTTGCTACAATGCTTATGAGTACACTTTCTTACTTCTTTCCTGTTTTTGGAAACGATCAAAATATACCTTCAATTATTGGTGCTAGTATTTTTATGTGGATACTTACTTTCATAGTTAATAGAGGAGTTGAAGAAGCTGCTGTTATAAATACAGTAGTTACCATATTTAAATTAATACCAATCTTTTTATTCATAGTCATAGGTATTGTAGCTTTTAAGGTAGATTTATTCACCAATCATTTCTGGGGGAACATTTCTACTAATTTTAATATATCAGACATATACCCACAAGTTAAAAGTTGTATGATGGTAATGATGTGGGTTTTTGTTGGTATAGAAGGAGCTTCTATGTTATCCTCCCGTGCTAATAAAAAATCTGAAGCCGGAAGAGCAACTATTTTTGGATTAGTAGGATTATTAATTATTTATGTTTTAGCCTCCATGATTCCTTATGGAGTTATGAGTAAAGATCAATTATCAAAATTAGCCACTCCTTCAATGGCGTATATTTTAAAAGACATTGTTGGACCCTGGGGAGCTGCATTCATAAACATAGGTTTAATAATCTCAATTTCAGGTGCATGGCTATCTTGGACGATGCTACCATCTGAAACAACTCTTTTAATGGCTCGTTCAAAATTATTGCCAAAAATATTTGGTAAAGTAAATAAAGCTGGTGCGCCTACTTTTTCTTTAATCATCACAGCGGCCCTAACTCAACTATTTATTTTTACTTTCTTATTTACAGATAAAGCATACCAGTTTGCATATTCTCTTTGTACTGCTGCAATATTAGTATGTTACTTATTTGTTGGAATGTACCAATTTAAAATATCTTATCAAAATAGACATGAAAAAAGCGAAATAAAACAAATAATCATAGGTTCAATTACAGTGATTTTTGAAATTTATGCAATCGTAGCTTCAGGACTAAACTATACTCTACTTTGCCTTTTAGCTTATATTCCTGGAATTGTGTTTTTTGCCATGGCTAGAAAAGAAAATGGTGAAAAGAAATTATTGACAAGAAACCAATTGATATTGACTGCTTTAATTGTTATTGGATCAATATATGTTATTTACCAATTAGCTTCAGGAAAAATCACTATTTAAATTGCTGAAAAGAGGTCTTTAATATGAAAATTGCAAATTTCGGCGTTGAAGAATCGTTAAATGTTTGGGAAAACAATGCTATTTACGATATAGCAGGGAGCTCAATTGCCTCATTTTCATTAGAAGAAATAATATCTATAGATGGTACAACTCCACAGGAATTTTTTGATGGAATATTAAAAACAAAAATGAATTATGGATGGATAGAAGGTTCTCCAGAGTTTAAAAAGGAAGTTAGCAAATTATATAAAAATGTTCCACCTGAAAATATTCTACAAACTAATGGAGCAACCGGCGCAAATCTATTAGCATTATATTCATTAATAGAAGCCGGTGATCATGTAATTGCAATGCATCCTAGCTATCAGCAATTATATGAGATTCCAAAGTCTTTTGGTGCTGAAGTAGAGTTTTGGGAGAGTTATGAATATAATGAATGGTTACCTAAGTTAGATGAACTAAAGAAATTAATACGTCCAAATACAAAATTAATTTGTTTGAATAACGCAAACAATCCTACTGGAACTATATTTGATGACGACTTTCTAAAAGAAATAGTTAAAATTGCGAGTAATGTAGGGACTTACATTTTAGTTGATGAAGTATATAAACCTTTAGAGGATTCTATTTCTGTCTCTTCCATAGTAGACCTATATGATAAAGGGATCTCAACAAACAGTCTATCAAAAACATATTCGGTTCCAGGAATACGTGTTGGTTGGATTGCTAGCAATAAAGAATTAGCAGATTCATTTAGAAAATATCGTGATTATACTATGATTTGTTCAGGTGTTTTTGATGATTATTTAGCTGCTCATGTATTAAAAAATAAAGAATTAGTACTTGAAAGAAATAAAAATATTATTCATACGAACTTAGAAATCGTTAAAGAATGGGTTGAAAATGAACCTCGTGTTTCATTAGTATTACCAAAATATGTTTCTACATCATTTATCAAATTAGATATACCTGTTGATGTTGAACAATTCTGTATAGATATTTTAAAAGAAAAAGGAGTCCTTTTGGTTCCAGGCAATCGTTTTGACGTTCCTTTACATGCTAGATTAGGATATTGCACACATACAGAGATATTGAAAAATGGATTAAAAGAATTATCTGCTTATTTAAGAAAGTTTGATAAATAATTTAATATTAAATAAAGGAGATATTAATATGGAAAGGATAGTAATTGCACTTGGGGGGAATGCCCTTCAAGCAAACCCAAAGGATACAACAGCAGAAGCACAGTTAGTAACCGCAAGACAGACTTCAGAGACTATAGTAGATTTAATTGAAGAAGGCCATGAGGTGATTGTTGCTCATGGTAATGGACCTCAAGTTGGTCAACTTGTAGCTACTTATGAAGCAGCAGCGTCTATAAATGAAAATAGTCCAGTAATGCCTTTCCCTGAGTGTGGGGCTATGAGCCAAGGGTATATAGGATATCATCTACAACAAAGTATTAGAGCAGAGATGAGAAAAAGAGGGATAAATAAGGAAGTTGCAACAATAGTTACACAAGTAATAGTTGACGAGAATGATCCAGGATTTAAAAACCCAACTAAACCAGTTGGTTCTTTCTTTACAAAAGAACAGGCTAAGAAACTAATGAATGAAAAAGGATATATAATGAAGGAAGATTCTAATAGAGGGTGGAGACGCGTTGTGGCATCGCCACTTCCAATGGATATAGTTGAAGAGCCTATCATTAAAACACTAGTTGAGGCTGGACATATTGTTATAACTGTTGGTGGAGGGGGTATACCTGTAATTGATAAAGGAAATGGAAACCTTGTAGGCGTGCCAGCTGTAATTGATAAAGATTTTGCTTCTTGCAAAATAGCGGAACTACTAAATGCTGATGCTTTTGTTGTACTTACAGCAGTTGAACAGGTTGCTATTAACTTTGGCAAGCCAAACCAGAAGAATCTTTCAAGAATAACTGTAGAAGAGGCTAAAATCTATATTGAAGAAGGTCAGTTTGCTCCTGGTTCCATGCTTCCAAAAATAAAAGCGGCACTTAGTTTCGTAGAGGCAAAAGAGGGTAGAAGAGCAATTATAACATCCCTTGAAAAAGCTAAGGATGCAATAAATGAAGTAGCAGGAACAATCATAACAAAATAATTTACATGTGAATTATAAAATATTTAAAAATTAAATAATAAATATTAGAATAGAATCCTGTTAACTTTTTTGTTAGCAGGATTCTATTCTAATATTTGAAATTGTTGCATATTCTTTAAATAGTAATTAATTCATATCCATTAATTCCAAGATTTAACTTTACAGCATGGTTAATTGCAACCTTCCAATCAGTTTCAGGGCTGACATCAGTGAAATGGTCATGATTCTTATTACCATTTTTATCGAGAAGACTGCCTGCTGTAACAGGTTGGCGATTTACCGCATCCGCACAAGCAACTTCAAGTGCAACAGGGTCAAAGGAAGCAAACATACCTACATCTGGCACAATCGGCACATCGTTTTCAGCATGACAGTCACAGAATGGGGAAACATCAATAACTAGACTCACGTGGAAGTTTGGACGACCATCTAGCACTGCACATGAATATTCCACAATTTTTTTATTCAAGATATCATTCGATTCATCTGATGCAGGCAAAACAGCATCTACAGGGCAGACGCCTATACAGCGACCGCAGCCGACGCACTTGCTGTGATCAATGGTAGACTTCTTATCTGTTACAGTAATTGCACTGTGAGCACAGTTTTTAGCACATTGACCACAGCCTATACATTTTTCATGTGAAATAAATGGCTTTCCACTGCTATGCATCTCCATCTTACCTGCACGAGATCCGCAACCCATACCTATATTTTTAAGCGTACCACCAATACCAGTTGCTTCATGCCCCTTGAAATGTGTGACAGAAATAAATATATCCGCATCCATGATGGTATGGCCAATTTTCGCCTCTTTCACATATTCACCGCCTTTAACAGGAATTAAAATCTCATCGGTGCCTTTCAATCCGTCGCCAATAATAATATGACAACCTGTGGAAAATGGAGAAAAACCATTAACATACGCAGAATCCAGATGATCAAGTGCATTCTTTCTACCACCAACATATAAAGTATTGCAATCAGTAAGGAACGGTTTTCCACCCAACTCCTTCACGATATCCACCACAGTTTTGGCATAGTTGGGGCGTAGGTAGGCCAGATTGCCAGGTTCTCCAAAATGAATTTTAATAGCCGCATATTTTTTATCAAAATCAATTTGACCAATCCCAGCTGTTTTGATTAGGCGGGTCAATTTTTGTTGTAAGTTTTCTTTCATTGTCGTGTGCATATTGGTAAAATATACTTTTGATTTTTCCATGTTTAATAACCTCCAGGGTTTTTATTGTTTTTTAATAAAAGTTAACATTATTTATATTTGTTAACATAATTCAGAAATATAAAATCGAACAAATATAAGATGATCAGAGCGTAATTCGATATATTTAGTACTTTCTATTTAGTTATCAATTATAGTATAATGCTTGTATATATTTATGCAAGTATGCACTTTATTAATAGATAGTATCTTTATAACATCTAAAACTCTTCCTATTGTTATTCTTAATTTTTGCCTTTCTAATAAGTTAGCACTTTCAAACTCTGATATTGTTCCAATCATACTAATAAGTCCTCTAGTAAGATTTTCATCAACTAAGTTTTCTTGGGTCATTTATAGATATTTTTTTGTAGTTTCAAGTATTTATGCATTAGTTAAAAACTCCATTTTTGACTCCAATCAATGTAAATATATATTTACATACATGCAACAATTTTAACAATATTATGTTGCGCAGTTTTTTTTAATGATGTAAAATAAGGGTATAAATAATAAGCAATAATCTTATACATATATTTGAATTTCCAACTAAAATTCTCATACA
Organism: Clostridium sp. UBA4746; assembly: GCA_002403785.1. Classification (GTDB taxonomy): domain Bacteria; phylum Bacillota; class Clostridia; order Clostridiales; family Clostridiaceae; genus Clostridium_AD. The sequence continues at coordinate 7,972 of DHIM01000349.1, forward strand.
AGAACACAAAAGCAGAATCACTTATAACACATATCTAAAGAATGTTTCCACTCTAAACTAACGTTATATAATTATACAAATATTTACATGGGATAATTTTAATCAAGATTTATTTTACGATTTAATGTAATTCTACCATAATATATTTAAAAAATAAAATAAAATTAAATAGGGAGGATTGAATAAATTTATGAAAATACTTAAATTTACGAAGATACTTACTGAGATGCGATTTAAATATTTATTACTAACACCATTATTGGCAGCTATGGTGGCAGTACCAATAACAAGTGTAGAAGCTCAACCGCGAATAAAAGTCGGAACAAGCTATAATTTTGCAGTTTTGGCTGGAACGACAATCACTAACACGGGAATGACCTCAATTAATGGAAGTGTAGGTCTGTTTCCAGGTACTGCGTTCACAGGGAAGGAGAGTGCTTCAGTAAATGGTGATATCCAATTAGCGAATGCAGCAGCACTTAAAGCCAAGAACGACCTTATAACTGCATATAACGACGCCGATGAAAGAAAGAATGTCACTCGCATTCCAACTGAGCTTGGTGGGACTACATTGACTCCTGGCACTTACGATTCAGCCTCAGGCACCTTCGAAATAACGGGCAATCTCATTCTCGATGCACAGGGCGACCCAAATGCCGTTTTCATATTTAAGACTGCTTCCACGCTGGTTACAGCATCAGGTAGTAGTGTTACTCCCATTAACAATGCTCAGTTAGGCCAAACCTTTTGGAAGGTTGGAAGCTCAGCAACATTAGGAACAAACTCTTATATAGTTGGAAACATTGTAGCACTTACATCAATAACAGCGAATACCGGTGCGAAGGTTCAAGGACAGTTGTTGGCACGAAATGGCGCGGTGACGCTAGACACAAATACAATTACAAATGGAATTGATGCGACCAATTTAGTACCAAAACCAATTGCAGCAACAGAGCCGCGTGTGAAAGTCGGAACAAGCTATAATTTTGCAGTTTTGGCTGGAACGACAATCACTAACACGGGAACGACCTCAATTAATGGAAGTGTTGGTTTGTTTCCAGGTACTGCGTTCACAGGGAAGGAGAGTGCATCAGTAAATGGTGATATGCAATTAGCAAATGCAACAGCACTTAAAGCCAAGAACGACCTTATAACTGCATATAACGACGCCGATGAAAGAAAGAATGTCACTCGCATTCCCACTGAGCTTGGTGGGAATACATTGACCCCTGGCACTTACGATTCAGCCTCAGGCACTTTTGAAATAACGGGCAATCTCACGCTTGACGCACAGGGCGACCCAAATGCCGTTTTCATATTTAAGACTGCTTCCACGCTTGTCACAGCAGCAGGTAGTAGTGTTACTCCCATTAACAATGCTCAGTTAGGCCAAACCTTTTGGAAGGTTGGAAGCTCAGCAACATTAGGAACAAATTCTTATATAGTTGGAAACATTGTAGCACTTACATCAATAACAGCAAATACAGGTGCGAAGGTTCGAGGACAGTTGTTGGCACGAAATGGCGCGGTCACACTAGACACAAATACCATAACAAAATAGATAGTAACATAATAACGGGTTCTAAATATGGAGTCCACTTATATGCTCTAGCGACTTGTGAATTATAAACGCAGGTCTGTTGATTAGATCCCGACTTAAAAGGAGTGAATTGATATTTTTAAAAATAACATTAAAAAAGGGATAACTGCAATAGTTATATTAATTTCTTTAACAAATGTTAGTCCCTTTGTAACTACTACGGAGGCTACTGACTTATCAGCACATAATATCGACAGTGTAAAATCTTCTAGAGCATCTAATTCTATTATAATAGATGCTGGGAAATATAACTTGGATGTAACGGGTAAATCGGATACCTCAGTCAAATTTCAAAAAATGGTGGACTCTTTGCCAAGTGGCAGCACAATAAAACTACCAAAAGGCATTTATAAATTTGCTAGCGCTGTTAAATTAAAAGACAGTATAAAATTAATTGCCTATAATAATAATGTAAAAATTAAAGGCATAGGCAATAACACCTTATTTTGGACTGGAAATGATAACAGCTTACAAGGCATAGAGTTTCAAAATTGCTCCACAGCAATAAACGTTTTATATAAAAAAGGACTTAGTGTAATAAGTTGCGGATTCATAAATAATATTAGTTATGCAGCAATTAATCTTTATGGAGGCAGCAATTGCTCAGTTAAATATTCATATTTTTACGATTTACACAAATTTGGGGTTTTAATTGATAAAGATAGTACTAATATTACAATAGATAATAATAATTTTGAAAATGCTAAAGTTTTTGATGGCAATAGTAGTCCACAAATAGGTGGACATATTTACTGCATAAATGGAACAAAAATTTCTGTTACAAACAATATTTTAAAAAACAGCGGTGGACAAGGAGTAATCTTCGGTTATAATTCAACAACTGGTAGAGGTACGACTAATTCTATAGCAAGCAATAATCGATGCGAAGGGAATGGTCAGGGAGGCATTACAATCTATGGCGGCAGCAAGAAGCTCAGCAGTTTGAATTCTATTTCTAATAATACAAGTAAAAATAATAGATTAGATCAAATTGAAGTGAGGCAGTCAGATAATAACGTTGTTAAGAATAATACAGTAGATGAATCAATAAAAGGTTGCGGAAATTTGGGAGCAATATCTTTGTTTGCTACAATTGGAACAACTGTCACAAGTAATAGGGTATTGTCTTCACAAAGTAATGGTATTGCAATAATCGCAGGCACTTCAAACTGCAACATATCATCTAATAATATTACTAATACAAATAGGCAAAATGATATTAATAAACCCGAAAGGGGTAATGGAATATTACTTGACTGGTCTGGAGTAGCTGATCCTCAATATATAACAATTACAAATAATACAATTAGCTCAAGTAATGGAATTATAGCTAAAAGTGGTATTTACTCAACTTCCAATACCAATCATCATAACAAAAT
>DHIM01000056.1:0-371 GCA_002403785.1 Clostridium sp. UBA4746
CGTCTTCTTACCTTCATCTAAAGCTCTAAATAATCCCTTGATTTCAATCCATATACCGTTATATGAGTATTTACCTCTTATTAGAGCATTTTTTAGTTCGTCTTGTTTTATAAGTTTCATTCCTTGACAAAAACATATAAAAACAATTCTATCTAAAAATTTTTGTGAGGATCTGATACATTGGTCAATGTCTAAATATGGATTATTATCTTTTATAACATGTAATAAACTTAACCTTAACAACTTATATTTACTATAAAATTCCTTAGTAATATTTTTTTCAATATTATAAGCTCGTTTACTCAACATTTCAGTCTTTGATTCATTTTCTTTTGTTATTAAATTATTCCTGCATAGTAATAAGTAAAATC
>DHIM01000056.1:549-1596 GCA_002403785.1 Clostridium sp. UBA4746
TGAATGTCTTCTAATAAGAATTTTTCATAATAATTCTGGCTTCTTCCGACTTTATATATCCTAATCTCCTTAAAATTTGATACCAATACCCATTTGCATCCATCATATTTGCTAGCGTAACTGAACGCCTGTTCAACTGGTGTTCCATAATCTTTAGCATTTCTCTTTTGTTTTTCATCTAAATCAATATTCGGACCCTTTAATTCAATAACAGCGTGCGTTTTACCTATTGGATTGCTAGCTGAATATAATCCTAATACGCCATCCGGTTTAGTTCCATCTACTTCTGTTTTTTGTTCTATACATAAACTCCAATCTTTTTCACCGGATGTCACTGTACTATAGTCTAAAACATCAACAAATATGTCCTTAAAAAATTCTCCCCCTAACTGTATTTCACTTTGGCTTTTAATATAATCATTATTGCTCCATTTTTTTATTACATTTACCCTTGCTTCAACATGAAACACGTCTAGTAAATTAACTTCTTTCAATAAATCTTCTGTATTAAATAACGGAATATCATATTTACTCATAACCTACCACTTAATAATTGCTATACATTTTACAATATTAAACAAATGCTTGATATATGATAAATTTAGGCTATGTTAGACATAGGGGAATAAAATTTAGTGAATTAGGAAGGAAAGGTGTACCCAATGATTCACAATTCATAGCACCATATATCAACATTCCATACGGTATCATAAGGTTATAAGACTAATTAAAAAACGTATCATTCATAGTAAAGTTAAAAAGTATGACGAGTAGTATAAATGTCATCACTGGAAACTTGAATCATAAGCTCTGGGGTATATTCTTGAGCTTTATTTTACCTATTTTTACAAATGTTGCAGGAGAAAAATTGTTTTATGGTGAATTAATATAATAAAAATGTTAAAGCGCGAGGCTTGTACTACATAATTGCAAAAGCACTATATTTAAGGATGAGAAGTAAATCATTAAAGATATATAATGTATTTAATCAGATATTTTACTATAAATAAATCAGATCGTATAATACTTTTGTTTAATCAAACCTAT
>DHIM01000056.1:1777-8613 GCA_002403785.1 Clostridium sp. UBA4746
ATAGGTTTGATTAAACAAAAGTAAGGATGGGAAGGACAAATCGTGACAAGTTTTCTTTCTGTTATTCATATAACTAGACAAGTTGTTTTTATAAAGTTAGAGGAGGTATATTATGGATAAATATCCACGTGGTTCTGAATGGAGAAGATGGGATTTACACTTTCACACACCATCTTCTTATGATGTAAGTAATTCTATTACGAATGAACAGCTGGTAAAGGTTTGGAAAGACAATAGCATATCGGTTATTGCAATTACAGATCATCATGAGATGGATATAAAAAGAATATCTGAGTTGAAGGTATTAGCGAGTGTTGAAAATATTACTGTGTTGCCTGGAATAGAATTTTTATCAGATGCAAGAGGGAGAGAACCGATACATTTTATAGGAATATTTTCAGAAAATTGTGATTATGACTATATCTGGGGACAAATATCTAATAGAACTAAAATATGTGATATAAAGGGAAATGGCAAAAAGCATAATGAAGTATATTGTGATCTTAAAGATACAATTTCATTGATTAAGGAACTTGGTGGAATCGTTACAATCCATGCTGGGAAAAAGTCAAACTCAATAGAAAACATTACTGATTCATTACCCCATGGAGAGGCCCAAAAAAAGGATATAGCTGATATTATAGATATTTTTGAGATGGGTAAAGAAAAAGACTTGGAAGATTATAGAAAATTCGTTTTCTCATCGATTAAGAAGGTGATTCCTATGGTTATCTGTTCAGACAATCATGACATTAATAATTACTCCTTTAAACAAAAACTTTGGATTAAGGCAAACCCTACTTTTGAAGGTCTTAAACAAGCAATAAATGAACCCAACGATAGGTTCTATGTTGGTGATGAACCAGATGTTTTAACAAGAGTTTATCAAGACAAAACAAGGTATATTAGTAGCATTACCATTGATACTGTTGACAATCAAGATAATACTTCACAAGTCTGGTTTAAGGAACTCAATATTCAACTTAATAAAGAACTTGTAGCGATTATTGGTAATAAAGGAAGTGGAAAGAGTGCTGTTTCTGATATTATTAGCTTGTGCTCTGATGCAAAGCATAAAGACAATTTTTTATTTCTACATAAAGATAAATTTAGAAAAAAAGGTTATGCGGACAGATTTAACGCGTATTTAGAATTTGAAAGTGGTATGAAAACAGATATAAGACCACTTAATTATGATATCGTTAATACAGATGAACCGAAAGTTCAGTATTTACCTCAAAATTACTTCGAAAAAGTATGCAATGAAATTGGTGAAGCCGAATCATTTAGAAATGAGATTGAGAATGTAGTATTTCAGTATATACCAGAAGGAAGGAAACTTAAAACTAAAACATTCAAAGAGCTCATCAATTTCCAAAAATCAAGTATAGATAAGGAAATTATTTTAATAAAATCAAAGATAGAAAAAGTAAATTCAGAAATAATCTCTCTTGAAGATAAAAGGAATCCTGAATTTAAGAAGTCTCTACAAAGTAAGCTTAAAACAAAAGAAGAGGAACTCAGAGTTCATGAAATAAATAAGCCAATTGCTCCAATTAATGAAGCTCAAGCTATAGATTCTATTAAAGAAGATACATATGATCAGAAAACTGACTTGATTGAATGGAAATCTAAATTGGCAAAGTGTCAAGAAGACCTCTTAGAACATAATACTGAGTTAGCTGAAAACAATCTATCAATCCAAGAACTCCTACAATTTAAAAGAGATATTATGAGCTTTGAACAGGAGTATAAGGAATTTATTGATGGTAGAAAAGAAATAGCTGAGAAATATTTATTAGATCCGAAAAAAATCATCAAGGTGGATATTAATATTAGTTCAGTTACCAGCTCAATAAATTCTTTTGAAGCTAAGAATACCAATATTCGAGAAATACTTGGTACTGAAGACGTACAGCCTAATTCTGTATACGAAAGTATAAGCCTTGAGGCACAAATAAAGTACTGTGAAGAAGAGATTAAAAAAATTATGAAAAGTTTGAGTAATGTGGAACAAGAACACCAAAAATATTTGAGTGATTTAAATATATGGAATGAAAAAAGAATAATAATAATCGGTACGCTTAACACTTTTGATTCAATCGAATATTTAAAACATGAAATTAAATATTTAGATAACTCTCTAATACCAGATTTAATTGCTAAAAGAGAAAAGCGAATTTTATTTTCAATAGAAATTTATAAAAAGAAACATGAAATAAAGGAGTTTTATGATGATATAAAAGAGGAATTAAGTTCTGAATTAGTTGAGTGTAAAGAACAAAATTTAAATATTCAAAGCTCTCTTGTAATAGATAGTGACTTTGAAGATAATTTCAGCCAATTTATTGATAAAGGAAGAAGCGGGTCATTCTACGGCAAGGAAGAAGGTAAATTCATTCTTAAAGAAAAAATCACAAAAGACCTGGAATGGGATGAAGAGAAAAATGTTAGTGAATTCTTTATTAATATTATCGAGTTCTTCGAGATAGATCAACGTGATAAATTTAAGGGCGAAAATCATTTTATTGGGGATCAAGTTCACAAAAGAAATGATTTTTATAGTTTTCTATTTTCACTAGACTATTTGAAGCCAATTTATGAATTGAGAAAAAATAAAACAAATATTGAGTTATTATCACCAGGAGAGAAAGGAGCACTGCTTTTAGTTTTTTATCTAGTTCTTGATAAAAGCACAATTCCCTTAATAATAGATCAACCTGAAGATAATCTTGATAATAATAGTGTTGCAACAGTGCTAGTACCTTATATTAAAGAAGCAAAAAAAAGACGACAAATTATTATAGTTACGCATAACCCTAATCTTGCTGTGGTTGCTGATGCTGAACAAGTTATTAGGGTAAATATTGATAAAAACAATGGAAATAAATTTTCTTATGTTTCTGGTGGTATTGAAGATCCGATTATTAACAAAGAAATTGTTAATATACTAGAAGGAACTATGCCTGCGTTCAAAACTAGAAAGCAAAAATATAATGATTAATTGGTAAAACAATTCTTTATATCTAAAATTAGAGACACGAATATAGCAGCAAACAACAGCTAACAAATTTATACGAAGATATGTAATTAATTGCACTCAATTTTTATTAGGTATCTAATGATTATATAATTTGAAATTTGAGAGTCATCTTCTGTTTGACAATAAATTAGAAGATGGCTATTGGTAATTTAAACATAAACATCATCATAATACTGTTAGCATATATCACATTGTATTTTAAATTTAAATGATATTTTTATGTTAAATTGTAATTTATAATAAAAATGCAGTAAAGGAGACAAAAGGTATGTCAGTGGAGATTTCTGGTGTGAAAGGATATGAATATCAATATCTTGTGACCTTATATCTTTCTTTGAAATATTTAGAACAAGAAAATATTTCGACATTAATTTAAAACGAACGAGGTGCGCTAATTACTCTTGATAATTATAATATTAATAAAATAAACTACCCATTTAATAGGAAGTTCAAAAGACGAATAAAGGGAACTTAAATCGTTCGTTTAGAGTATACCTCCGACGAGCGTGAACTAATAGCCTTCAAAGGGGCTTTATATGGTCACGAAAAAGCTTAAAAAGAGTTCGTTAAATATATCGATTTCAAATGAACTGATATATTTAAGTATCTAAAGACCCTAAAAAAGCTCCAGGTATCCCCCCAGAGCTTCATTAACTATTCTTTATTTTGATAAATACTACTTCATTACATATCTTACAGACTAGTGCTACAGTACCTTCACCACCGTTTATAAACTCAAAATTCTCAACTGGCTTATTTGTCTTTAAGTCTTCTATGTTTCCGCACTTGCATATTAATTTCATTCTATCTTAAGCTATATTTAATAAATTTTCATAATAAAAAATAAAAGCCTAGCAATTACGACAGACTTAAAAGGAAGATTAACTTTATAAATATTACTTACATAGATTTGTGTTTGTAGGTGCTGTCCCACAAGGATTAGTTACCTGAGATTTATCAGCTGAACACGCTGCAGTTAGACACTTTGAATCAATACCATACTTAGCACATATATCCTGTAAACTTTGTCCAGGATTAACTGCGCAATTACCTTTATTACAATCTTGAGTGTTCACTACTTTGTAGTTTGGTGTAGAACAATCTTGGGCGTACACCGCTGAACTTATTCCTGTTGATACTAAAATACCTAAAGTTAATATTAGTGGTCTTAAAGTTTTCATCATCTTTTGTACCTCACCTTCATTATTTTAATATACAAAGCAAGTTTTTCTCTTTGTGTACCCATGTTATCATGCGTTTTAGGTTTTTGCATCTTTTTTTCATGGTTATTTTGGAATAAAATGTCCAATTTGAAATTATATACATATGTATTGATAGAATAAAAATAATACAAGGTATAAAAATCAATTAAGTGTGCTAACCGCCCTTTGGTTGGTGCTACCGTTTTTACCAATTGATAGAAGGGTAGCCCGTAGGGAAAGTTCCATTAGGAAAATTAAATTTAATTATAAGCGTGATGAGGATAAGAACAGTGTACCTATGATTTATAGGCGTGTACTATTTACCAAAGCTAATAAACTAAATCATGAGGAGTAATTAAAATGGACAAAATATGTTAATGACTTTGTAAATTCAGAACTTGAAAAAGGTAAAACAGATTCTGAGGCAGAAAAGGCTATTGCTAACACTGAAAAGATTCTAGACGATAAAAAGACCAAAGGTGCAAAATGATAAAGTTTTTGTTGGCTCTCTCAAACTGAATAGATATTGATTCCCTATATCGGTTGTAATATACTGTAAAATATAAGAATATTGTAAAGAAACAAATTAATTTAATGGGGGATTGTTCTAATGGAAAATTTAAAAATTTGGTCAAAAAAATTACTTGATGGTATAGTCTGGTTAATAAGCGCAGCTATAGGAATTTATTTTTTTAAATACCTTATTATTCCAATAGCTATAGTTTGCTTCAGTTTTTATGTAATGTATAAGCTAATAAAAAATAAAAATGGAAACATAGTTACAGCAATTGCAATACAAACAGGTCATTTAATATGGGCAATTGCATCTTGTATACTAGTTTATTTTGCTTATAATCAATCGCCTATACTAATGGACATACTACTATTAGTAATATGGGTACTAGGAGTGTTCTGGTTATATTTTAAGCCAGGCATTGCTTCAATAGGTTGCTTAATAATTTATCATATTATATTACTTTTTTATAATATTTCTAATCTTATTAATCTTATTAATACTAGTAATACAAACGATAATATGGCGTCAATAGCAGGCTTAATCATGCATATAGCTCTTAGAATTAGTGCCATAATATTTATGTTTATAGGTTATAGGCAGAGTAAAGAAATCAAATCAAATAATATAGTTAATAATGAATTAGAAGATATATCAATTCCCATATCTGAAGAAATAGATATGCAACCTGAAATTACATTAGAAAACATACCAGTTATCAACTACGCAACTGATATTAAATCAAGACTTGAAACATTAGAAGAATTGAAATCAAAAAATATTATAACTTACAAAGAATATGTAAACAAAAGAAATGAAATAATCAATAACATATAAAAAAATTAGGTAGTGCTCTATACTATTAATGTAAAAAACAGCTACAAGACAGTATATCCCATTTTTGATAAAGCAAAAACGGAACTACTATTTTGTAGCTGTTTTGACGTGAAATAAGAAAATTGTGTAATTGGGGTCTGTGTAGCAATGGAACCAAAACGGCAACAGGAAATACATATATTCCCTGTTGCCTAAGAAATTATAAGTCTTGCTTCCTAATATACCTATATAATGTTGCCTGACTAATTCCAGACATGTTCACTATTTCGCTAATGCTATATTCTTTTGAATTATATAATTTTAATGCTTTTTCAATATTTCTCTCTTTAACTTTAGGTCGTCCACCTTTTCTTCCTCTGGCTCTAGCACTTTCTAAACCCTCTTTTGTCCTTTGCACTATGAGGTCCCTCTCAAATTGGCTAAATGCTTCAAAAACCGTAAGCATTAGATTTCCTTGTGGTGTATTTGTATCAAAATTTTCTTTACTACTTATCAATTTCACTCCCTTATTTTTGAAATAGTCTACAAGATCTATGAGATCCCGTGTACTTCTTCCCAAACGAGAAAAACTTTCGATAATAATAGTATCTCCTTGTCTTACTTTATCTTTTAACCGCATCAGTTCAGGCCTGTTTATTTTTGTACCCGACATTTTTTCTGTTAATATCTCAATACAATTATATTTATTAAGTAGATCTAATTGTCTATTTAAATCTTGCTGCTGTGTACTTACTCTTGCATATCCATAAATATAATTATCACTCATTGCATCATCCTCCGTATCCATGATATTATATTATCATAATAGGTAGTTATTGAAAAGTTGTTTTAGATAATACTTTTGAGAATGGTTTTAGTAGCTTTTAGAATCGTATTTTAAGACAATTAAATTATTATCAAATACCATCGTTTTTGAGAGTTAATTACACACAAAATCTAACTCAAATACTTAGCGTATTGTAAATTAATTCAAATCACTTTGCAGTACACGGTAGTTACCCTGTCATTACCCCTTATCATCGTAATTACCATTTTAGAACAATTGGTGGTACTCTCTATTTAACTGCAAAGATAATGATTGATATGATGTTTCAATTATGGAATCAAAAACATCTAAAGAATCTCTAATTTATTAGAATGAAGAAAAATCAATCCTTAAAATATAGTAACAAAGTTGGTATAAGTTTTAACGAGTGCTTGAATTTGTATAACCCAATAAACATGTAAAATATTGAAACAA
>DHIM01000056.1:8835-9495 GCA_002403785.1 Clostridium sp. UBA4746
GGTTGAAATATAGCGACATTAGTGATACAATATAAACAGAATATTCTAAGTTTTACGTAAATTTAAATTTGTGTAGTATTAGACGTAAAATTTAGGTATTAACACCTTTTTTTAAAAAATAGTTTATAAAGGAGTGATATACGTATGGGATTCTTACGTTGGATAGCAGGAATATTAATAATTTTCTGGTTATTGGGGCTGGTGCTTAATATTGGTGGTGGACTGATACACACATTAATTGTCATAGCTGTTATATTATTCGTTTTTGATGTTATTGGTAGAAGAGGACGATAATAGAAAGTGTTATTTTAAATATAACTCAGCACCATTTTACAAAAAAATAAAATATGAAAGGGATGTTATTATGTTAAACAAAGCCAAAACACTAAAGAATTACAAATTAAGCTGTATAGACGGAGAAATAGGTAAGGTCAAAGAATTCTATTTTGATGACCACTTTTGGGCAATTCGCTATTTGATTGTAAACACAGGAAATTGGTTAACGGGTAGACAAGTGATAATCTCACCATATGCATTGGATGGTGTTGATATAGAATATGAATCTATCGCTATTAATCTCACCAAGAATCAGATTGAAAACAGTCCTTCTTTGTATAATGATGAACCTATATCACGACAATATGAAGAAGATTACTATAA
>DHIM01000054.1:0-447 GCA_002403785.1 Clostridium sp. UBA4746
ATGTTTTTCTTAACGTACGAAATATCAGTTTTGCGTATGCTACCCCTACTTCATCATCACTATCTCTCCTATGATATTAGTGCCTTTAATTATCGCTTGCACCTCACTTACATTATCAGGGGCATATGCAAAATTAATATCAGTATTAAAACTAAACTCCAATGACATTTCCTCCCGATTTATGATAATATCAGTGTGGATACAGAAGCCCTAAAAAAAGAGGCTAACCAAAAGTCCAATAGAAGCAATTGCCATAATAACTGTTATTATCCACCCCATAATGTTAGAAAAAGTAGTATTTGAGTACTTACCCATGATTTTTTTATTGTTTGATATTAACATAACTAAAACCATTAGTGGTGGCGCAGCAATACCGTTAATAATGGCAGTATAATATAACATCTTAAAGGGTTTAATTGGAAGAAAGTTTATGATAACTCCAATTAC
>DHIM01000054.1:793-3401 GCA_002403785.1 Clostridium sp. UBA4746
CGGTTTTAATGCTTGAGCTGCTTGGGTGGCAGTGTCTATATGGGTTATCCCATGTGTTTTCAAAGTAGATGCAGTAGTTACAATAATGAAGAACATAACAATATTAGAAAATAGCATGCCTACATTGGTATCAATTTTCATATCCCGTACATCCACTTTTTTTACATCCGGTATACCTTTTGCTGTACCTACAGCTTTTAAACCTAATTTATTTTTTTCATGTCCCTCCTCAACCTCCTGATTAGTCTGCCAAAAGAATAAGTAAGGCGAGATAGTTGTTCCGAGTATAGCCACAATATTTAGAAGATAGTCTTTACTTGTAGAAAAACTCGGCACAAGTGTTGAATAAAGAACTTTCGACCAATCTACTTTGATGATGAAAGCGGTTATAATATAAGCAAATAACGTTAATGCCATATATTTTAAAAACCTAGCATATACTTTATATGTAATAGCTATTTCTAAAATAACTATTAATATGGCTATACCTACCAGCCAAAAAATAAATGGTATTCCAATGATAAGTTGACCAGCAGAAGCCATAGCTCCTAAATCAGCTCCAATATTAATTACATTAGCAATTGCTAGTAATGTCACAGCAAAGTATAATATTTTTTTTGAGTAATGCTCTTTTATTACACCGGAGAGTCCTTTCGCGCTTACCATACCAATTCGACCACACATCTCCTGAATAACCACCATAAAAGGGAATGAAAACAGAGCAACCCATAATTGACCGAAACCAAACTGTGCTCCAGTCTGAGAGTATGTTGCAATGCCAGAAGGGTCATCATCTGATGCTCCTGATATAAAACCCGGGCCTAAAATTCTAAGTAACTTCTTTAGCTTTTCTTTTATTTTCATTTTTTTAATACCGCCTTTACATTATAAATACACATTTAATATTTTTAACTGATACACTCAATCTTAATTGAACATATGTATAAATGTAGTTTTTATGAATTACCTTTAATCTTACTACATAACGCCGAGTATTTTAAGTATTACAATTATAACAACCACGCCACCAATTATTCCTAGCATATAATTCACACTCCTTTTTATCCTTAATTGACGAAATCTACTATTTTAATTTACTATATTTTATTAACTGTTCTCTTGTTAATTTGAAATTCCTACCTAAACAACAACAGTGTGGAGTGTTTCCTTGGACGTCTACAATATTTTTAGTATATATATACTCTGACATTTTGGCTCCTAACCTTTCCCAGAAGTATTCTCCTTCATCATATGTTCCAGTACCATCAATAATATCAATGTTAAATTCTTTTACTAATTGTATTAATAAATTTGTTGCATGCTTCTTATGTGTATATTTAACGTCTATGTTTATATCATTTACATGCATGCTATTTTCATTAATCTCAAAAGATATGTTGCCTATTATTATTCCATCAAATAAAATGTTTTTTACTCCTGTATCATTATTGTGCATTGCTCTAGCGTCTTTTAATTTATACATTCTAATTTGTTCCCCCTTTTCAACAATATATCCATGTCTTGGTTTTTCTTACTCAACTTTACATAAACTTTACCATAGTAGTACAAGTAATTATATAGTTAAAGGTAAAAGAATTAAGTGCCATACAACATAATAAGTCTGCAAACAACAAATGCCGCGAAATGAACATTTCACGGCTTTGCTTTGTACCTTACTCATTTTAATACCATCTACTAAGTAATAGTTTCAAAGAGGCAATAACCAGCACAGATTGAATCTATTTTTGTTATTTTATATATAATAACAACTAAAAAATATTGAGAATTTTAAGTATTACAATTATTACAACCACTCCACCAATTATTGCTAACATATAATTCACAACTCCTTTTTTTCTCTATCTATTAGTTTTTCTGTAACAAAAAAGAAAACAATTATAATTAATGTATAGAATATTATAAACAATTAAGTTTAGTAACAACATGTTAGGGGTCTCTGTAGCAATAAAACAAAAACGGCAATGGTAAATACAATTTATACCATTGCCGTTTAATTAATTAGTTCTTTATCAACATACATATTTACACCGACATATAGTTATATTAAAAAAATGTAGATTCTCGCTCACCTGTTTTAGCGTAAATGTTCATTGGAATCCAGTTCATCGATCCAGTATCCCTGTTGATTATAATGTTGATACAGATTGCTTTCATAGTCTCGGGTTAACAGAACTTCATCTGTGTATTCCGGTGACTGCTTGATTGTCTCACGAAGAAGGTTGATGAATACTTTAGATTCATCCCAACTAACGAGTTCTATCCATTTTGGTGAAATAAGAACCTTTTTCCCCGGCAACCAATTCTTTGTATCAATGATTAGGTAACGAATCGCCAATGTTTTATCATCAATGATAAAATCATCAACATGTCCAATCGTTCCATCTGTAGCTTGGATGTCGTACCCAATTACATCACTAGCCATGTGTAAATGGTTTTCCCACTGTTCGTTAACTTGAGGTGATCCCATTAATTTTTCTTGGTCTTGACTACTCTCTATGCAAGGAGAAAGTCCATACGTTCCCCACATGTTTGGTCCACCCCAATATACGGGCCATTCATAATACTTATAGTAATCTTCTTCATATTG
>DHIM01000278.1:0-3194 GCA_002403785.1 Clostridium sp. UBA4746
GGACAAAAGCAAAGAGTAGCTATAGCAAGATCTTTAGCTATGAGACCTGACATAATGCTCTTTGATGAACCTACGTCCTCATTAGATCCAGAACTTGTTGGAGAGGTTCTAGGGGTAATGAAAAACCTTGCAAAAGAAGGCATGACGATGGTGGTTGTAACCCATGAAATGGGATTTGCAAAGGACGTGGCAGATAGAGTGATTTTCATGGATGGAGGAAAAATAGTAGAAGAGGGAACACCAGAAGAATTTTTCACAAATCCTAAAGAACAAAGAACTAAAGAGTTTTTAAATAAAGTATTATAGGATAGAACCTATTTAATAACAACATATTAAAATACAAAAGATACAAAATTGGAAGGGGTCATTAAAATGAAAGAAAAAGTAGTTTTAGCGTATTCAGGAGGATTAGATACTTCTATAATAATAACTTGGCTTAAGGAAAACTATGATATGGATGTTGTAGCAGCGTGCATTAATGTTGGACAAGAGGATGATATGAAAGCAATTGAGAAAAAGGCTTTAAAATCAGGGGCGGAGAAAATATATATAGAAAACGTAACTGCCGAATTCATTAAAGATTATGTATTCAAAGGAGTTAAAGCAAATGCTACTTATGAAGGGAAATATTTGTTAGGTACAGCTTTCGCAAGACCATTAATAGCTAAAAAGCTTGTAGAAATCGCTCATAAAGAAGGGGCTAAATATATATGTCACGGATGTACTGGTAAGGGAAATGATCAAGTTAGATTTGAAGTTGCAATAGCAGCTATTGATCCTACTATAAAGATTATTGCTCCTTGGAGAATTTGGGATATAAAATCAAGAGAAGATGCCATAGATTATGCTAATGCAAGAGGTATAGAAACTTCAGTTACTAAAGAAAAAATATATTCAGTTGACCAAAATTTATGGCATGCAAGTCATGAAGGTGGAGACATTGAAGATTTTAAAAATGATCATAAAAGAGAAATGTATCTTATGGTTACACCTCCAGAGAAAGCTAAAGATGAACCTGTTTATGTTGAAATATCTTTTGAAAAAGGAATTGCAAAAAAAGTTGACGGCATTGAACTAGAGCCAATTGATATTGTTAAGATATTAAATAAACTTGGTGGAGAAAACGGAATAGGTATTGTAGATTTAGTAGAGAATAGACTTGTAGGCATGAAATCAAGAGGAATATACGAAACTCCAGGTGGTACTGTTCTTTATGCAGCACATAAAGAACTAGAAGAGATAACAATTGATAAAGATACACTTCACTATAAATATCAAGTATCACAAAAATATGGCGAGCTCGTATACGATGGCCTTTGGTTTACTACTATGAGAGAAGCACTTGATGCATTTATAGATAAAACTCAAGAGACAGTAACAGGCAGCGTTAAATTAAAGCTTTATAAAGGAAATATTATGGTAGCAAGTAAAGAATCACCTAATGCGTTATATGACGCAAGTATCTCTTCTTTTGGATCAAGTGTATTATATGATCATAAGGACGCAGAAGGATTTATCAACTTATTTTCACTACCAAGTAAAATAAAAGCGTATAAACATTTAAATAATTTTAAATAAAGAACACAAAATATACAGAAGGTAAAGCGGGTGACAATATGAAACTTTGGGGTGGAAGATTTCTCGATAAAGAAAGCAAGCTTATGGAGGACTTTAATAGTTCTCTAAGCTTTGATAAAAGATTGTATTATGAAGATATTATGGGTAGCATTGCTCATGTTAAAATGCTAGCCAAATGTGATATTTTAACAAATGATGAAAGCAAAACTATAGTTAATGGTCTGAATACTATTTTATCAGATATCAAAGATGGAAAGCTTAAAATTGAAGGTGACTTCGAGGATATTCATAGCTTTATGGAAATAAACCTTACAAAACTTGTAGGTGATGTAGGTAAAAAAGTCCATACAGCCAGAAGCAGAAACGATCAAGTTGCAGTAGATATGAGATTATATTCGAAATATAAAGCCTTTGATGTTATTGATAACTTGGATATTATGTTAGCTACTATCAAATTATTGGGTAATGAAAATGCTGTCATAATGCCAGGGTATACACATATGCAAAGAGCTCAGGTGGTAACATTTAAGCAACATATAATGGCGTACTATAATATGCTACGTCGAGACAAGAAAAGACTTACTAGTGCTATTGAAATTATGGATGAAAATCCTCTTGGCTGTTGTGCTCTTGCTGGAACAACCTACGATACAGATAGAAGTTTTACAACAAAAGAGCTAGATTTTAAAAAACCTGTAGATAATTTTATGGATGGAGTAAGTGATAGAGATTATTTATTAGAACTTATATCTGCTTTTTCTATTATAATGATGCATTTTAGTAGACTTAGTGAGGAATTAATTCTATGGAGTACTAAAGAGTTTAATTTCATTGAAATTAGCGATGAGTTCTCTACAGGTAGTAGTATAATGCCACAAAAGAGAAATCCAGATGCAGCAGAACTAATAAGAGGGAAAACCGGAAGAGTGTATGGAGATTTAATGAGTCTTCTTACCACTATGAAAGGAATACCACTTGCCTACAATAAAGATATGCAAGAAGATAAAGAACCCTTCTTTGATGCAGTTGACACAGTTATAAAATGCATCAAAATAATGAACGAAATGTTGGGTACTTTAAAAATAAAAAAGGATAATATGCATAATGCAGTTAAAAAAGGGTTTTTAAATGCTACGGAAGCTGCAGATTATCTTGTTAATAAGGGAATGGCTTTTAGAGATGCCCATGCAGTTATAGGTACTATTGTTATAAACTGTGAGAAAGAACATAAAGCTATAGAAGAATTAACTTTGGCTGAACTTAAAAGTTTTAGTGATTTATTTGATCAAGATGTATATGAATTTATAGATTATGAAAATACTTTAAGTAGAGGTATAAAAAAAGAAATGTAAAGTACTCCTTTTGAATAAAAGCACGTAGTAGGTAAAGCACACCTGCTACGTGTTTTTTTAACTATATTATTTTATAGAACTCTCCCAGTTTTTCTTTTATAAATAAATATCATATAATTTAAATCCTGACAATTATTTTGATGTTAAGTTCGATCAAAATTACTACTGTTGTTTAAAGAATCACCTCTCAGTAGTCTGTGTTTTTTAAAATCATTGTCCCAAGTTTCAAGAAACTCTTTCGCACAAGATTCACCAGAATTATAT
>DHIM01000278.1:3272-6253 GCA_002403785.1 Clostridium sp. UBA4746
AGATTCACCAGAATTATATAAATCCATAATTTTTTTACTAGAAACATTAAAATCTGTAGTTTTAATATCAAGGGTATCAATTTTAACAGTACGCAAAAAATCCATTTCTCTTATATGAATATCATCCTGTGCTTCTAGCATAGTTTCAATGATTGAGCTAGTAAAATTTAAGATATTTGTGATTTTATGTTCTCGTATTTCTTTGTTTCCTCCAAGTTTAAGACCGATTGTTGGCCAGCGAGGAATACCATTGATATCAAATAGCCAAACTGGATAATTGCTTAAAACACCGCCATCAACAATAAGAGATTTTTTATTATTATTTATATCATTTAATTTTGTTGGTTGAAAAAAATAGGGAATGGATATACTCATTCTGATTGCCAAACTTACTTGTAGGTCATCGGGATTTATTCCGTAATCTGCAATGTCTTCTGGTAGTATTAACATCTTTCCACGGCTTATATCCGTTGCTATAATATGCAGTTTGTATTTTCTTTTATACTTTTTGTTATTTAAAAGAATACCATTTTCATCTGGAATAATTAAATCTCCAAAGGTTACCTTTTTTTTATTTGTAAGCTTAAGTTTACTATATAGAGCATCATCAATCCAGTTCTCTATATAATCACCTTTATAAATACCTTTTTTAAAAAGTAGATTGAGAGTATTTGTGAATATAGGTATATTAAAATGACTTTTATCAGCAATTTTTGTGTAGTCAAGCTGTAGCATTAGTTTTTTTATCTCCTCAGTTGAATAGCCTACTGCTACTAGTGCAGCTACAATAGATCCAGCAGAGTTTCCAGAAATGTTTTTCCATGTATAGTCATTATTCTCAAAAGTTTTTAAGGCACCTACAAGACCAATTCCTTTAATTCCACCACCTTCAAATACAATATCTGCATATTTCTTATTGGTATAAACGTTCATAAAATACCACCCCTTTATGAGTAATATATGAAAAAATATATTTTATGTCATGTATTTTTAAAATAAACTTTAAAAGTCATAGTTTTATAATTTATTTATATATTTCACATGTTATAATACAAGAAATTTTAAGCGCTTTTTTGCACTTTATTTATTAAATGAATGAATATAAGAGTGGTTCTAAAATGGTTTGACATTAAAGGAAACTTTAGGTAACATATATATAAAGTAATTTAATATTAAAAACTAGGGGAGTCAATAATACTTTGCCTGAGAAGAAACAGTTAAGTTCCGACCCTTATAACCTGAATTGGATAATGCCAACGTAGGGAAACAGTAATTTGCATTTAGACTTAAGGACTACTACATAAATGGTGCAAGTTAAATGTTTATAAAACTCTTCGCTTAATTATGAGCAGGGGGTTTATTTTATTGTTTTAATTAGTAAGTTATCACAAATATTAAATAAAATTTTAGGGGGAATTAATATGTCAGTTGTAAATGTAAGTCTTCAAGTTATACCAGTTGTAACAGAGGAAAGGATTTATCCAGTAGTAGACAAGGTAATAGAGTACATTCAAGCTAGTGGAGTAAAATATGAGGTCGGACCAATGGAAACTACTATGGAAGGCAAATTGAATGAACTGTTAGATATTGTAGCGAAGGCTCAAGAGATCTGTGTAGCCCATGGTGCATCCAGGGTCATTTCTATGGTTAAAATTGATTATAAGGCTGAAGGTGTGACCATGAATGAAAAAGTATATAAATATAGAAAATAAGTTTATTCTTATAGTTGTTAGTTTGAATGAGATAAGAAAAATATTATAGTGTAAACACCCAGCTTAAAAATAACTAAGCTGGGTGTTTTATTTTAAATTTCATTAAAAAACGTATGATAAATACAAAGTTGTGAGAAAATATTATATTAAGGACTCATAAGTGGAGGAAATAAAATGAAAAAGGGAGTTATAGATAGAAATTTTAAAAAAGTAAAAAGTCAATTTGCTAAAATTCAAGAAATAGTCAAGCATACTAAGTCAAACGCATTATGGGAACATGAAGCCTCAGTAAGAAAGAAATTAAAAGAATTAAAAATATTTGAGAAAGAGAATTTTAAGGAATATAGAAAAGTTTATGAGAACTATTCTAAGTTATTGGAATATATATCAATAAGACTTGTTGAGGACTATAACAAAAAAAACAATACAAATTTTAATTTCGAAAGTATTTTAAAGAATAAGAGTGGGAGGTATTTAAGGTCAGGAATTATAAGTGTATTAATTACCGAGCATATTCCTGAAATTATATCCAGTGAGTTTGATCGCGTGTTTCCCTATAATCCTAAAAATGAATATGAAAAAACAAGAAAATTTAAGAGGAAGTTTTACCTCCATTTAGGTGAAACTAATACTGGAAAAACATATAATGCCATGATTAAATTAAAGGAGGCAACAAGTGGAATTTATCTTTCACCGTTAAGAATATTAGCACTTGAAAATTATGAGAAATTAAACAATGAAGGTGTAAAGTGTAATCTTGCAACTGGAGAAGAAGAAATAAAAGTTAAAGATGCTATTCATATCTGCTGTACTATAGAAAAGTTAGATATAAATCAGGAGTATGACGTTGGTATCATAGATGAAATTCAAATGATAAATAACGATCAGAGGGGAGATGCTTGGACTAGAGCTGTCTTAGGACTTAAAAGCAAAGAGATACATATCTGTGGCGCAATGAACGCAAAAGAACTGCTTATAAAAATAATAGAGGATTGCGCTGAGGAGTATGAGATTATAGAGTATAAAAGAAAAGTTCCTTTATTAATGCAAAAGGTATCTTTTTCATATAAAAGTATTGAGAAGGGTGATGCGTTGGTTACATTCTCCAAGAAGAAAGTGTTAGAACTAGCTTATCATTACTCAAGTTTGGGGATAAAAGTAAGTTTAATTTATGGGGATTTACCCCCAGAGGTGAGAAAAAAACAATACAATCAGTTTATTAACAAGGAAAGCAAAATATTAATATCCACTGATGCTATAGGTATGGCC
>DHIM01000278.1:6363-7379 GCA_002403785.1 Clostridium sp. UBA4746
TGCTATAGGTATGGGAGTAAATCTACCTATAAAAAGAATAATATTTATGGATATTAAAAAGTTTGATGGTAATGAGGTAAGATACTTAAATTCTCAAGAGGTGAAACAGATAGCAGGAAGAGCAGGTAGAAAAGGGATATATGAAGTTGGATATGTAGCATCCTATGGTGGTACTCAGGACTTTATAAGTGAGAGTTTAGATTGCAATGATATTATCATAGAAGAAGGAGTAATAGGGCCAAATGATGCTATATTAAAAATTAGTAACCTTTCACTTAGAGAAAAATTAGCATTATGGAGTACAAAAGAAGAAAAAATAGATTTTTATAGAAAAATGGATATTAGTGAGTACTTAGTAGTTTTAGATAATTTAAGATGTTGTAAATTGGAAGAATCAATTCAATGGAGACTTTTAAAGATTCCTTTTGATGTATCCAATGATAGAATGATGGATTCATTTTTATACTACGTGGACGAATTGTTTATAGCTAAAAGGGAAATTATTTCAAAACCACAGTGTCTATTAGAAGACCTTTTTGAATTAGAACTTCTCTACCAAAAAATAAATCTTTATTATTCATTCTCAAAAGTATTTAATTTAAGTTTTGATGATCAGTGGGTATATGAAAATAGAATAAAAGTAAGTGATGATATTAATAAAATATTAAAAAACATATAATATGAATTAAATGAGGTCTGCCACATAGTTGTAATTCTGCTTATAATTCATATTATTCCAGGTAATAATAATAAATGAACTATTTGTTGGAAAATATTTGACTTATACCGCATTAAGAGTTATACTATATTTCGTAGTGTTAATACTTAATAAGGCTCCTTGGTCAAGCGGTCAAGACACCACCCTCTCACGGTGGAATCAGGGGTTCAATTCCCCTAGGAGTCACCATTAACATTTTTTTTATTGGGGTGTAGCCAAGCGGTAAGGCACTAGACTCTGACTCTGGCATTCGCAGGTTCGAATCCTGCCGCCCCAGCCCTGTCTCTTATACACATCT
>DHIM01000160.1:0-528 GCA_002403785.1 Clostridium sp. UBA4746
CAGATATAATATATTATATATGTTTGAGAATGCAACTAAAAATAAGAATTTCAATTAGATTTCTGCATTATTATATATTAAATACCCTTTTATAGTATATTTAATATCCCTTATAAAATTGTATTTCATTATTACTTTAAAATACTTATTTTATCTTTAAATTTAACATTTTATAACCGTGCTTTAACATTTGCAACCTTTTATAGTTCATATTATTCAATAGATATGTTAATATTATTAAATACAATTAATACAAAACAACGAACTTTATGTTCAATGAACTTTAGTTCAACTAATCTCTTAGGAGGATTATATGATAGTAAACAAACAATTTTTGCCCATTAGTATGAATGATTTAAAAGAAAGAAATATATCTCAATTAGATTTTATAATAATTACAGGGGATGCATATATAGATCATCCATCCTTCGGAACCGCTATAATTGGAAGGACCTTAGAACGTGAAGGCTTTACCGTAGGAATTATAGCACAGCCTAATTGGGAAAACGTAGATGATTTTAGAAAACT
>DHIM01000160.1:712-1107 GCA_002403785.1 Clostridium sp. UBA4746
AATATAGATTCTATGGTTAATCACTATACTGCAGCAAAGAAAAAAAGGCACACCGATCTTTACTCACCTGGTGGCGAATCAGGTCATAGACCTGATAGAGCAGTAATTGTGTATTGTAATCGCGCCCGTGAAGCTTTTAAGAATGTTCCAATTATAATTGGTGGTATAGAAGCAAGTCTACGCAGATTTGCCCATTATGATTATTGGGACAACAAAGTTAGGCGAAGCTTATTAATTGATGCTAAAGCAGACTTACTAATCTATGGTATGGGAGAAAAAACTATAGTTGAAATGGCTAATCTTTTCAAATACGGTATGACTGTAGATAAAATGACTTCACTACGAGGGACAGTATATGCTTCAAAAGAAATTGGTGAACTTAAAGATTTCATAGA
>DHIM01000160.1:1290-2474 GCA_002403785.1 Clostridium sp. UBA4746
ATGTGTATAAGAGACAGAGATGATATACGTGGAAAGATAGTAGTCCAAAAGCATAATGATCGATATGTAGTTCAAAATGCCCCTCAAATATCATTAACACAAAGTGAAATGGATATAACTTACGCTCTGCCATATACCAGAACATATCACCCTATATATGAGGATAAAGGTGGTATTCCTGCAATAACCGAAGTTGAATTTTCTATAACCAGTCATAGAGGTTGTTTTGGTAGCTGTTCATTTTGTGCTTTAACTTTTCATCAGGGTAGAGTTATTCAAAATAGGAGTAAGCAATCTATTGTAGACGAAGCAAAGCTATTAACCACCCTAAAAAATTTCAAAGGGTACATTCACGATATTGGTGGTCCTACAGCAAATTTTAGACATAGAGCTTGCAAAATTCAAGAAAAAGTAGGTGTATGCAGAGATAAACAATGCATGTATCCAACTCCCTGTAAAAATCTTATCATTGATCACACTGAATACTTGGATGTATTAAGAAAAGTAAGAGAACTGCCTAACATTAAAAAAGTTTTTATTCGTTCTGGAATAAGATACGATTATCTCATTTTTGATAAAAACACTAAGTTTTTTGAAGAATTGTGTGAATATCATATTAGCGGTCAACTAAAGGTAGCCCCTGAACACATTAGCGACAAGGTACTAGACCAAATGGGAAAATCCAAAAGAGGAGTTTATGACAGTTTTGTAAAAAAATATTTTGAATTTAATGAAAAAATAGATAAAAATCAGTTTTTAGTTCCTTACTTTATGTCAAGCCACCCTGGTAGCGACCTCGCGGAATCCATTAAATTATCAGAATACATTAAGGAAATGGGCTATACCCCAGAACAAGTCCAAGACTTTTACCCAACACCTGGTAGTTTATCTACCACAATATATTACACTGGAATAAACCCTTTCACTAATGAGAAGGTTTATGTTCCAAATGATCAAAAGGAAAAAAATATGCAACGGGCTTTGCTTCAATTTAAAAATCCAGAGAACTATAATATAGTAAAAGAAGCACTAATAAAAGCTCATAGAGAAGATTTAATTGGTTTCGATAAAAAGTCTTTAATACCACCAAGACCTATGAAGGCAAATACTAATACTAAATTTTCTCGGAAGAAGCATACTAAATCAAACGCTCAGTCGGCCACTTCAAATACCCATTCAAAGAC
>DHIM01000160.1:2540-3511 GCA_002403785.1 Clostridium sp. UBA4746
CAAATACTAATACTAAATTTTCTAGGAGGAAGCATTCCAAATCATCAGCACCAAATGCTACTTCGAAGACCACAATAAACACCGATTTGAGGACCACATCGAAGCCTGCTATAAAAGCTGACACAAAGCAAGCGTATAAGAAAGCAACAAAGACTAACCCAAAATTTAATTCTAGAAAACGACAAGGATAAAACTAAAAAGCATATAAAGTTATAAATAAATTTATAGCTTTATATGCTTTTTTAATACTTTAAATTTTTAAGCTTTACCTTTTGAACTTTATTAAACCGTAATCTATAGTTAAAATCCAAGAAATATCACATAACAATAACCATGCGAAATTTGTATTTATTAAAGTTAGAATAACTGATATTAATGTAATACTCGCAGATATTATTATTAATATAGCCCCCAGTTTGTTAGAATAAGTTTTATTAAATAATTCTATCCCTTTTACGATAAAAATAGTATTAATTATAAGCAATGCCACATTACAATAATCTTCAAGTTCAAATGTTATAGTGTATCCGCAAAGATTTGATATAATAATATTTGCAGAGGATTTATATATCACAATGAAATAGACTATAAATAACATAATACAGATGAGTAAAATTTTTCTCAGTTTAATTTTATTATTTCTAGCAAATATAAAAATTGAAAGGATACCACATATCGGTATACTTAAAAAATTTGTGTATACCGCAGGTTTTAACAAATATAAATAATTTTGATTTGCTGCAATCAAAAGAATTATTAAAGCTATGTATCTAAACGTCATTAAAAATAGAGCTATAATACTTATTATTTTAATTTTTTTAGGTGCATAAAACAAACTAGAAATTATTCCTTCATATATTAAAAAAACCATTATTGACAGCAGTAAAAAATATATGCTCATTCTTTAACTCTCCCTAAAATTGCTACTGTTAATATCTATTAATTAATATATAAAAATATGCCTAATTAAC
>DHIM01000003.1 GCA_002403785.1 Clostridium sp. UBA4746
ACATAAATATATAATGAACTATATGCAAAATCAACATGTAGTACTATATACATTATTTTGAAAGGTAGGTGTAGTCATGAAAACAATATGTATTTTCAATCAAAAGGGAGGAGTAGGAAAAACTACTATAAATATAAATTTATGCTCTTATTTAGCTATGAAAGGTAAAAAAATTTTAACCATAGATATAGATCCTCAAGGAAATACTACAAGTGGATTAGGATTTGATAAGAAAAATATAAATTTATCAACATATGATTTACTAATATCAGATATTTCCATTAGGGACACTATAAAAGAATGCGAGCTAGTAAATAATTTATATTTAGTACCTTCTACAATGGAACTTGCAGGTGCAGAAGTAGAATTAATTAATAAAAGTAATCGTGAAAATATATTAAAAGAAAAACTTAGAGAAATTGAAGGAGAATTCGATTATATTTTTATAGATTGTCCACCTTCATTAGGAATTTTAACTATAAATGCACTTACTGCGGCAACTAATGTGTTAACACCTATTCAATGTGAATTTTATGCTTTAGAAGGTGTTGGTCAATTAGTAAATACAATCCAATTAGTTAAAAAGTCTTTAAATAAAAACCTTGAGTTTGAGGGTATAATTTTAAGTATGTACGATAATAGAACGAAACTCTGCAATGAAGTTGTACTAGAAGTAAAAAAATATTTTAATGACAAAGTTTATGAAACAACGATACCAAGAAATATACGATTAGCTGAAGCACCAAGTTTTGGATTACCAATTATGCTTTATGACGATAAATGCAAGGGAGCAGATGCTTACAAAGAATTAGCAAATGAATTTTTAGATAGACAAAGGAGATGATAGGAATTGAACAAAAAATTTGGATTAGGTAAAGGTTTGGGTGCTTTGATACCAGAAGAACAAATTAGTGAAGATGGTTCCACTGTTTTTAAGATACCTATAAATTTAATTAAAGCTAATAAAAGTCAGCCAAGAAAAAACTTTGATCCTGTAAAAATATCTGAATTGGCACAATCAATAAAAGAACATGGAGTTATTCAACCCATTATCTTAAATAAACAAGAAAATATATACATAGTTATAGCGGGAGAAAGAAGATTTAGGGCGGCTAAAAGTATTGGACTTGTGGAAATACCTGCAATTATTATGAACATAGACAATAAAGAGGTTTTAGAAATATCATTAATAGAAAATATTCAGAGAGAGGACTTGAATCCTATTGAAGAAGCAATAGCTTATAAAAAATTATTAACGGATTTCGATCTTACACAGGAAGAAATAAGTAAGAAGGTATCTAAATCAAGAACAGCAATAACAAATTGTATGAGATTATTAAATTTAGATGAAAGAGTTCAAGATTACATAGTTGACGAAGTGATTTCGGAGGGGCATGGGAGGGCTATATTAGGAATAAATGAGAAACAGATCCAATATGAAATTGCTCAAAAGGTTATAGAAAATAAACTTAATGTCAGGGAAACTGAGAGATTAGTGAAAAAATTCGGAAATGAAAAAGAAGAAAAAGTTATTGAAAGAAAAAATGATATATATTATAAAGATATAATGAATAAATTAGAAAATCATTTTGGTACCAAGGTTTTAATTAATTCTAAAAACAAAAACAAGGGTAAAATAGAAATAGAATATTATTCAGAAGAAGATTTTGAAAGAATCTTAGAAGTTTTTAATATATAATGTTTCACGTGAAACATAATAGAAAGGATGTGATTTTTAATGCAGATCATAACCAATTTTATAAATAATACACAGATGTATATAACACTAGCTCTTGTGATTCTTGTATTTATATTAATTATAATAGTTATAATCACCTATAAATCTTTAAATAAAGTAGAAAGAAGATATAGAAAACTAATGAGAGGTGCGAGCACAAAAAATTTAGAAGATATAGTTATATCTTATTTAGATAAAATTGACGAAGTAAAAAAACAAAATGAAATTATGAAACGGATGTATGAACAAATAAATGGAAAATTAATGACTTGTGTGCAAAAAACTTCAATGATAAGATATAAAGCCTTTGATGATATGGGAAGTGATTTAAGTTTTTCTATAGCATTGCTTGATGCGAACAGTAATGGCGTTATATTAACAAGTATTTATGGTAGGAATGAGAGTACTACTTATGCTAAGCCGATAGATAAAGGAATATCTAGATATGAGTTATCTAATGAGGAAAATAAAGTGTTAGAACAAGCTATAATTTTAAAATAGGAATAAATATAATAAAAAGCAGTAATTAAAATAAATTTTAAATATTGTAATAAAAAATTTGTTTTTATATTATATAAAAAACAAGGACATACTTGTGAAAACACCTGTAGTGTAAGAGCGTAATATAAATTACATAAAAAACAAAAAAATATAAAATTAAAATATAATAAAACATATTTCTAATTTTATATTTTAATGAAAATTAAATTTAACAGAGTATTTAATAAAGTTAATTAAATTTAATTAACTTCAATATCATTTACTTCGAAATCATGATAAACTGAACTTGAATTTTTTCCACCTACAGTTTTAAGTATTGAATGATATAAACCTTTTGAAATAGCGTCAGCAAGCATCATAACTGTATATAATCTTGTGTTTTGAAGTACCATAAATTCAAAGGCACCGGATATGTTTACAACTCCTGTTATGCTTAGATCACCCACTTTAGGTAGATTTTTATTCATAGCTGCACCAGGACTTAAAGGCTTTTCTTCAATAATAATTTTTCCTACATTTTGTAAACTACCGAGGCAAGCATCAATTGCAATAATGTAAGGGTTAGTATATGAATAGTTAATTTCATCAATTGTCTCACATAAATTTTTTGCATGCACGGGGCACTCAAGACTACCATAAATATGAATTTTATTTCTAACTAAAAATTTAAGCTTGTTTCCAACTAATGGTCCTAAACTATCACCAGTTGATCTGTCGGTGCCAATACATAAGACTACAATAGGTCGTGAGCATTTAGCTATGGGGAAAATATATTTACTTATAGTATCTCTTAACTTAAAAGTGCAATCACTTGACATAGAATCTAAAATAACTTTATCTACCATAAAAAACCTCCTATTTGGATTTTAGCCACCTAGGAGGTTTTCTATTCTATAAAACTTTAACTTTTTTTAATATATTGTAAAATACTAATAAAAACATACAAAATAACATACCAACAATACCATTTGCTTTAAGTCCTATAAATATGGAAGCAAGAACTGCTACAGGGTGAATACCAAGTGATGATGAAACAATCTTAGGTTCAATAATCTGTCTTACTATAGTAATAATTACATAAGATATTAAAAGGCCTAAAGCAGATATATAGTTATTAGATACAAAAAATATTATAATTAAGAGAAGATATATAGCTCCTATACCCAAAATAGGTAGTAAATCAAATATTCCACATAATATACTTAGAGTCACAGCATACTTAACTTTAAAAATTAAAAAAACAACTAATGTTTCTAAAAATGTTATAGTTATTATTAGTAAGTATGAAAGAAAATAGTTTTTTAACATTTTTTTTGATTCATCAAATATATAGCGTATCCTATCTTTACTTTCGTGAGGAATTGAAACAAACTTTTTTATATTTGTAGATGATAAATCTTTTGTGAAAAAATATGTAGTAAGTAAAGTAAATAATAATACCATCAGAACATAAGGTATGGCAGATACAAAACCAAGTGTTTGTGAAAATATTTTTGTGGATGCATTCATACTAATATTTATGGTTTTGGTTATATAATTAGTAATATTTGATTCAATATTATTAATTATGGTGGGATCTAAATTTTTATAATAATCTTGTAAATTACTAAAAAAATTGATTATAATGCTTTTATTTAAGGTAATATAAGATTGAACATTTTTTGCAAGCTGTATTGACTCCGAAGTTATAGTAGTGATGATTAAAGATAATAATATAATAATTACAGTGAAAAATATCGTAGTAGTGAATAATGAAGCTATAGTGTTTTTAATTTTGAATTTTCTCATTAAATACCTTGTTGGTATCTTAAGGAAAGAAGCTAAAATAAGAGCAAATACAAAGGGAAGTGTGTAACCTATAGTTCCAAAGAAAATTACAAAAATAAAGGTATACAAGACAAAAAAGATAGATAATTTATCAACTTTTTTTAGTATATTTTCCATTTATTTAAAATCACACCTTTCGAATAATAGTATTGAGGGCGTTAAGAGTATAATTGATGTCTTTAATATCGTTAAAAGGGCCAATGCCAAATCTTAAAGTACCAGTTGGATATGTACCAATAGTTTTATGGGCAAATGGTGCACAGTGAAGACCGGTTCTTGTTGTAATTCCGTATTCACTATCTAGTATAAATCCTAACTCTGAATTGTCAATTTTTGTTGAATTAATAGATATGGTAGCAGTTCTTGTGGATTTGAATTTTGAACCATAAACATCAATTGAAGGTATATTTAGAAGTCCATCTATAAAATTTTTACATAGATATTCTTCATTTTCACGAATAGAGTCTATACCTTGCGTATTAATGAAATTAATACCTTCTAAAAGGCCTGCTATACCTGGAGCGTTTAATGTCCCACTTTCGAACTTATCAGGCAAAAAATCTGGTTGAACAATACTAGATGAAAGACTACCAGTACCACCTTCTATAAATGGTATACATTGTTGATTTAATTTATCATCAATTAAAAATCCGCCGGTGCCTTGAGGACCTAATAAACTTTTATGTCCTGTAAAAGCCAGAGCATTACAATTTAATTTATAGAAATCTAAAGGCAACACTCCAGCAGTTTGAGCAGCATCTATAACAAAAAAAATATTTCTGTTTTTACATATTTTGCCTATAGCCTCTAGTGGTTGAATACTTCCAATAATATTAGATGCATGTGATAAAACTACTAATTTTGTGTTAGGTTTAATTGTATTTATAAAATCATCTATATTAATGAAACCTTCTTTTGAACAAGGAACAATGTCTAATTCTATAATACCTTTTTCGGAAAGAGAGTTTAAGGGTCTTAAGGTTGCATTATGATCCATTGAAGAAGTTATTACATGCCAACCTTTTCTTACAGATGTTTTTATAAGTGTATTCAATGAAGTAGTAATGTTTGGTGTAAAGATTACATTTTCAACTTTATCAAAGTGGAAAAAATCCATTATTGCATATCTACAATTTAAAACAACCCTATTTCCAGCCAGGGATGCAGTGGATACACCTCTTCCGGGGTTTGTTCCTATATTCATCATATAATTCATCATTGAGGTATACACCTCTGGCGGTTTAGGAAATGTTGTTGCTGCGTTATCTAAATATATTTTCATGATTTCCTCCAATTTTATACTATAAGTTATTAGGATTATTATGTTTTATAGAAAAATGGAACTACTATTAACATTATAAATAACAAGTTAAATTTTGTTTTTATATAATTAAAACTACAAATAGTTTATAATAAAATTAGTTAATGTATAAGAGATGATTTTATGTAAAACAAAATTATTACATTATAATTACATATTTCCAAATTAATATATATTATAATATAAAGTTCTGTAAATGTATATCAAATCAACGGGTTTAACAAACATATACACTATAAAGTTAAGAAATAGGGTGAGAAATATTGAACAAATATTATTTAGTTACATTTCAAAATACACATGAAGCTATGAAAGCGGAACGAGAAGCGCTGTTAAAACAAATTAAGGTAGTAGTTGTACCTACGCCAACGCACATAACTAAAAGTTGTGGGATTAGTTTAAAAGTAGACGAAGAAAATATTGAAAATATTATTAAACTTGCCAAGTCAGAAAACATAAAGGTAAAAAAAATTTTTGTGCGAGATGGAGAAAATATAAAAATAATTACTATATAGTTTAAATAATTATGTTACAGCATTGAAGATGATGAACAGTTTTTAAAATGCTGATTTAATATTGAATTAAAGGTGGGATGTGTAATGAAAGTATTTAATTTAGGTGATATTGTTGAAATGAAAAAAATTCACCCTTGTGGTAGCAAGAACTGGGAAATTATAAGATTAGGTGCAGATATAAAAATAAAATGTTTAGGTTGTGGAAGAATAGTGATGCTCCAACGAATTAAATTTGATTCTGGAGTAAGAAAAATTATAAAAGAAAATGCACTAAATAAAGAAAATATAGTTAAAAAAGAATAATAAGTTGATTTTTGTATAATTAAGTGATATAATCTATTATTGTAATCCCTGCTGTGCAATGCATAGCCGTTAGTCCGAGGGGAGGAGGTGAAATTAATGAGAAAGTATGAAACTATATTCATATTACATCCTTCATTAGACGAAGAAGCTGTTAAAGCTAACGTTGAAAAGTTTAAAGGTGTAATAGAAAATAATGGTGGAGAAGTTGAAAATGTTGATGCTTGGGGTAAAAGAAAATTAGCTTATGAAATACAAAAAGTTAGTGAAGGTCACTATACATTAATCAATTTCAATTCAAATCCTGAATTACCGAAAGAATTAGATAGAGTATTCAGAATTACTGACAGTGTTATAAGACATATCATAATAAATCCAGAAAAATAGGTGGTGTTTTTATGAATAAAGTTGTTTTAGTTGGTAGATTGACAAAAGATCCTGAGCTAAAGTTTGCTCAAGGAACAGGAACAGCTGTAGCCACTTTCACTGTAGCCGTTAATAGAAGATTTAAAAGAGAAGGTCAACCAGATGCAGACTTTATACCAATAGTGGTATTTGGAAAGCAAGCGGAAGCCACTGCTAATTACATGAGTAAGGGCAAACTGTTAAGCGTTTCTGGAAACATTCAAACTAGAAATTATGAGGCTAAAGATGGTAATAGAAGATATGTGACTGAAGTGATTGCTGATGAAGTTGACTTCCTCGAATGGGGAGGAAATAAATCATCAGATACGAATACTAATCAAGGTGGAAATAGAAGCGAATCAAATGCTAAATCTCAAGATTTTGGCAGTGATAGCGATATAACACCAATTGATGATGGAGATATACCATTCTAATATTAGGTAAGGAGGGAAAAAATCAATGGCTATGAATGATCATAAAAGAAGCGGCGGCGGTGCTGGTGGAAACAGAAAGAGAATGAAAAGAAAAGTTTGTGCTTTCTGTATGGATAAAGCAACTGCAATCGACTATAAAGATATAAATAAATTGAGAAAATATGTTACAGAAAGAGGGAAAATTCTTCCAAGAAGAATTTCAGGAAACTGTGCAAAACACCAAAGAATGCTCACTGTATCTATCAAAAGAGCAAGAAACATAGCATTATTACCATTTACTACAGAGTAGTAAACATTTACTACTGAATAGTAAATGACTGAAAGCAGCACCTTAAGGTAGCTGCTTTTATTTTTTTAGATAAAATAAAAGGTTTTAGTTAATAATTAAAATATAATATAAATATAAATATATCATATTATCACAATAAAAACGATATTATTATTTCATTTTATGTTTTTTGACAAAATATTTGTGTTGAACTCAAGTATTACATTAATGAGTCAAATGAAATAAGCATAGCCTACCTTATATCATTTCTTTTGTATTCAAATTTTATACTACGTATTAAATAGATAAATAGCATATAAACATTATACTTAAATCTGATTTTCTTTCGAACATAATTTTAATAAGTATTCTTTATAAATTCAAAAGCACAGTAGATTTTTTTTATTCTACTGTGCTTTTTGTATTTATCTTTCTTTTAAGGTATCTTCCCACTCAGCCCTCAATATCCCATATAAATACATATCATACCGTCTACCATCTCTATGAATAAATTCTCTATAGACCCCTTCTCTTTTAAATCCTAATTTTTCATATAGCTTTATTGCAGGTTCATTGTATTCAAGTACAGTTAGATATATTCTATGGAAATTTAGTTCCTGAAATCCAAACTCTATAGTTAATTTAAGAGCTTCCTTTCCATAACCGCATCCCCTGTGCTTTTCTTCTCCAATTCCTATATATATTAAAGATGTTCCATTATTCCAAGATATATTTTCAAATCCCGTAACGCCAATGATTTCTTGCTGTCCAAGCTTTTTAACAGCAAAAATGTAAGCTGTATTGCATTTACGTACATCACTAATTATTTCTAATACATCTTCAAGATTTTTAGGAGTTGCGCTTACTGTATCATAATTACGCATGAAGGTTGCATCATTGTGCCATTCTTGAATCGTCAAAACATCTTCTTCATTTATAGATGTAAGTTTTATTTCCTTACCACTCAAAAGATTTTTCATTCTATCACCTTTCCTCAGCTTTAATTTGAATTTATGTATAAAACACATTCAAATAAATAGACTAGCATGCATGCTAGTCTATTTATTTGTTTTTCACTAATTAAATCATCATTTTCAATGTTATTAAACATTGCCAAAACTAAAAATAAATTTTTTCTCTAATTTAAAAGGATGATAAGATAATTTAGATTTTCTAAGACCAGCAATTCCAAGGTCCTGTTCCCTATTAATTATCTTAACATCACTGAAATTCCTATCAACAAAAGTTTTGTTAATAAAGCTATATACTCCACTATATTTCACATCTGCTTTTTCTATATGAATTACTGCCAAATCATCATTTAACTTTTCTCCTAAACTAAAAGCTACTATTTTTTCATCTACATAAACAGCTATCCCTTTAGTATTTACAACTTTCATATTTTTAAGAACATCTTTTATTCCCTGTAATTCGCAATTAAGTATATAATCGCCGCTATTTCCTTCATACCATTTTTCTGCGGCTATTATTACATCCTTTATTACTTCTGCTTCTTTAATATCTTTAACTTCATAAGTATACTTCTTTACAAAGGAATTATAATGATTTTTTTTCCCATGAAGTTTCTTACCTGAAAGCTTTGCAAGCTTTTCCGCTTCATATAAATAATCAAAATTATCTCTATCTTCTTTTATACAGATACCCTTTACGTCATCATATATGTCCCTTATTTCTTCCATAAACCCTTCATCAAGATCTTTAAATAAGTATTCCATATTATTTTCTGTTTTATAAACCATTAGTTCATCTATTATTTCTTTAAGATTTTCCTTACTATATCCTAGCGGCTGCATAAAATAGTATCTTCCCTCAAAATCTTTTTTCTTTATTATTAGAGCACCTTTATCAATAGTAAAACAAACATCACAAGCTTCTCTCCATATATATAAAGTTGTAAAAGAATATTCACAACTTAAAAATTTATATGGATATATAAATTTTTCGAATATATTTTTATCATCAATCACAAGTCTCTTAAAAATCATAATCTCAACCTTTCCCCTTAGGATATATCATAAATGTCTATATCTATTTACATTCATTCTTCATTTTAGTCTGTTAACTCATCTTTTGCAAGTAGATACTTTTTTGAACTATAGTTACCAACTAGATACTTTCAGATGCTAACATTGATATAAATTTATTTTACTACATTTCTGACAATATTATTTTATATAATAAAACTACCATATTTTACACTTATGATATAATAATATCATAACATTACATGAATAACATTATATAATTACCTTAAATATTTTTTTCATAATTACTTTAGATTGTTCCTATATAGTTGCATTATAAAAATGCTTTTTGCCATCACAATATTTTTATTTTTTTCTATATTATACAAGGCGTGTAATAGTAAAATCAAGAAAACTTCACCAAAAAATAATCTAAAATATTCAAAACACTAATTACAAATTTATTTATATATCCCTCATTTTATGATATAATTTTCTTAGGTTATATCTTAAGGAGTGTGAAAATATTATGGACCCCGAAGGTACGTGGCAAATTATATCTTTAGTAATTTTGTTGTTTTGTTCAGCCTTTTTCTCCTCCTCTGAAACTGCTTTGATGACTTTAAGTAAAATCAGATTAAGACATATGGTAGATTCAGAAATTAAAGGTGCTGAAATAATTAATAAATTACTTAAAAGCCCAAGTAAACTCTTAGGTGGTATCTTAGTAGGAAATACGGTTGCCAATATCGGCGCTTCTGCACTCGCAACGTCCTTAGCAATTAAGTATTTAGGAACCAATGGAGTAGGAATAGCAACGGGTTTAATGACATTTTTCGTATTAATATTTGGTGAAATAACACCAAAGTCATTAGCTGCGCAAAACTCTGAAAAATTTTCTTTAAAAGTAGCTAAGCCAATAAGTATAATTACATTTATATTAAATCCACTAATTGTAGTATTAATTTATATAACAAATACGATTATAAAAATGTTTGGTGGAGAAATTGGTAAGCAGAAACCCTTTATTACTGAAGAAGAGTTAAAAACTATGGTTAATGTAAGTCATGAAGAAGGGGTTTTAGAAGTCGAAGAGAAGCAAATGATTTATAATGTATTCGACTTTGGAGATTCTCAAGCAAAAGATGTTATGACTCCAAGAACTGATATGATTGTAGCGAATTCAAACTCATCTTATGAAGAACTTATAAAGATTTTCAGGGAAGAACAATTCTCAAGACTTCCTATATATGAAGATACTGTTGATAACATTATTGGAGTTTTATATATTAAAGACTTAATTTTCTTTGAAGATGGAAAAGATGAATTTGATATAGTGAAACATATGCGTGTCCCTTACTTTACCTACGAGTTTAAAAGCACGGTTGATTTATTTGCAGACATGCGTTTAAAACGAATACCTATAGCTATTCTACTTGATGAATATGGTGGCACTTCTGGAATTGTTACAATTGAAGATTTAGTAGAAGAAATTGTTGGAGATATAGAAGATGAATATGATGATGATACTGATAAAATTGAAGTTATCAAAGAGGATGAATATATTGTTGACGGCAATACGAAAATAAGTATGGTTAATGAAATGATAGGCTTAAATATTGAGTCAGATGATTTTGATTCCATAGGTGGTTTCGTTACAGGAATTCTTGGACGACTACCAAAGACAGGTGAAACCATAAATTATAACGATACAAAATTTATTATACAAAACACCAGTAAAAATCGTATAATAAAATTAAAAATTATAACTTAATATAATGTACAAAAAACTTAAAGTTGATTATCTAAATCAACTTTAAGTTTTTTTATTATTGTACTATATTGAATTAAAGAATTCATTACAAAATTTTTCTAGGAATTTTGCCTTTAATTTTCTTTTCTATAGAATCTAAAAAAAATTTATCTTTTGGCGCTGCAAATAAATATGTATATCCCTCTTCACCAGCTCTTCCAGTTCTTCCAATACGGTGAATATAAGCTTCAGCACTTTCTGGTATATCATAATTATAGACATCGTCAACCCCGTTTATATCAAGCCCTCTGGAAGCTACATCTGTGGCAATTAAATACTGAATATCACAATTTTTAAACTCTTTCATTATTTTTTCTCTTTTTGATTGAGTTATATCAGAATGTAATTTTTTACAATTATAACCTTTTTTATAGAGAGCCACCTCAAGATCATCAACTCTTCTTTTAGTTCTACAAAAGATTATTGCCATAAACGGATTATCCTCATCCATTACTTTACATAAGTCTTCTTGTTTTCTTCTATCTGTGGTTTCAATTAAAAATTGTTTTATATTTTTTAGGGTTGTCTCTTCTTTTTTAATAATTACTTCTTTAGGATTATTCATATACTTGTATGCCATTTTTTTTACCTCAGAACTCATAGTTGCTGAGAAACATAAAGTTTGCCTGTCTTTTGGTGTTATTTTTAATATATCTTCAATATCATTTTTAAATCCCATGAGAAGCATTTGATCTGCCTCATCCAAGACCACGGTCTTAAGATTATCAAGTTTAACCGTACCACGTCTAAGATGGTCTAATAATCTTCCTGGTGTTGCAATGACAAGGTGAATATTTCCCTTTAGTTTCTTAAGCTGTGCACCTATATCTTTGCCACCGTAAGCTGCCAATATATTTAAGTTCTTAACTCCTGCAATCTTTTTAGCTTCCTCTGTTATCTGTATTGCAAGCTCTCTTGTAGGAGTTACTATCAACCCTTGAATTGTATTTATATCAGCTGACATGTTGTCAAACATTGGTAGCAAAAAGGCAAGCGTTTTTCCAGTACCGGTTTGCGCCTCCGCTATAACATCACTACCATTTTTTATTAATGGAATACTTTGCTCTTGAACTTCCGTTGGCTCAGCTATTCCTTGAATTTTAATCATATTTAAAATATCATCGTTAAGTCCTAATTTTTTAAACTTTATCATTTTTATTTACCCTTCTATTTAAAATTATTTTTGTTTCTTTTTATACAAACTATCTAAGTATATCAGATATTTATTATAATAAAAAGAGTTTTATCAAATACATTTCATATTTACAAACATTCTCTTTTAATTACTTTATTTTTTGCTATTGATTTTATTGATACTACCATTTTTTTTGTTTGTGATGAACTTACCTTCGATATTTTTTATGTATAAGAAGATTCGCGCATCCATTAAGTAATGAACTATTCTGTTGCTTTGCGAGAGCATTTATTATAGCTGAACAACCTATAAATAATAACCCCGCTTGTGGCGCAATCATTGTAAAATCAACCAGTCCATGTCCAATTATTACAGCTTGAACACCGGCTAACATTGGAACCATTCTACAGTTTTGTGTATAAAGCACCCTTAGATTTCTAAATAAATTAACTTTTAGATATAAATAAATTGATACCCCCACAACTCCCAGTGTGGTCATAAAAGTAATCCATATGTTATGACCATGGTACATGGTTGCATAATAGTACCCCTTCATGAACTGTTTCCCATGCTCAGAAATCCCCATAAGTCCCCACCCCATAAGAGGCTTAATTTTTATCATCTTTAAACATCCATTCCATATTCCAATACGACTATTAAAAGAGTCATCAAAATTATGGCCAGTTACATTTTGTAAAATCTGTGATGGCATAAACGTAACTGCGGCTGTGAGTATAAATATTGTTACAAAGAGCCACATATCTTTTTTACTACCTTTAAGAAGATAAAATATAAAAAGTCCAAATAATAGACCCATAAAAGCACCACGTGATCCCGTTAAATACAATGCAATAACAAACAAAAGCGTTGACGTTTGATATAATAATTTTGTAGTTTTAGATGTAGTACTACAAAAATAAAGACCTATAATGATCATTATAGCAAACCAATTACCTGCTACATTGGGATTTCCAAAGGTGCTGTAAATTCTATCATTAAATATTGGCTGAGATGTAAATTTAAGAAATCCAGCCCAAATATTAAATTTAAAATACACATATATAGCTTTTTCAACAATTCCAAAAATTGCTGAAAACAGTGAAAAAGTGACTAAATATCTTAAGATTTTTTCAACCTTATTTTCACTTTCACAATAATTTTGTATAAAAATACTAACACAAAAATACATAAATATAATAAAAGAAGTAATAGTTGATGTAAAACTATAATTTATAACTCCAACCACTAAAGACCATATAACAAGTAAACAAAGTCCTATATTCCAATGATTTATATATATATCTATTTTTTTAAATAATACCATATATGTCATATATAACACTGGTATAATTGTCGTATAAGGTGATATAACCGTTAATAAAACTAAAATCCCCATAATAAAACCTCCTGTGACTATAGTCACATAAGTAATAATAGATAAGTATACAAAAAACTTCAATAAAAAAAAGAATTGTTAACACTTTGTCTTTATTATTGGCAACTTTATGATTTATAATGCGCATAAACTTTAATTTAATTAAAGTTTATGCGCATTATA
>DHIM01000124.1 GCA_002403785.1 Clostridium sp. UBA4746
TACTACTTTAGAGGGTTCATATAATAAATTATTTATAGAAAATATTATTGAAGTTATATATACTAAAGATTGTATTTTAAAGCAGGGTTTTTTTTGACTTGTCTCTCTAAGAGAAAATGCGAATGATAACAATATCCCATTAAAAAAACACAAACCTAATATTGAAATTATCCTCCCTATATTTGCAATTTTTATATTTGGAGAAATTAACATGACTGCATATCCTATAACCCAAAGGCTAGCAGATATACAAAAGCGTAAAAATATTACACTAACTTTTGATTTTTTATCTTTTTTGTAACTATAGATACCCATAAATAAGTAGGAAATAAAACATATACATAATATAGTAAACAAGATAGCTCTGATATTATCCGCTCTTAACATAATCTATTATCACTCCCAGCCTAATATCTAGTTACTTTTATACTTGTTTTATCTTTTATATTCGACAGAACTTTATGTAATCCTGCATAATTTCGTACTAAGATTATACATTTCACACTAAGAATGTATCAATTCACATTTAAATGGACACAACTCTTTTTAGATGCGTCCATTCCATTAACCTTAAGATCAAATACGAAGGATACTCATAATCCACAAAAACATATCTTTAGAGCAGAAATCATATCCAAAAACTTTCATTTTACTAACAATATATGTAGAAATTTCATAATAGTGATAACAATATTTAGCAAAAGAACACCAGCATTTTTTATTATTCAAAATATAATTATAATCAGAGCTATTTTCACTTATTTCAGGATTATTTGAA
The DNA here is from genome assembly GCA_002403785.1 of Clostridium sp. UBA4746. Lineage (GTDB taxonomy): Bacteria > Bacillota > Clostridia > Clostridiales > Clostridiaceae > Clostridium_AD. The sequence continues at coordinate 779 of DHIM01000124.1, forward strand.
TAAGTTATTTTCTAATGGATATAATCTGAAATAAATATTTAATAATTAATTTTAATAGGAGGCAACTAATGCGAGGTATTTATATAACCATAGAAAAAGGTGAGACAACTTATAATAAAGATATGATGGACTCAAGCTATGAGGAAAGATCTAAATGGTACAACACCCTAAGTAAGGGGCAACTAATGGGTGTGCTTGAGCAGTTTGTAACTAATAAAAATACGTTTCCTAAGTAAATACACAAAAATATAGAGAATATGAATAATAATTTCCATATTCTCTACTCTATATTTTTAAACACACATATTCTCATTTCCGTATTTTATTGACTTTTAGTTACCTTGCTATAGTCCTTGTAATTAGGTGAATCTTCTCCAACTATTTTATCCAGTTTCCAATTATAGCCCTTTGTGTTGTCGTAAACAAGAAAATATAGTGCTACAAATGAAATGTTTTTATTATTATCATTTTTTTCATCTATTGAAGTTATACTTCCATAAACATACTTTATATTTTCAAAGCCCTTCTTAGACAATATTTCATTATTCTTAAAGGTCTTTGCTTCTTCAGTTGTTATTTTATGGTTATTAGACCACCAGAAAAATAAATTGCTCCCCTCAATTTCTGCGTTAGCAATAGTGGGTATTATTACTTCTGTAGACACCTTGTTTATTGTGCCACTATCAACTACAGTTTTCGATCTATTTAATAAGGATGTTTTGCTAAGCGATATCGAGAAAATATAATTAGTTGATAATACCGATCTTATTTCTCCTGATACATTTTTCCTCTTAGCTGTTACTGTCAATCTTCCTTTTTGTGCATCAAACTTTTTACTATATATCTTAATACTATTAGTAAAATTATCCTTTACAGCAAACCCTTTGCCTCCAAAAAAGTTTGAATAGGATACCGTTTCATCCATTCCTTGCTCTCTTATAGCTTTAAGAACCCTATCATCAGAAAAAGTCGGCGATAGCACTGATTTAAAATCATCATTACTATTTCGTGAAATGGTGTCAATCTTCCAATTTTCGTTTTCAAAAATAAGCTTACACTTTATCTTTCCAGAAATCGCAATAAGTCCGCTGTCTATAGAGACTTCCAACAAAACTTCCTCTTTCCCATTTTCTAAATCTGGAGTTCTTAAAGAAATAGCAAGTTTTTTAACATCTTGTCCTCCTAATGCTACTTCTGCACTATCAATTGTAACACTTCGTTTATTTAATTCTGACATTAACTTTTTTCCATTCATTACCATCACGGGTTTTACTGATGTAACGCTATCAAGTGAAACTTGTTTATTAAACTTCCATTCACTTTTGTCTTCATTAATATATTCCAATGACAAAATAGCTTTTGCCTCAATAACACCGTTGTTTAAAGTTAATGCTATTTTTACGTCATCCCTGCTTTTGTCAATACTACTACTATTTATAGTGAGGTTTTTCATGTTATTCTCATTTATTTTAATTTTTGTTCCTTTAGGAAGCGTCACCACTTCCCCTAATAAATCTTCCTTTATTCTAACTTCATCAACTGGTTTAATAATGAAAAATGAGTATGCAAGCGCTACTACTACAATAATAACCAACAATGATATTATAGGTATAATTACTTTCCTATGCATAAATGTTTTTTTAATGGATGCAACGAATTTCTCTCTCTTATCCTTCTTTATAACTTCATCCGTTATCGCAGGCATCTCTTGTGTAAACTGACGTTTTTTCTCCCTTGCACTGGCCGCTTCTAAACTTTCTCCATCTATCTTCTCTTCTATTTTCTCTCCACAATAAGGGCAAAATTTTAATCCATTAATATTAGCAAATCTATTTTTACATTTGTTGCAAATCATTTGTTCCCTCCAAGCATTTATATAAATATTTAAATTAAAGTATATGGTTATTCAATATATTATAGCTTGTTTACATTCTATATTCAAACATATTCGCTTTACTGATTGAAGCTACTATTTAAAAATATAGTTCCACACAATATATTAAGTATACACGCTGTCTCTTATACACATCTGACGCTGCCGA
>DHIM01000244.1:0-1772 GCA_002403785.1 Clostridium sp. UBA4746
AATAATGCACTTTTAACTCTATCCTTACTTATAAAATTCAATGTTTCATAAATAGACATAATAGAAGCTTTGTCTGACGTAGAATTATAGGAAGGATTAGATATCATTTTACTCAAAGTCGACCTCATCATTGATTTATTTTCACTAAATTTAACACTAATCAAAAAATAGGAAAGTAGAATTTTATAATTTCTACTTTCCTATTTTCAATTTTTCTAAAGTGCTCATAATTACTTACTTTCTACTCATAAATGATGTCGTTTTTAATTTCTTTTTAGTAATTTCGTAACGTAGTCTACAACTTCCGTTTGCTAAAATAGAATAATTTGGGTAAATTTCATTAATTTTCTTGACAAGGATATAATGATAATATATTATTTAAATGTAAATAAATTGTTAACTAAATTATAGGGGGATTTTTAAATGAAAGAATTATTAAATTATGTATTAGTATCATTAAAGGGGAATGAATCTAATAAAAAAATCAAGACTTTTTTACCCTCTTTAAGTATTTTATTATTATTATTATGTTTGTTTTTAAGTTTTACAAACGTATATGCTTCTACAGTTAGAGCAACATCTGTAAAATTAAATAAAACTAAAATTGTTTTAGGAATTGGTAGAACAGATAATCTAAAATATTATATATATCCAAATACTACAAGAGATAAAAGAATCACATGGATATCTTCAAATACTAAAGTGGCAAAAATAGATTCTAAAGGTAAAATTAGTTCAGTAGGTGTTGGTAAAGCAACAATTGCTATAGTTACTGCTGATGGTCATAGAACAGCTTATTGTAGTATTACTGTCAGTTCTCAATGGACATATAAAAAGTTTGTAACATTTGGTGATAGTATAACCTGGTATGATGGAAAAATATATAATTTTTCTAATAAAGAAAGTAGTAAAGTTGCTAGAGGATATCAAACTTATATGAGAGAAAAATTAAAATGTACTGTTTATAATCAAGGTGCAAATGGGGATGATATGACTCAGATATATTCAATAATTAAAAATTATAACTATAGAAATATAAATGCAGTCACCATTACAAGTGGAGCAAATGACCATAGAAAAGGAATATCAACAGGAACAGTTTTGAGAAAAGGTAGTAAGTTTAATACAAAGACTTATGCAGGAGCATTACAAGCTAGTATTGAAAAAATCAAAGCATCTAATAGGACTGCAAAAATATATCTACTAGCTCCAATCAAAGGGTATTTCAATGAAAATCATACCTCCTCCGTACCTAATTTATATAGAGGACAAAAAACAGTGAGTATAGATTATGTAAATGTAATGAAGTCAGTAGGTAGGTTGTATGGTATCTCAGTATGTGACTTGTATAACTCAACATGGATAAATAGTTTACCAAAAAATGTGCTTATGGGAGATAAAACTTTAAATCCATACTATTTACATCCTAGTAATCAAGGATATTCAAGAATTGCAGATGTTTTAATACCTTTTCTTAAATAATTATCTAGCAAATTCGCTTCACTCATAAACACCCTCGAGGGCAATAAACTAAAAAAATCATCTTACAGAAGGCATAAAAATTGTGTGAATGCTATAATAAGTTTTAAAAGAACTTACTCCATATTTATTTTGCTTTGTTTGTCGAAATATAGCAGAAAACAGAATACGATATTTTCTTATATTAGAAGGTATTAACTCACACAGCATTGAATATATACAACAATGTAATTATTTAATTATTTTAGGGGAAACGAGGAAGTACGTTCTGTATTTGGGCACCTGGAACGTAT
>DHIM01000244.1:2089-2218 GCA_002403785.1 Clostridium sp. UBA4746
TGGTGCAACCCACCCAATCTGTGCAAACAGGTTGGGTGTTTATATTTCCACTTTTAATTGCATTAAATAATTATGATATTGTGTGAAATAATGTAGAAAGGAAGGTTTTATAAAATGTACTTTCACGGA
>DHIM01000244.1:2439-4755 GCA_002403785.1 Clostridium sp. UBA4746
GAAAAAATTATCAATAAAGAAAGGTAAGAAATTACTTATCGAATATTGTAAAGTAAACGGATTTGATGATAATACTCAATGGAAAAAAACTACACATTCTAAAAGTTGGTTTGCATATCACAGCAGATCAAATAGAATGATATCAAATAATTGGGTATCCTATCACCCTATTAGAGGAAATGATAAATATAGTGTATGGATTGATCTAGTAACTGAAGAAATCAGAGAAATTTTAAGGAATCCAGCTTAGTCTTTCTTGTCTTCCTTTACTTTTTTAAATATAGTATTAGAAAAAAAGTGCCTCGCGGGGTTCACTTTTTTTGTGGCATAAACTAGCTACATTACTTTCCATGTATGTAGCTACATCATTTTTTAAAAATACCGCCCACATTTATTATCATGCCTTTTAACTCCATTATTGAAATAGTTTCTAAAATATCTGACTTATCCTTTTTTAAATCAATTAACAATTCAGCTAATGTCATAGTGTTATCTTCTATTTTCATAAGTATAGCTTTTTCAAGTGCTGTTAAATCATCACCTAACGGTGCTGTTAAATCATCACCTATTCTGAATTTTGTATTTTATTATTTACCCTCGGCTTCCTCATAGTGTCTAATAATAGTTGGAAAGGGTTTAAATATATTTTAGCACCTTCGTCGATTAGCTTATTTGTGCCTATACTTTCTCTACTATAAATATTATTCGGAGCTGCAAACACTTCCCATCTTCGCCTAGCCTCCGCATACTTAATTTGTGTTTTACATATATTAGGTTGCTAACACGGCCCCTTTACAGAAATTGTCATCGCCAGCTGTCAGTTTCTGTTTGCTACCTTTCCAACATATGGATGTAGCGTAGCGACATCTGTTTGTTGGTTGCTAAATTGAGTTTGTTTCTTTTAAATAATCTCTTAGCTTTATTATTTCCTCTTCATTTAATTTCGAATATTTTATTATTTTTTCCATAGGTTCTTCATTTTTTAACATTTCTATTGCCATTTCAATTTTCCCTTCTTCCTTGTAGTGCAATCTTCTAATCTCGTCTATACTCAATTTAAATGCACCTCCATTTTCTTTTTTATATTCTTCATATTTCTTTTCTATCTCTGGATCTTTAATTAAAAATAAATATTCTAAAAAATCTACTAATGCTTTTATTTGATCATTATTCTTGATTTTATCATAACCCTTTAATTCTGCTGCTAATTTTATTTTTGCCTTTATTATATCTTCATCTCTTACACCTGTTTCTAGTAAGCTTTTTGCCATTTTAAAAACTAATTTCAATGGATTGTTGTTATTAATTTTTTCAAGCTTTATTTTTTCTACATCAATAGTTTTAAAGTTATATATTAGTATTTCACTTTTTATCTCCGGTAATTTATAAACATATCTTTTATCTTTTCCTCGTTCACCTTTATAAGTATATATTGCTGCCGCCACTATTTCCGACTCATCGTTATTTTTATACCTGAATTTATCCCATATCCTGTAAAAATACCTGAACATTCTTTCTCCAAAAACTTTATAACCACTACTATAACTTTGTACTTCTACATGTATAAATAAGATCTTACTTCCTTTATCTTTTAATCTAACCTTTATTATTTTGTCCGATATTACTTTTTCACTACTATCCTTGTCAAATATATCTTTCTGTATTTCTAATAATTCCTTATCTAAGGATTCTGTGTCTAATTCCCAATCTATTTTATCAAATATCTCTGGAAAAAGTAGTTCTACTATTTCTACTTCAAATGCTTCTAAAATAGACTTCCAAGCTGCATCAAAATCATGTTTCTTTATCAAGATTTATTCACTTCCTTGCAATTCTGTATGTCGTTAATTAATTTTATTATATCACATTAATTTTTCCTTTACACTACTTTTAAATCATTAAAATAATGTTGTTAATACATAAACTTCACGACAAAAAAACTACCAAAATATAATTTCAGTAGCTCCCGTCACTGGCTATCGCCAAGTCTTTTTGTTTCTATTTTTTTCTTAAATTTCCTAACTTTTCAACCTAACTTCTTCGACTCTAAATTCGCATCAAATGTTCATTTTTGCCTAGCTTCCGCTTGCCTAGTTTATGCATTCCCATAAACTAGGTGGCTGACATGACCCCATTCCAATAAATGGATGAACGAAGTGAATCCGTTTATTGGTTGCTACTTTTGGTTCAATATAAGTTTTATTATATGGTATGCTAATTCATTTCGCGTCAATAATTAGCATAATACAATATAAAGACTTTCAACACAAAAAAACTACTAAAATTATATCTCTATAAATTTCAGTAGTTCCCTCA
>DHIM01000282.1:0-3656 GCA_002403785.1 Clostridium sp. UBA4746
ATACTAAGTTATCGCTTATTTTTTTTAATTTAATTAGTTTGGAGGTATAAAGATTAATGAAAAAACGTATTTGCAAAATTCGTATTTCTATTATTATTTTCTTTTTTGTTTTATTAGTGGGTTTGTTTTGCTATAAATCCGATAATTTTTTTACCAGTAAAGATAAGGCTCTTTCTACAATAGCTTCTGTAAATTCTGAAAAAACTGAAATTACAAAAGTAATCGAAAATATTTATAAAGATCGTTGCTCCATGTTTATTACTAAAGATATTACTAATCTCCCTAATTATTACGATACTTCTCAAAAACTTGGAAAATGGAGCTTAGAGCATGAAGTAAAAAGACTTGGTTATTTTAATGATTGGTCAAGTCAAAGAGGTATGAATTTTATAAAAGTTGAATCAACTCCCAAAGTTAGAAAAATAACTAATACAAAAAGAGGTCTTCGTTTATTGGTGGATGAGTATTATAAGTTTGAATATAATTATAAAAATGATAAAATACTTATTACAAATGTTTTTGGAGTGGGATTAACACATTCTATGGATTTAATAAAAAATGGAGATAAATGGATAATTTATTCTGATTGGTATTTAGATTGTTTTGAAGATGCATTAAAATCTTATTCGGGAGAAATAAAAGACCTCAAGCTTAAAACTGATAAAAAACTTAGTTATAATCTTGAAAATTGTCCTAAAATACTATCAGAACTTAAAGTTGTTACCAAAGGTCAATATGACAAAATAAATGCTGTTAAATATGCGGATAAATACTGTGGTATACCATGGGCAAGTGGAAATTCAATAAAATATAATAAAAGGTACAAAAACTATACTGGAATTGGTGGAAATTGTACTAATTATGTATCTCAATCAATTGGAGATAAAGAAGGTGGAGGTCTACAATTTGATAGTGTTTGGAACTGTACTTACCAAAAATATGGTGGAGCTGAGGGCAGCTCAGCATGGGTTAATGCTGATGCATTTAAAAAATATTTGACTTATAGTGGAAAGGGGAAAATAGTAGGAAAAGGGTCATTTAAGGAGTTAATCTCCCCAATTCCTGGCTATCCATGTGGTGCAATACAGAAATTGAATCTAGGCGATCTTATATGTTATGCAAAAGGTAGTGATATAGATCATTTTGCTATAGTTACTGGATTTGATTCTCATGGTTATCCGCTTGTTAATACTCATACTATTGACAGATATCGTGTGCCATGGGATTTAGGATGGGGAGATAAAAATATTAAATTCTACTTAATACATGTAAAATAAAAACTCTGTGCTAACAAGGAGGATTTCTAATGAAGTCAAAAGTCTTATTTTTTACAGCAGCTATATTAACTGTATTATTTGTAGGATGTACTAAGCAACCTTCAATGCCATCACAAAAAATAACACCTAAAGCAACTCCAAATGTATTAAAAACAGTTTCAATGGTAAGTACTTCGGCTGATTTTGAAAAGGCTATAAGTAACGAAGGTACATGGATTATTGCAATAACAAAAAGTTTAACTATTGATAAATATCTTGTTGTTGATGGTGAGTATAAAAATGGTAAAAAAGATTCCAGTGGTAAAGATATTATAGAACGTAAGATAGATCTATACGGTCAAGACGAAGCTAAGAACAGATTGATTTTGACTGTGCCAAAATTAACTGTTAAAAGTCCTCAAACTAGTATAGAATATGGAACTTTCAAAGGTAATCTTTATGTTTCATCAAAGAACTTTCAGTTAATAGAAACTAAAGTTGAGGGAAATATATATTTTACTTCAGACGAGGCTAAATCTACATTCAAAATGGATACTAAAAGTAGAGTGACTGGAAAACAGGAATTGAAAAAATTGGAATGATATAATCATTATGCTATTGTAACATTAAAGAAATAAGAGGACTATCCACTGATATTATAACAAAAAAGTAACGAATATAACACAATAGAAATTGTGTTATATTCAGTTTGTTTTACAATATATTTGAAATCAAAAAAGGAGGCATCTAATTAATTGTCCCTATATATATAGTATTTGTTTTACTTTTCATTCTGTTATTTTTGCAGATGCGGTTGTCAAAACACAATTACAAGATAAACCTTAAATTAACAACATTGGTAAAGCTATTATAATTATTTGAAATATAGATTCTTGGCTCATGCTTACACTTAAAATAACCTGATTTGTACAGAATTAGATAATATAGAGCTCCCACCATCACTAAAAAAAGGCAAAGTTATTTCTGTCATAGGCAGAATACCTATATCGCAAGCCTAGAGTGGTTCAATTGATATCCGTTCCCGTAATTTATTTTATTTCAAACACTTCCATAAAGAATGTGAGTAGGGGTATACTTATTAATAACCCCCAAATACCCATGAAATACTCTCCTATTATTAAACTCAAAAATATAATAAATATTGGTAAATGTATACTCCTTGACATTAGCTTTGGTTTAATTACATAGTTCTCCAATATATGTAACACTGCAATTAGTATAATAACTCCTACAATTTTGCTAATACCTCCTAATTTAAATGCTATTATCATAAGTGGTACAGAAGCAATTGTTGTACCTATAACAGGCACTAACGATAGTATAAATAACATTAGACCTAAGGCTAAAGTCTGTGGGAAACCCATTATTAAAAGACCTATAAATGCAACAACTCCCTTATATAATGCATTGAGAACTGCTCCTGAGTTAATATATGACATGTAATTTAATGAACTCAGTTGATTTGAAATTTCATTTACATAAATATTATTATTTTTTACGTCTAAAAAATCTGTCACTTCCTCTTTTATCTCCATAAACTCATGTGATAACTTAGGTAGATAAACAAATGAAGCCGTTATAAATAAGCCTACAAGTAATGAAAACAGAATTATTGCAATTACTTGTTTTCCTATCTTTAACTTAGCACCTACCTTTGTATAGATAAAATTCTGTGCCATGTTTAAAAAATACACGAATATCACAGTTAAGAGTAACATATCCTTAAATGGTTTTAAGACTATAAACAATAATATTAGTATACCTATTGCAAGTAGTTTCTTGACTACTTCATCAGTGAATTTTTCTTTTAATAATCCCAATTCTAAACAATCCCCGTTTTATTGCACGAAACTTTCTCTTCTGCGGTGGTAAATAATAATTTTCTTTCTGGAAAAAATTTACGGTTAATGTGAGTTAAACTATTATTAAAATTTATATGATCGGTTAAGGATAATCCTCACAGCTCTGCTTTATCTTTTATGATTGATTTTTCTAATTCACTAACCCTAATCTGAACTACCTATTTTTTTATATCTTTCATGAAATTACCCCTGTAATTCTCCAGTTGATATTTAATAAATAATTGATTACCTTTAGTACAGAAAATATTTAGAATTCACTGTAATATTTTGCTGTCCATGTTAAAAGTTCACTAATTGTTATTATATAGTAGTGCATCGTAACATTAAAGAAACATTAAATATAAATGTAATTTTTTTAAATTAAGGAATTTACACTTCTTATAAGAATCTCAATGATTTTTTCTTGAAAAAGCTATTTTACAAATTCGTAATTATAAAGTGAAAAAATGTTTTTTTTATTTCTAATTATTACTATCTAGTATACTTCTTAAACTAAATCTAAGACTTTCTTAATCTG
>DHIM01000282.1:3893-4058 GCA_002403785.1 Clostridium sp. UBA4746
ATGAAATAAGAGAAAATTTATAGAAGCTTCCAATAACAAAATTGTACTAGAGAGGAACCAAAGTGTATAATAGCCATTTATACCATTGTCATTTTAGGTTGCAGTTATTTGTTTTTATTTCAGCATGATGTGAAAGTTACTTATATATATAATCAGTTTTAAATC
>DHIM01000002.1:0-2862 GCA_002403785.1 Clostridium sp. UBA4746
ACTAAAGATAAAGAGTAATTGGAGGTTAATTAAATGTCAAACCAAATTTGCCCACATTGTAAAGTATTGAAATCTATAAATGAGAAAGATGGAAAAGAGAAAGATGGGAATAGTTTTAAAATTATAACAAATAATTATCATTGCTCAATATGTAATACTTTTTTATATTCCACAGACATAAAAATTCTATAATTCTAAAAACAATTATGTTCCTTACAGGTTTCCAGACTCAGCTGGAAACCTGTTTTTTTATTTCTTGTCTATATTATTTTTACTATTTATGTTTTTTTGCCAATAGCTATTCTTAAAAGCGATATCACTAACAAAAGTAGCAGAAATATAGGTTACAACATATCTTGTTAATAAAATAAAATTATGTTGAATGTTTTTTTAATTTTAGAAAATAATAACTTTGAGATTTAAAATATACTAGTGAAAATATTTGTAGATATCGAGCAACATGCAAATAATAAGGAGACAATATAAATGACGTATTATGGAAAGTTTTTAAAGTTTTATGAATATTGTATAGTGCTGTATTGTATTAACTACAAAATGAATAAGTAACCAGAATATATCTCTGCCTGATTATTTCAGTTTATATGGCATCGCTATAAAAGTTATAAATGGAAGATGAAAAATCTGTACAAGGATGCCATTGTATCTGAGTCACTTGAAGTTGGGGATAAAATTGTCTTAAAGGTAGCAGATAATTTGAGGGAAGAGGCAAGGTTCATATTTAATAAAGTAAGAGATTTAGAAAAGAGAACGGGTAGTGCAGATAATATATGCGTATTAACAAGGGATAATCGTTATAATGTAAATTTAAGTGCTCAATTAAAAAGTATTATGAGTTATGAGGCTGTAAATTTTGAGTTTATCTTAGTGGACCAGTTTAAGTTTTTTAGGAGGCAAGAAATAAAAGACATATTAGCTTTCTTAAAACTAATCGGGAATAGGTATGATTCTATCAGCTTAAAAAGGATTACAAAGCGCTTACCTACAGGTGTAGGTGATAAGACTTTTGGGGCGATTGAAAGTGATTAATTTAAAAAAGTAGGAATAGCCTTATCAGATTTTATTGATAGTAATGTTCTAATGTATGGAGAAAAATATTCACTTCTTATTAATGAATTTCAAAGTGATAACATTGTAGTTTTTGATGTCGAAAGCACAGGGGTTGATGTAACCGAAGACGAGATCATACAAATTGCAGCTATTAAGGTGAATAAAAATGGTAAGGTGATTGAACGATTTGAAAAAATTCTTAAAAATAAGAAGTCAGTTAAAAATTCAGAGCATATTCATGGGTTTAGTGATGAATTTTTAAAAGAAAATGGAGAAGATAAAATAGTTGTTTAAAAGGAGTTTGTTAAGTTTTCAGAGGATGCTGTTATAGTAGGGCATAATGTTCAATACGATATAGATATATTAACTAGTGAGCTTGAAAGATCAAACCTCGGGAAACCTAAATTTAAAGCATTTTATGACACATTAGATATCTATAGGAGATTTTACCCTAACTTAATTAATCATAAGCTTGAGACGTTGAGTATATTGTTTAAAACCGAAAACAAGCCTAGTCATGATGCAATGTACGATATTCTTGCAACAAAGGATCTTTTAGTTAAAGTACTTGTTAATGATATTGTGCCTACTTCTTTGCAGAGAATAGGTTATATGTCAAAGAATTTAAAGTCTTTTGTAAATATAGCTAGCAAAATGAATAAGCTTTTTATGGAATCAGAAGAGCTACGGCCATATGAGATTGTTGGTAAAATTGTAAATGATTTTAGCTTGAAGACATTATATACTGGTGATGAAGGAAAAGATAAAATTGAGAGGCTAAAGGATTTTTATGTTCTACTAAGGGAAATCGATGATAAGAGTAAAAATAGTAGAGACTCATTACTGGATATTATTAAACTTACGGCACTTTCTAACGGTGAATTAGAGGCCCTTATTATAAACAGAACTAAGAAGCCTAGAATACCAATAATAACAGTCCATCAGGCTAAAGGATTGGAATATGAGACTGTATTTATTTCGGGGGTCCAACAAAACACATTCCCATCATATATGTCAATAAAAACACAAAATTTAGATGAAGAGAAAAGAACTTTTTATGTAGCTATAACAAGGGCTAAGAAACGTCTTTATATTACCTGTAATACAGATGCAGGGTATAATAGAGAAAGAACAAAAAGTACTTTTATAAGCCTAATTCCTGAAAAATATATAGATAATAAATAAGTATAGGATCTACTACTATATACAATGTTAAGTGCGTAAATTTATCGCAGTAGAGATCCAAAGAATATAAAATTCCTAAAATGGATAAGACTGTGGAGGAAGTTAAGAAGGCAAAAGAAATTAAAGGAGTAGGAGAATCTGTATTAGAGAATAGTCCATTTAATAAGGTTGAAAAGTTAAAATTGGGTTTAGTCAAGTATAGTAGACACGGAGACTTTACGATTTCAGCTTAACATTATATTTTACTTGAATTTTTGGACATTTTATATTGCAATCTACAGAAATTAATTTAGGTAAATATAAGTATTGACAAATGAAAAGAAACCGTATACAATCATATTATAAACTTACTTAATATATCAATCTATACTTTGTAAGTCTTTCAGAAAACAAAATAACTAGTTGAATAGTGAAATTGAATTCGACTAAAAGCTATTATATTTATAATAGCTTTTAGTCGAATTTTTTTTATTGAAAAAACTAGACTGATGGATTTTGGAGAATCTTAGCATTCCAAAAAGTTATTGTATTGGTACAAGAGATTCTAATTGCTATTTTGCAAGATAATGGATATAGATAGTATCTCAAATTATCTTATTACTTGTAAAG
>DHIM01000002.1:3048-9707 GCA_002403785.1 Clostridium sp. UBA4746
TTATTACTTGTAAAGTAAATTATAAAAGAAGGAGACTGAATTATTATGAAAAAGACAAAAGTTCTAATTGTATCTGATGGAGGAGTTACTTCTAAACTAATGGAAAAAATGTTTGAGCTTGAACAATATGGTGCTGAAGTATCTATGATAGAAGACAAAGATATGTATGCTATGGGACCTATTACTGACCGTATGCTTCAAATTGAATTAGGTGGTGTTGCTGCTGCTCCTACTTACAAGCCTCTACTAGATGCTTGCAAGGATAAAGATATTATAGTGGTACATGTTGCTTCTATAAATAAAGAGATCATTAAAGCTTGCGAGAATTTAAAGGTTGCTGCTGTATTACGAGGAGGTTATGAAAATGCTGATATAGAAGAATTAACTGAACGTGGCATTAAGCTTATAAATGCACCATGGAGGAGTGCTCATGCTGTAGCTGATTTTACTGTTGGTATGATGATTGCTGAAAATAAGAATATCGCTCGTAGTCATAAGTTAATTCATGATGGAAAATGGTGCAAAAACTTTGTGAACCAAGAATATATCCATGATATGCGTACATGTACTGTAGGCATCATTGGATTTGGTTATATTGGACGACAGGTTGTTAAAAGGTTAAGTGGTTTTGGTTCTAAAGTTATTATATATGATCCATTTATGGATCCTAAGGTTATCAAAGAAGCTGGATGTACACCAGTAACATTTGAGGAGTTATTAGCACAATCTGATTTTGTTACAGTGCACATACGTCTTTCAGATAAGACCACTAAGTTCATTGGGGCAAAAGAATTTTCTCAAATGAAATCTACTGCATATTTAATAAATACTGCACGTGCTGGTATAGTTGATACAGATGCTCTTATTAATGCTTTACAAACAAAATCTATTGGTGGGGCCGCTATCGATGTATTTGATGAAGAGCCATTACCTATTGATAGTCCATTCTTGAAATTAGAAAATATTACACTTACGTCGCACTTAGCAGGTACATCATGTGATACTATGCGTAATTCTGTTGAAATAGGTTTTGATGATATTAAAAATTATTTGCAAGGTTTACCAATGCAAAATGTACGCAACTAAGCATTAACAGATTTTACTAATTCATTGTTGACAAGTAAGTGGTGAATATATAATGTAAAAGGGAGGTAATATAGATAAAATAGAATGAATAGGAGAATGAAACGATGGATATGCAAGGAAACAAATTTTTAATAATTCCCTCTGTGAGGATGATTAAAGATCTAGCATATGCGCTTACACTTGATAATCCATACATACTATTAAGTGAAACTCATATAGGCAATTTAAGATCTCTTGCAGATATGTGTCATAAAGCTAATAAAAAGGTAATAGTTAATCTGGAATTGATAGGAGGTTTAAATCTAGATAAAATAGGAATTCTTTTTTTAAAACAGTTGTATAAAGTTGATGTCGTAATTGGTGCTAGTACATCTAAGATAAATATGTTGAACAATATTGGAGTAGATACAATACAAAGAATTACATTAATGGATTCTAAGTCTTTTGATACTTCGTTAAAATCTATTCCAGGTTCTAAATGTGCTGCGATAGAAATAAGACCATGCATTTATGGTATAAAGTTTATCGAAAAAATAAGAAAAGTTAAAAATGTGCCATTGTTTTTGGGTGGGTTTATTGATGATGTAGATATGATTCATAAGGCGAAAGAAGCTGGATTTGTAGGAGCTACTACAAGTTGTAAATCCTTGTGGGACATGAAAACAAAATAAATTAAAATACCATTGAATAATTTAAATAAAAGGAGGAATGAGCATGAAAATAGTTGGGATAGGTGACTCATTAATTCCAGAGAACTACATTAAAGAAGGATTTAAAAACTTTGAAGAGCAGGGAGTTAAAGTAGAAACTATTCAATGGAGGCTGGAAAGTTATAAAGAACTACAAAACATTAATCTTATGGTCGAAACTGGAGGGAGTGAAGCGTATGAGCCACCCCAATATATTTTTGATGCGGTAAAAGATGCAGATATTATCATTACGCAATTTTGTCCAATAACAAAAAAAATGATTGATTATTGCTATAATTTAAAAGCTGTTGGTGTTTTAAGAGGCGGATATGAAAATATAAATTTGCAGTATGCAGATGAAAAAGGAATTATTGTATTTAACACACCAGGAAGAAATGCGAATGCCGTGGCTGATTTCACAGTGGGACTTCTAATTTCTGAATGCAGAAATATATCAAAGAGTCATTTAAATTTAAAAGATTGTAAATGGGTTAGAGATTATACAAATGTTGATTCTGTTCCTGATTTAGCTGATAAAATAGTAGGAATTATTGGTTTTGGAGAAATAGGAAGAAAAGTTGCAAAAAGATTAGCCGGTTTTGATATGAAGATTGTAGCATATGATCCTTTTTTTAAGGGCAAAGTTTTAGAGGTGGAAATGGTGTCATTAGAAAAATTAATGAAAATTTCTGATTTTGTGACTTTACATGCAAGGTTAACAAAAGATACGGAAGGGCTAATAAATAAAGATTTATTAAGCTTAATGAAGCCAACTGCATACTTAATTAATTCAGCAAGATCTGGGTTAATTGATGAAAAGGCATTGTATGATGCATTAAAAAACAAAAAAATTATTGGTGCTGCATTAGATGTTTTCGATGAAGAGCCACCAAGTAAAGAGTATCCATTGCTTACTTTAGAAAATATTACCGTAACACCTCATTTAGCTGGTGGAACTAAAGATGCATTTACTAATTCACCAAAACTTTTAGCATCTGAAATGATTAAATTTTTAACTGGTGTTGAGTCAAGATATGTTGTAAATAAGGAAACTTATAGCGAAAAATACGAATAGATGTATTAAGTTATGAATTTGAATTTAAAAATAAGTATAGATATCGTAACTTGTGGAATGCCAATGAGGTAATAGTAACGAAGATGGGAGGAATTAAAATGGGATTAGCAAATTTAGAAAGTATATTAAGCGATGCAAGAAAAAACAAGTATGCAGTAGGTGCATTTGATGTAAGCAATAATGATATGGCTATGGCAGTTATAGAGGTAGCAGAAGAACTAAAATCACCAGTAATTTTAATGGGATTAAAGGTTGATCTAGAAGGAGATAGGCTACAATATTGGACAACTGCACTAAAAGCAATGGCGGAGAAGGCTAGTGTACCTGTTTGTTTACATTTAGATCATGCAATAGATGTGGATTTTATTAAGAAGTCAATAGATAATGGGTTTACATCAGTTATGTTTGATGGATCTGTACTACCATTAGAGGAAAATATAAGAATTACTAAAGAAATTGTAGAATATGCACATAAATTCAATGTATCCGTAGAAGCAGAATTAGGCCATGTTGGTGATGGAATTGTAGGGAATTCAGAAACAGGAGCAATAAAAGATGATAAGGATGCATACGATAATCCAGACGATTTTTTAACAAATCCAGAAGAAATGGAATATTTCATTAAGAGTACAGGTGTTGATGCATTAGCTGTTGCAGTTGGAACTGCACATGGTGTATATGTAAAAGAGCCTAAACTACACTTTGATAGACTAGATACTTTAAATAAAATTTCAACAGTACCAATGGTAATGCATGGTGGATCGGGAACCCCTGATGAAGCAATAAAAAAATCTGTTGAACTTGGGATATGTAAATTAAATATATTTTCAGAAATGCTAGCAGGGTTCTTTACATCACTAAAGGAACTGCTAAACAGTAAGGAACAAATGTCTATTTGGCCAATTACAGCTTATGCTCGACCATTAGAAGCAATGAAAGATGTTGTTAGAGATAAAATGCTATTATTAGGATCTAATAATAGGGCAAAATAAAAATATTAGGTAAAATTCGATTTAGTTTGTATATTCAATAAATATGTAAAGAGGGAGACGAAAATATATGAAAGATAAAATAAAAATTCTATGTTGTTGTGGAGCAGGAATATGCACATCAAATTACTTAAAAGAGGATATTGAAGACAGGATTAAACAAGAAGGATTTAAAAATGTAAAAATTGAAATCTGTAGAGTAAGTGATTTAGAGGATTCTATAGATGGAGCTGATCTACTTGTTACAACTGTGCAGTTAAAGAAAACGTATCCAATTCCAATGGTAAGGGCTTTAGGAATAATGCTTGATGATGTAGCTGCTAAAAAAGCATTGGATGAGATAGTAGAAGAAATCAAGAAAATACAATAATAAACATTATAATTTAATCTATAATAAGATTGTGAATTACCGACTAGGTCTAGTATACAGTTATAAATAATTTTTAGGGGGGATAGTATTATGGGATTTATACATTTAATAAATACAACCTTATCAGCTTTTTTCGGATTTGATTCTACTGTAACTGTAATAAGTGTTATTCTTATAGTTTCGCTGATTGTAAGAGTTCCACTGAGGAAAGCAATACTTGGTTCATTGAAAGTTTCAATAGGACTTACCGGTATATTTCTTGTTGTAGATTTAATACAGTCACAGATGGCGACGCCAATAGCAAACTTGATTTCAATTTATGGACTTAATAAAAGTATAACGGACATTGGTTGGGGTTCTTTGGGATATGCTTTTGGAAATACGTATGGTTATTTTGGTGTATTAGTATTTTTAGTAGCAAATGTATTTTTAGTATCTATAAGATATACCCAAACTTTGTATGTAGATGTTTTTAATACATGGAGACCTATGTTACTCGGAGGTATGGTAGGGGTTGCTAGTGGAAGTTTTTTGATTGCTACAGCAGCTGTAATAATATTCCTTATGATAGATGTAAAAGTAGCGGATGTCGCAGCCCCATATATAGAAAAAATTAATAATTTTCCTCCTGGTGGTTCATGGCCTCATGGTGGACATTTTTCCTTCCAGTCGTGTATTTCAATACCTATTGAATGGGTTTTAAAAAGAACACCTGTTATCAAGAATATAAATCTCCAGGCTGAAACTATAGAAGAAAAGTTTGGTATATTCGGTGAAACTTCAGTGATGGGAGCAATATTAGGTATCTTAATTGGTTTATTTAGTCAGATAGGAATTATGCCTTCCTTCTTGCTTGGAGTTAAGATGGCTGCAGCATTTGTACTTCTTCCTAGAATGGCTGCAATACTTGTAGAAGGATGGTTCCCAGTTATAAAAGCTTCAAGAAAGATGATTGTTAGTAAACTTAAAAGGGACGATGTGCGTATAGCCCTTGATTGTTCAACCGTTATAGGACATCCAGCTGTTATTCCTACAACATTAATTATGTATCCGTTGGCGTTAATTATATCTGTTTTCCTTCCAGGAAATCAAATGATTGCTTCTGTAAGTTTAATAATAATTCTTTGGCAAAGTGCTGCAGTTAATGCTATTACTGAAGGGAATATTGCCCACAACATAATTATACTTTCCATAATAACTTGCCTATTCTGTTGGGGTGCTACTTTAATGGCTGGACCTATGACTCAGTTAGCTAGTACTCTTGGATATAATCCTGCTAAAGGATTAATATCCACTTGGGATGCTGCAGGTACTCCTGAAATAGTTATCGTATATAAAATATTCTCATGGTTATTTCACTTCTAATTAGAAAAATATTTGTAGTCTAAGTGATATATTCAGGGAGAAAATTAAAAGGAGGATAATACTATGAATAATGAAACCGAAGTATTTTATGATGTAGTAATGATGAAAAATATAAAAACAAAGGAAGAGGCAATAAGCTACCTAGCTAATCATTTGCAGGAAAAAGGGTATGTAAATGAAAGTTATGGACTTGCCACAATAGAAAGGGAGCTAATTTATCCGACTGCACTTCCTACAAAACCTATAGGCATTGCGGTGCCACATTCTGTAGCTGAAAATGTTATAAAACAGGCAGTTGTGCTTGGAATAACTGATAATTTTGTTGAATTTAATGAAATGGGTAACGAAGATTCTAAAGTTAATGTTGGAATAATATTTTTACTTGCATTAAAAGGTGAAAATAATCATCTCAACTATCTAAGAAACATTGTCAATTATTGTAAAGTTGAGGCTAATGTTACAAGACTTTATGAGGCTAAATCTGTCGATGAAGCTTATAAAATTTTCAAATGTAAAATATTAAATACAGAGAAATAAAGTATTTTATAAGAGAAAGTCTTTATTATAGTGTACTAGCAATAGACATAGAGGGAAGATGGAATAATATACTTTTAGTGTCAAGGCGTATATTTACTAGTTTTCTGTGGATATAAATGTGCAAGCTCATAAAAAAATCTTGAGCTTGCATATCTATTTTAATAGAGAGTAAATTTGGAGAAGAATAGGAAGGAGTTTTCAATATGATTTTGGGTACAGGGGTCTCACCAGGAATTGCTATGGGAAAAGTTTTGCTTTTACAAAATGAAGAATTTGTAATTAAAAAGAACATGATCAATGATATTGAAGCAGAAAAAACTAGATTTTTTAAAGCTTTAGAAGATTCAAAAAATGAACTGTTACAAATTAAAGATAAAGCACTAAAAGAACTTGGCGAAGAAAAGGCCGCTATTTTTGAAGCTCATTTAATGGTGCTAAAAGATCCTGAACTGATATCAAGTACAGTGGAAAAAATAGAAGTTGAAAAATTCAGTGCTGAGTATTGCTTTAAGGTAGTGACTACAGACTTTATAAAATTGTTTGAAGGT
>DHIM01000002.1:9875-13765 GCA_002403785.1 Clostridium sp. UBA4746
AAGAGTTTCTGACATTAGAGATGTTTCTCAACGAGTGCTTGGATATATGCTTGGAATAAAATCAGTGGATTTATCTACACTTAAGGAGAGTGTATTATTAGTTTCTAATGATTTAACCCCTTCTCAAACTGCTAACATGGATAAAGAAAAAGTACTTGGTTTTTTAACTAATATGGGAGGGAGAACTTCCCATACTGCAATTATGGCTAGAAGTCTTGAAATCCCAGCCGTTGTTGGCTTGAAAAATATCACAACAACAATTAAGCAGGGTGACTATGTTATTATTGATGGAGATAGCGGTAAGGTTTTAATAAATCCAGATGCAGAGAATATTGCTTTCTACAATAAGCTAAAAGAAGAGTGTGAAAAAATAAAACAGGGGTTGCAATCATTTAAAGACCAAGCAAGTGTAACCTTTGATGGAAAAAAAGTAGAATTAGCCGGAAACATTGGAACGCCAGAAGATATTACTGGACTTTTAAACAATGGTGCGGAGGGTGTAGGATTGTTTAGAACTGAATTTATCTATATGAATCGAGAGTGTTTGCCAACAGAAGAAGAGCAATTTGATTCCTACAAAACTGTATTGGAAGCATTAAGTCCAAAGCCAGTTGTTATTAGAACCTTAGATGCAGGTGGAGATAAGGAACTTAGTTACCTAAACATTGACAAAGAGATGAATCCTTTCTTAGGATATAGAGCTATTCGAATTTGTTTAAAAGAAACAGCTCTATTTAAGACTCAATTAAGAGCCCTACTAAGAGCAAGTGTGTACGGTAATCTTAAAATAATGTTTCCTATGATTTCTAGCTTAGAAGAGCTTCTTTTAGCAAAAGATATATTGAATGAAGTTAAAGAAGAACTGGATACAAGTAAAGTTTCCTATGATTCTAACATAGAAGTAGGCATGATGATAGAAGTACCGTCAGCCGCAATTATAAGCGATATATTGGCCAAACATGTAGATTTTCTTAGCATAGGCACAAACGATTTAATTCAATACACTTGTGCAGTGGACAGAATGAATGAAAAAATTCATGACCTTTATAGTCCATTTAACCCAGCCGTTTTAAGACTTATTAAAATGGTTATTGATAATGGCCACAAAGAAGGCATTTGGGTTGGAATGTGCGGCGAAATGGCTGGAGACAGAAAGCTCATTCCTATTTTATTAGGAATGGGATTAGATGAATTTAGTATGAGTCCAATATCTATTTTACCTGCAAGAAAACTCATTCACTCATTAAGTTACAGTGATATGAAAATTTTTATAGATGTTATATTAACAATGACTACTTC
Source organism: Clostridium sp. UBA4746 (assembly GCA_002403785.1). GTDB lineage: Bacteria > Bacillota > Clostridia > Clostridiales > Clostridiaceae > Clostridium_AD. The sequence goes on from DHIM01000002.1 coordinate 11,175, forward strand.
AGAGGATATACAGAGTTACATCGAAAAAGATGTAATGATACTATAAAGTGTAAGGTGCATTTTTTAAGATAAACAGCCAGAATATATTCAGGGAGGAAATATGGAACGTGGATAAGGGGTATCATAAAAGAATAGAAGCTATGGAATTTGCTATACAATATGATGATAGTAGGGATTACAATGGATTGAAACATGCAGACGTAGTGATTATAGGTGTTTCAAGGACTTCAAAAACTCCTTTATGTATGTATTTAGCTCATAAAGGCATTAAAGCAATAAATATACCTTTATTGCCTGAAGTGCCTGTTCCAGAAGAACTATATAACATTCATGGAAAGAAAATCATAGGGCTTACAATAAATCCTTTTGACCTTATTGAAATAAGAAAAAATAGAATGGGTAAATTCAATGGACTTAATTCTAACTTCCAATATGCTAATGACTCAAGAATATTAGAGGAGTTAGATTATGCGGAAAAAATAATGAAAAGGACAAGATGTTTAACAATTGATGTAACTAAAAGAGCGATTGAGGACACGGCTTTAATTATTATGAAAAGTATAAGGTATAATCAATAACAAAAGTCAAAATAACATGCGTATAATCTTGAAAGGGAAGTGCTGAAACATATATTTCAGTAGTTTTTTAGTCATTATAATATAATCCATTGACAGTTATAGAATATCCATTATAGTGTTTAAGTAAATAGCAAAAGGGATTTCTGAATAGTGGAATCCCTTTAAACATATCTAGATTAAAATGGTTATGTTGAATATATTGAAATATCTAATAAAAATTAGTGTAGTTACCACATCATTTGCCCATTTATAAGAAACTATTGTACATATTAATAATAATTGTTGAATTTATTTTTAAATAAGGTAATATAAAACTCTCATACAATATAATTACAAAATATAAAATATTATGAATATATATGAGCTATTATATAGAGTCTAAAATATTTAAGGTAGGGGGGAAACTATGATGAGATATGAAGAAGTGAGAGGAACCATTGATGATGTAAGTAGCGTTAATCAAGACAGCGATATTATAGCTTTCTAACAAATATTTATAGCTTCAGAGCCTACTATTATTGAGTTAATAGGAACAACAGGAGCCGGGAAAACTACTTTTTGCCAGCAATTTGTAGATGAAGAAGGGGAAAAAGTGTTAAGTAAAACTATTTCTGCTTCAGGAAATAGTAATATAATTCAGACGGATATAGTTATTCTTGAAGATACAAAGAATAGGCTTTTTTAAAAAGCGAGAACTAGAAGTGACATAATTCGTGACATATTTTTAGTTGCTTTAAATATAGATACTGAATATAAATTTGATGTTAAAAAAAACATTACCGATTTTGTTAATAAAGCAGGCGTAAAGAAAAGCAACATTAAGGAAATTGAGGTTAATATTGAGTTATATCATGTTGTGTACAATCTATTTAGGACCACTAAGTTACTGAAAAGGTTTCAGAAAATAGCAAAAGATTTACAATTAGATTTTATAAATGAGGATAACATAATGGTCCAGGAGGAATAAACCAAATATTAGTTTCACATGGCCTAGAAACAACAAAAAATGCTTACAAAAATTTCAAGAATCCAGATTATACTAAACATCCTCCACTAATTCCTATAAATTTAAATGATTATAAACTAGATACAAGATTGTTACGGAGTACACAATCTAAAATAGAAGAAATGAGTAATTTATATAAAGATAATATAGATAAAAAAGATGGTTATATCGATCTTAAGAATAAGGATATATCTTTAGATGTATACAGAACAATGAAGCGAAAGGGAACTGTTCATGAAGAAATTGTAGCATATAATTGTTTAATGAAAGAGTATACAGATGAATTGAAAAATCCTAAAATGGATCTGAAGTATACTGAAGAGTTGAAAGTAAAATTATATGAATTAAAAATAGATTTAGACAAAGGAAAATATAAACTTCAACGTAAAATCATTGGATTAAGAAAAACTCCCGATTTATTAAATAGTATGGCAAAGGAAAATATTGAACATCTACTTAATAGTGAAAATTGTTGTCCTAAAACTACATTAGAGCAGAAGTCTTATTTAGAGGGAAAATTACAATTCCTTGAAAATAATCTTAGTATGGAAGAAAAAATTAAGCTGAATATAGATATATCAGAAAAAAAGGGTAGTACTAAATGCTTCAAAATTGTTGCTTCCAAAGAACAGGGAATTAAAGAAATGTATATAGATGTTACTCGGGAGTCAGATCCGGAAGTAAAGGTATTAGATCATCGTCAATTAGTATATACACCTAATGTAGATTCTTTTAAAAGAGAATTACTTTGTAATCTAAAGGCAAAAGACAATTTAAATGCTATAGATATCCAAACAGATGATTCAAAGGTGAAAAAAATTTGTAGTGAAAAGTTAATGGAGGTTAATAATAATCTAGAAAAAGTAGAAGGCAAAATAGCTTCAAGAGGAATAATTGACAAAACAACCTTTGATGAAAAAATAGATTATCTTAAACTAAAGGTGAAGAACCTTCAGAGATATTTACCGGAAAATAAATTGCTAAATGATGAAAATAAAGAAAAACAA
>DHIM01000026.1 GCA_002403785.1 Clostridium sp. UBA4746
CAAGGGGGGGATATAAGAGGGTATGAGTTACATAAAAAAGAATTTAATAGTATTTTGTGTGATTTTCATTGGAATTTCAATGATTATGGGTATTTACAATTGGAAAACTAAGGGTACGTTTTTAGGTGAACAACGTAAATTACCAATTTACAACGTAGATACTAAAGAGAAAAAGATTGCAATTTCATTTGATGCAAGCTGGGGTGATGATAGAACAGGTGATATATTGAAGACATTAGATAAATACAATGCTAAAGCAACATTTTTTGTTGTGGGAGCGTGGATAGACCAGTATCCGATTATGTTAAAGACTCTGCATGAAAAGGGACATGAAATAGGAAATCATTCTAATAAACATCCCATAATGACTACAGTTTCTAAAGAAAAAATGATTAGAGAAATAGATGCGACTGATGCAAAGATAATGGCTATAACAGGGCAACAAACAACACTTTTTAGATGTCCATCTGGAGAGTATAATAATTTAGTAATTGAAACAGTAGCATCCACAAATCATTATTGTATTCAATGGGATGTAGATAGTATAGATTGGAAAGAACAAGGAGCAGAAATTGAGTATAATAGAATAATTAAAAACACTAAGCCGGGGTCCATACTTTTATTTCATAATGATGCAAAATACACTCCTGAAAATTTAGAGAAAATATTACAATATTTTAAAAATCAAGGATACCAATTTGTAACAGTATCAGATCTTATATATAAGAATAATTATTATATAAATGAAGCAGGAAAACAAATACAGAAATAAAAATCAAAAGTATTGGAATTTAACAAGCATTTGTATTATAATGGGAATATAAATCTTAACAATTTTGGAAAAATAGATATAAAAAAATTCTCTCAATATTTGGTATATTACACTAGAAAAATGAATACTTATATTCTAAGGAAAGTTTATTAAAAAAACTAAGGGGAAAGAGGGATTATGATGGATAATGTTATGTTAAATAACAAGATTTATTTAGAAGGAAAAGTAGTATCAGAATTAAAGTTCAGTCATGAAATGTATGGAGAAGGGTTTTATATATTTGATTTCGAGGTATGGAGACTTAGTGAAACAACTGATGTATTAACAATAACAATTTCTGAAAGATTAATTGCAGGTATGGATATCAAAGTAGGAAACGAATTTATAGTTGAAGGCCAACTTAGATCTTACAATAAGTTTGTTGAAGGATCAAATAGATTAATATTAACAGTATTTGCTAGGGACATTAAGGTATGTGAAGAAAGAAGTAAAAATCCAAATCAAATATTTTTAGATGGATATATCTGCAAAAGCCCAGTATATAGGACAACTCCTTTTGGAAGAGAGATTGCAGACATGCTTTTAGCAGTTAACAGATTGTATAATAAATCTGATTATATACCTACAATTGCTTGGGGACGAAATTCTAGATTCTGTAAAAGTCTTGAAGTAGGAGATAATATAAGAATTTGGGGAAGACTTCAAAGTAGAGAATATCAAAAGAAACTATCTGACGACGAAGTTATAAAAAAAGTAGCATATGAAGTGTCCATATCAAAGATGGAAAAAGTTACTAAAGATGGTGAGAATACAGTAGAATTAGACTCACCTACTGATGAAGATCAGGACTTTCAAGCTTTAGACGCTATATAGCATATATTACCGATATTAAGGCGTAGAAAAGAGCATATATTACGTAAAATGCATATGAACAAGCTTTAGTAATTCAAAATAATTTTAATGAAGAGTGCGTTAAGAAAAGTACATGTTTGAGCTTTCGCGAGTTTGTACTTTTTAGCATTTTTCATTAAAATTATCTTAGAATTACTTAGCAAAGTGAAACGCATTTGTAGTAATATATGCTCTTTACCCTTTTTATTTTCTTAAATCATCAAGTAGTTTGGTTTTTTCTTTAGTTTTACTATCTACATTTTTTATTATCTTTGCTGGGGTTCCAGCAACTACAACATTTTCAGGAACATCATTTACAACTACTGATCCGGCTGCAACTATAGAATTATTTCCAATTCTTACTCCTTCTAGTATTACAGAGTTTGCTCCGATTAGTACATTATCTCCAATTTCACAAGGACTTTTGCTTGGTGGTTCGAGTACTCCTGCTATTACGGCACCTGCTCCTAAATGAACTCTTTTACCTAGTTTGCCACGTGCTCCAACAACAGCATTCATATCTATCATAGTTTCATCGCCAATTTCAGCACCTATATTAATTACAGCACCCATCATTATAACGGCATTTTTACCTATGGTAACCTTATCGCGTATAATTGCACCTGGTTCAATTCTTGCATCAATATTTTTCAAATCAATCAGTGGAATAGCAGAGTTTCGTCTGTCTAGCTCTAGCTTGAATTTTTTGATATTATCTTTATATTTTATTAGAAAATCTGATATCTCATCACTTTCTCCAAAAAGCATATTAAAACTTCCACTACCAAAATTTTCTATACCTCCAAACTCACATTGTGATAAATCCCCATCAATATAAATTTTAATTGGAGTTGCTTTTTTAGCCTCTTTTATGTACCTTGCAATTTCATAAGGGTCTGTTAAATCATAGTTCATCATAGTAACTCTCCTTTCGTATTATAAGTATTAAGACAAATTATTGTTTATATGCATTTAATTCTGATTATAATATAAATATTATTTCCTAAAAAGAATATTTATATTAGTAATTATTTTCAACAATATAGTTGAATTTAAAAACATAATTTTAACACAAAACTATGCAAATTGTAAATGATATAACAAAGTGTACAGTAATTAAAAAAAAATATTAACATTATTCTAAAAAAATTCAAAAAATACTGATTTTTATTCTATTATATAGTAAAATACTTATAATGAAAACACTTGAGAGCAAAACACTTGAAAAGGAGGCTGTTATGAATAATTTATTTTCAAATAATATAAACAATGTAGAGATTTCTGGTATTAGAAAATTTTTTAATAAGGTTACAAAGGTAAAGGGTGCAATTTCACTTACCCTTGGTCAACCTGATTTTCCAGTGCCTAAAAATATTAAAAATGCCATGATTCAAGCTATTAATGACAATAAAACTGAATATACAGCTAATGCGGGAATTCTAGAACTTCGAAATGAGATTTCTGATTTTTTATGGCGAATGGACATTAAGTATCTAGCTGATGAAATAACAGTGACTGTCGGTGGAAGCGAAGCACTTCTATGCATATTTGCAGCGTTTTTAAATGCTGGGGATAAGGTGCTTATACCAACGCCAGCATATCCAGCTTATGAGAGCTGTGTTAAAATTTTTGGAGCAGAAGTAGTTAATTATAATCTTAATAGTGATTTTACTATTAATTTTGAGATCCTAACTAAACTTATTGATGAGGAAAATCCCAAGCTTTTAGTGATGTCACATCCGTCGAACCCGACGGGAGCAATATTATCACGCATTGAGCGAGATAAGCTCTTTAAAATTTTAAAAGAAAAAGATATTTACATCATAAGCGATGAGATGTATAGCTCATTATGCTATGAAAAATACTATTCTCTAGCTCAAATTGATGAATTAAGAAATAGAGTGATTTTGGTGGGCGGGTTTTCTAAAATGTTTTCAATGACAGGACTTAGAGTAGGGTATGTTTGTGCTAGTAAGTATATTACGGATAATATAATGAAAGTGCATCAGTATAATGTTTCTTGTGCGACTTCAATATCTCAATGGGGTGCGTGCGAAGGATTGCGATCTAGCATGAATGATGTAAATAATATGAAAATTGAATTTGAAAAGAGAAAAGAATATGTATATAAAAGATTAAAACAAATGGGAATGGATATAACACTTCCAAAGGGTGCCTTTTATATATTTCCATCTATAACAAAATTTTCTATGAGTAGTGAAGAGTTTTGCACCAGACTGTTACATGAAGGTAAGGTTGCTGTTGTGCCTGGTTCAGCTTTTGGCATTGGAGGAGAAGGTTTCATAAGAATTTCATATTCCTATAGTTTAGAAGTGTTAAAAGAGGGATTAGACAGAATGGAAAAATGGATTAAATCATTGTAACAAAAAAGCAACCTTTAAAGTATTTTATACTTTAAAGGTTGCTTTTTTAGTTTCGGGGTTTAAAGGCTAAATTGTCATATTAACTACATCATCCATACTATATAGACCTTTATCTTTTCCGTATATATATTCACAAGCTTTAAGTGCTCCTATTGCAAAAACATCTCTTGAGATTGCAGTATGCTTGATTTCGATACATTCTCCTTTTCCTGCAAATATGACTTCGTGATCACCTACAATATTTCCACCACGTATAGCGTGAATTCCTATTTCATTAGGTTGTCTTTTACTTAAGCCATCACGTCCCTTAGTGAAGAACGTTTCATCGTCAATGGAATCCTTAATTGTATTTGCAAGAAGTAGAGCAGTACCACTAGGAGCATCGACTTTTTGATTGTGATGTTTTTCAATTATCTCAATATCGAAATCCTTATAAAGCATATTGCTTATGCCCTTAAGTATATTATTAACAATATTTATGCCTATAGACATATTTGCAGAGTGAAATACTGGAATTTCACTGCTAAGGGAATTAATTTTAGATAACTGCTCGGCCGAGAAACCAGTAGTACAGAATATAATAGGAATATTTTTCTCTTTAGAATACTTACATAAGCTATCTAGAGCATCTGGTCTTGAGAAATCTAAAATTACATCTACATCAATATCACATTCAAGTATGCTGTCATAACATGGATAGCTTAAGTTAGATGAATTCTTATCAACACCTGCAACAATTGAAATAGTTGTAGATGCTTTTGCCATTTCAGAAATAACTTTACCCATTTTTCCATTGCAACCGTTTAGAAGCATTCTAATCATTAGTTACCCTCCTTTAAAGGAATATTATATGCTTTTAGTTCTTTTTTTAGAAACTGTAAATTATTTTCTTCCATTTCACATAAAGGTAGTCTCAAAGGACCAACCTCCATTCCCATAAGATTCATAGCTGTTTTTACAGGGATAGGATTAGTTTCTATAAATACTGAGTTGTTAAGAGGAAGGTATCCAAGTTGAATCTCTAAAGCCTTTGCATGCTCACCCTTTAAATATAATTCACACATATTATGAATGTCCGTAGGAATTATATTTGCGAGAACAGATATAACTCCAAAACCACCTAAGGATAGTATTGGTATAACTTGGTCGTCATTACCTGAATAGATATCTAAGTTATCTCCGCATAGTGCTTTAATCTGTGCTATTTGACTTATATTGCCGCTTGCTTCTTTAATTGCTACAATGTTTGGCATTGCGCATAATTTTAGAAGAGTACTAGGATTGATGTTAAGACCTGTTCTTGAAGGAACGTTATATATTATTATTGGTGAAGTTACACTATTTGCAATTGTTTTATAATGTTCAACTAATCCTTTCTGAGTAGTTTTATTGTAGTAAGGCGTAATTACAAGTATAGCGTCTACTCCAATTTTTTCTGCCCATTTACTCATACTTATTGTAGCGGCAGTGTTGTTACTTCCTGTACCAGCGATTACTGGAATCCGTTTATTAACTAAATCAACTACAAATTTTATAGTCTCTTTTCTTTCTTGCTCAGTCATGGTGGACGCTTCGCCCGTAGTACCGCATACTACAATTGCGTCTGTCTTACTTTTAATATGCCATTCTACTAATTCTTCGAGTTTTTTGAAATCCACTCCTCTTTCATTAAAAGGAGTAACTATTGCAACACCAGAACCTTTAAAAATACTCAAAAGATTACCTCCTCGTAGTTATATTAAGAACAATAAGTATTAAACATTATTCTTCATAGAACTATTTTATTTGTATTACTATATATTTATTAATCGAGATTGATTTTAGTGAAGCATTTCGTCATTTTAATTTATAATAAATTAAAAGAATGCATAGATTATCACTAAAAGATTTTTAATTACTATACTATATTATATCTGTCTCTTAT
>DHIM01000033.1:0-332 GCA_002403785.1 Clostridium sp. UBA4746
GACAGGACTAATATAGGTATATGATAATGTTAATAATGAATGGATAAGTTTCTGTAAAAGCAATGACCAATTTAAGATGCAAGACTTATATTCCATTGCATTATTAGAGTTTATAGAAAAGTATAAGAAATAATATACATAATTAAAACTTTAAAAGATGAGAAAGTAGCTAATAATATCTTAGTTACTTTCTTTTATTTAGTATTTGAGTTAAAAAATACTTAAAAGGATTTACTATACAATAAAGTATATACATAAGATATATATATATTAAGAAAATAAATAAATTAATTTATTTTGAAAGGGGGGATATAAAATCATTCCACATAATA
>DHIM01000033.1:480-6873 GCA_002403785.1 Clostridium sp. UBA4746
ATATAAAATCATTCCACATAATAATAGGTTATCTTGAATGGTTTTTCTGTATTGGAAACGAAGATGCCACTGGTAGGCTACTAGTGGCATTTATTATTTAACTGATTTTAATTTGCTATAAAGCTTTTACTATCAATCAGACAAAAATTAATCTTATACATAACGATTCATAAAACCTACCCGTCATAGCAGTTAAAACCTCAGTTGAACTTGTAAACTTTTGATATTTACTCATAAAAAACTTCTAAAACAAGGTTTTTAAATTCCTGATATTCATTATAATTATATAAGCTACTTAAGCTTTCAACTAATCCTTTATAGTACCATCCATGCATATTTTTATCCTTCATATTAAACCTTTCCCAAAGATTTTCTTTTTCTATTTGATAGTCTCTATTTATGGATTTTATGTTTGAGAGCTTATCCCCTAGGCAAATTATCTTTATATCTTCGTCATTTTCTTCTTGGAGACTTTTTATAGTGTGGTTTTTTCTCTCAACCCAACTCTTTGTCTTATCTTCAGTCTGCGATGCAACAAGGTCTGCTATCCTTTTATTAAACATAGTTGCAATTGATTCATAACTAACATGTACGTCCTCAATGGTGTCATGAAGTATTGCACCGCATATTAGATCCTCATCGTACCTTATTTGTGAAACAATAATGCCAGCTTCAAGTGGGTGCAGAATATATGGAATATTCGACGCTTTTCTATACTGATTGCTGTGCGTTATACTTGCAAACATTATAGCTTTATTAATCATAACTAATCTAACCTCCATATGAAATTTTTATATTTATTATTATACCAAAAATAACCTATTAAAACATTTGAATTTTAATAAATATTCATTGACATTGACGTAACGTAAAGGTATATAGTTAGCTTATTAGGAGGTGATAAGGTGGAATACACAGTGCAAAAACTAGGCAGAATTGCGGGCATTAGTACTAGAACATTGAGATACTATGATGAGATAGACATTCTTAACCCGGCAAGAATTAATTCATCGGGATATCGCATATATGGTGAAGCAGAAGTCAATAGGTTGCAACAAATTCTTTTTTATAGAGAACTAGGTATGAACCTTGAAGGTATTAAAGACATAGTAACCAAGTCATCATTTAACAAAGTAGAAGCACTGAATGAACATCGCATTAAGCTTGTATGTAAAAGGGAGCGATTAGATTTATTAATCTTAAATATTGATAAAACAATTGCCTTAACTGAAGGGAGAATTAATATGACTGATAAAGAAAAATTTGATGGTTTTAAACAGAAGTTAGTTGCTGATAACGAAAAGAAATGTGGCGCAGAAATCAGAGGGAAATATGGTGATGAGGTCGTAGAAAAGTCAAATAATAAAGTTAAGGGTATGTCTAAGAGTCAAGTGGAGGAGGCTACAAGGCTTTCTACTGAAATTATAGATACACTTGCAGAGACATTTAAAACTGGAGACCCGGCAGGGGAATTGGCTCAAATAGCAGCAGACTTACATCGTCAGTGGCTTTGTCTTTATTGGGACAAATATACCAAGGAGGCGCATGTTGAACTTGCTCAGATGTATGTGGATGATGAAAGATTTACTGCGTATTATGATGAAAAACAACCAGGGACAGCAAAGTTCCTAAGAGATGCAATTGTAGTTTATACAAGAGATAGAAAGTAAATTGAAGAAGGATGTATCAAAAATAATTTGATACATCCTTCTTAATGATAATTAGCAAATCTAGTTAAAGCACCTAACATACTTCCTTCAACTACATCATTTAGTCTACCTACCATTGTCTTGGGGGATTCCTTCATGCTGCCTTTTATCCATTGTACTGTTATACCTACAAAAGCATGAGTGTAAAAATCAGCAATAAAATTTTTATCGGATCCTGAAACTTTTATGTTAGAGGAAATATCATTTACAACTCCCATAATAAGATCATAGGTTTTTTCAAAAAGATATCCATTAAAGGCATTTTGGCCTGGAGTATTAAGAGCGTTAATATAAAAGGATTTGTTATTCATAAAATATACTAAAGTTTTATACATGCCATCAGTCCAGTGAGCATAGTTTTTACAGTCGGTTATACTTTCTATAGCCTCACTATAATATATCCAGTTTACAAGATCAAATTTATCCTTGAAATGATAATAAAAGGTTTGCCTGTTAATGCCACAGTTATTAACAATCTCATGAATTGTTAATTTAGCTAAAGGGATTGTTTCCATTAATTTTTTAATAGATAATGCAAGAGCTTTTTTTGTTATCTGAGATTCTGACATTATTTTCACCTACAAATATACATATTAGTAAAATATAATAATGGCATAAATGTCTTAAGTATATTACTAATATTATTATAACAAAAACAATTCAAGCATTCAACAAAAGGAATAAGTACGTATTTTTATAACTATTCACATGAAAATATAAGTATAATAGGCGTATGCTTTTTTATTATATAAATTAGAAAATCACGTATTTGTAATAACTGGAATAACATGTAAATAAGAGAATTATTAAAGGAGGATTTCCTGTGGGATATTATATTAGAGTAGAGGAAGATGTGAAAATTTATGTCGAGGATATTAATCCAGATAGTGAGAAGGTAATCCTATTTATACATGGTTGGCCAGCCAACCATAAGTTGTTTGAATATCAATTTAATCAACTTCCACAAATGGGATATAGGTGTATCGGAATTGATATAAGAGGGTTTGGAGAATCAGATAAACCACTTAAGGGTTATAGCTATGATCGATTATCAGATGACATAAGGTGTGTTGTTGAAAAACTTTGCTTGCAAAACTTTACACTTGCTGGACATTCAGTTGGAGGAGCAATTGCTATTAGATATATGGCCCGTCATAATGGTTATGGGGTATGTAAGCTTGCACTTTTCGCAGCGGCTGCGCCAAGTTTTATTAAACAAGCAGATTTTCCATATGGGTTACCCAAAGAGAATGTAAATAAAATTATAAATGGAACATATAATGATCGTCCTAAAATGTTACAGGATTTTGGAGATGATTTTTTCTTTCAGTATATAACTCAGCCATTCTCAAATTGGTTCTTCCAATTAGGACTTGAGGCAGCAGGGTGGTCCACCGCAGCGGTGGCAATATCACTTAGAGATGAAACTTTATTCTATGATCTTTCTAAAATACAAGTTCCAACTTTAATTCTCCATGGTGTTCATGATAAAGTTTGTCCTTTTTCACTTGCAATAGCGCAAAAGAATGCAATAAAAAGTTCGAAGCTTGTACCATTTGAAAATAGTGGACATGGGTTGTTTTGGGAAGAATATGATAAATTTAATAAGGAATTAGCTCAATTTATCGAGGAATAAGATTAAACATTATAAAAGCGATTGACTATAACGTCAATCGCTTTTATAATGTTTTTTAATAAGATCTTCCCCAGATAACAGTAGCTTTAGCTGGTTTCCCACAACATAAGCAAACACCTTTTTCATCTGATTGGTCAAATGGCATGCATCTAGATGATGCACCAGCAACTTCTTTTACTTTTTCCTCGCAAGTGAGTTCCCCACACCATGGAGCGTAAACAAAACCTAAAGTTTTATCTAGAAGTTCTTTTAATTCTTCAACAGTTTTTGCACTGAAAGTTTTTTTATTTTGTAAATCTCTAGCTTTTTCAAGTAAAGATTTTTGAATATCTGCTAGAATTTCTGGAACTTTTGTTTCAAGTTCAGCCATTGGAACAAATATTTTTTCTCGAGTATCTCGCCTTACTAAGACTACTTGATTCTTTTCTATATCTTTTGGACCAACTTCTAGGCGGAGTGGAACACCTTTCATTTCGTATTCGCTAAATTTCCATCCAGCCATTTTGTCGCTGGTATCTATTTTTACTCTAGCAAGCTTTGACAACATATTTTTAAGCTCTGTTGCTTTTTCAATTACGCCTTCTTTATGTTGTGCAATTGGAATAATCATAAGTTGAATTGGAGCTATAGCTGGTGGTAATACTAAACCATTATCATCACCATGAACCATAATTAAGGCTCCGATAAGTCTAGTAGACATTCCCCAAGAAGTTTGGTGAACATAAGCAAGTTTACCGGTTTTATCCGTATATTGAATGTCAAAGGCTTTAGCAAAACCATCTCCAAAATTATGAGAAGTACCGCATTGTAGTGCTTTGCCGTCATGCATTAAGCTTTCAATCGTATAAGTTTCACTTGCTCCAGCAAATTTTTCTTTTTCTGTCTTCTTGCCTTTTATAACTGGAATAGCAAGGGTATCTTCGCAAAAAGTTGCATATACATTAAGCATTCTAAGTGTCTCTTCTTTTGCTTCTGATTCAGTTGCATGAGCAGTATGCCCTTCTTGCCATAAAAATTCTGAACTTCTAAGAAAAGGTCTTGTGGTTTTTTCCCATCTTACGACAGAACACCATTGATTATATAATTTAGGAAGATCATTGTAAGATTGAATTATCTTCGCATAGTGATCACAGAATAATGTTTCAGAGGTTGGTCTTACGCAAAGTCTTTCTGCAAGTAGATCATTACCTCCGTGTGTTACCCAAGCAACCTCAGGTGCAAAACCTTTAACATGGTCTTTTTCCTTTTCAAGTAAACTCTCAGGAATGAACATTGGCATATACACATTCTCGTGTCCTGTATCTTTAAACATTTGATCTAATATTTTCTGGATATTTTCCCATATTGCATAACCGTAAGGCCGAATTACCATGCACCCTCTAACACTTGCATAATCAGCAAGTTCCGCTTTTTTTACGATATCAGTATACCATTTTGCAAAATCCTCATCCATAGAGGTGATAGATTCTACAAATTTCTTTTCTTTTGCCATAATTATTCTCCTCCTATTCAATAAAATATTTAAAAATAAATACAAAAAAACCCGCATCCCGAAAAGGGACCGAGCGTTATCGGTGGTACCACCCTAGTTGATATAAAAAACATTTATGAAAAGACTTCATTCAAATTAATACTTTTCTTTATATTGGATATATTCACTTCTAATAATAAGGCACTTTTAAATTAATCATAGAATAAAAATAATAATATGTCAAGAAAACAATTACTTAAACATTCTTAATACCCCCTGATATCACATCATTTATAGGAATTCTCTTTATTGTTTTTCTTATAAAGTACTGAAAATATTATGATTCCAATCATAGAAATTAGAAAACATTCCTTATAATACATAATAATGAAGTTACTTTTAAAAGTATATTTTACAATTTCTTTGGATGCTACACTATAACATCTTTCTATAGTAGCTAAACTTATATGATCAGAAGTGTCATTTGGTGTGTGTATACGTGTCATATCATTGTCACAAAAAGTTATTGCATCAATATTCTGGTCTCTGAAGCCTTCGTGGTCACTAGCATCTTCAAAAAGATAATTGAAATCTATTTTTTCAGCTTTGCAGGTGTTTGAAACTGACTTTATGAAAGGCGTTTTAGCAGTGTCTTTTTTTCCACCTACTATGCAAAGAGGAACATTGTTATTACTTCCAATCATGTCAAAATTGAACACTTCGCTATTTTTGATGTTATTCCCATACTCTTTAATAAATGCGTTTGAACCTAAGCAACCAAACTCTTCTGCGTTAAATCCTAAGAAAAGAATACTCCGGGAAGGTTTGCCAAGCGAGGTTAGATACCTACTCATTTCTAGCATGAAGGAAAGCCCTGACGCATTATCTAGAGCACCACTATATATAGTCCCATTTAAATCCGTGCCTACATGGTCAAAGTGTGCAGAAATAATTATTGGTGGAAGAGAGGTGTCTGTGCCTTCTAAATAGCCCATAACGTTATTTATACGGGTTTCTGAGGTTTCATAAGGAATAAAACAATTAACAGTGTTATCATTGTCTAATAAACTTTTTAGCGTAGCAAGGGTTTCTTTAGTAATCATAATATACATATTGTACTTTGAATTATGTATAAATGAGCTTCTGAAGGATAAATTATTTCCATTTGGAACAAAGAATATGAAAGGGCCATCATTCGTATTAACTCTAAGATAGTTAGAGCTTATTGCTTTAACATTGCTTTCACTGAAAGTTAAATGATTAGTTTTAAAGTTTAACATATCCTCTTTAAAATCTTTGCTATAAACAAAATTTTTTACTACATTACCATTTTTATCCGATACCTTTAGATATGGACTATTATTGAGTTGTTTAGGATATAGGACTTTAAAGCTTTGTAATTCTTTACCTTTATAGGGTTTTAACCCGTTATTTTTAAATTCAGTGTCAATATAAGTAGCGATTTCTTGATTTTCTAAGGTGCCAGGTAATCTACCTTTAAACTGGTCTGATGAGATATATTTTATGTTTTGGTACACATTTGTAGGATTAAATTTATATAGGGTATAATACAAATG
>DHIM01000033.1:7007-9553 GCA_002403785.1 Clostridium sp. UBA4746
ATATAGGGTATAATACAAATGTGAGCTATAAAATAATAATAAAAGAAAAAATGCTAAAAAATAAGAATATATTAATTTTTTCATACATTACTCCTATAAATTTCTATATTTTATATAGATATGAAGATGAAATTCGTGGTATGATTAAATATGTCAAATTTAGTTGTATAAACTTAAAAATATAAATTATGTGAGGAGGATTGGCTATTAATTATATGATAATAAATAAACTAACATACTGACTAATATTTATTTGAATGTGACGATCATAATAGCCAAAAAATATGGAAAATATAAATAGTAGATTAATTAAAGAATTTTCAATAACTATGAATCAGGCGGAAAGTGTAATTGAATTATTAGATGAAGGGAATACAGTTCCTTTTATAGCTAGATATAGAAAAGAGAGAACCGGTGGACTCGATGATATAATACTTAGAAATTTTACAGAGAGACTTATATATCTTAGAAACTTAGAAGAAAGAAAAACGGATGTAATACGTCTTATAGCGGAACAAGAGAAGTTAACAGAGGAAATAGAGAAATCTGTTAATAAATGTGAAACACTTACAGAGATTGAGGATATATATAGACCATTTAAGCCTAAGAAAAGAACGAGAGCTATCATTGCAATAGAAAAGGGACTTAAACCTCTTGCGGAAACTATTTTTAGTGGTGAGCTTAAGGGAGATATAAATGAATATGTTCAAAAATTTATAAGTGAAGAAAAGGGAGTCAATAGTGATGTAGATGCACTTCAAGGTGCGAGTGATATTATTAGCGAAATGATTTCAGATGAAGCCAATTATAGAAAGTGGATTAGGGCATTAGTACATAATCATGGAAATGTAGAGACCAAAGGAAGTTCTGAAGAAACTACCCCATTTGAAATGTATTATGAGTATAAAGAAGGCGTTAAGTCTATTCCACCACATAGAATTCTTGCTATAAATAGGGGCGAGAGTAGTAAAATACTTTCTGTAAAAATTAAAGCTGATAATGATCAAATCACTGAGTACCTAAGAGTTAAATGTTTAAAAGGAAATAATGAAACCGATAAATATATAGAGCTTAGCATAATAGATTCAGTAAAAAGACTTATATTTCCCTCAATTGAGAGAGAAATACGATCAGAGCTTACAGAAAAAGGCGAAATTGGGGCAATAGATATATTCAAAGCTAATTTAAAAGCCCTTTTAATGCAGTCACCAATAAAAGGGAAAGTAGTTCTTGGATTTGACCCTGGATTTAGAACTGGTTGTAAAATAGCGGTACTTGATGATACTGGTAAGCTCTTGGATATAGCAACAGTATATGCTACTGCAGGTAGTAAGGACGGCGTTCAAAAATCTATAGCTATTATTAAAGATTTAGTGATTAAGCATAATGTAGAAGTAGTGTCACTTGGAAATGGAACTGCTAGTCGTGAGTCTGAAGAAATTTTAGCTCAGATAATTAAAGAACTTAAAGAAGAATGCTCAAAAGATTTATATTATGTTATAGTTTCAGAAGCAGGTGCGTCGGTTTATTCGGCATCAGAGCTTGCATCTAAAGAATATCCCGATATAGATGTATCTATTAGAGGGGCAATTTCCATTGGACGAAGGCTTCAAGATCCATTAGTGGAGCTTGTAAAAATTGATCCTAAGGCTATTGGAGTTGGACAATATCAACATGATGTAGCACCAAAGAAACTTGATGAATCTTTAAAAGGGGTAGTTGAAGACTGTGTTAATGCTGTTGGTGTAGATCTTAATATTGCAACGCCATCTTTATTAACTTATATATCAGGAATTAATTCTTCTATAGCTCAGAACATTGTAATCTATAGAGAAGAAAATGGTAAATTTAAGACTAGAAAAGAATTATTAAAGGTGAAAAGATTAGGGGCAAAGGCATATGAGCAATGTGCAGGATTTTTAAGGGTTATGGAAAGTAAAGAATTTTTAGATAATACTTCAATTCATCCTGAGTCATATAATGCTACAAAAAAATTATTGGATTTCTTAAAGTATTCAAAAGAAGATCTTAAATCTTTAAACTTTAAAGATATGGATGAGAGGATAAAAGATATCAATTTTAATGAGTTAGCTGAAAAATTAGAAATAGGTGCTCCAACTCTTAGAGATATTATTAAAGAAATTAAAAAGCCTGGTAGAGATCCAAGAGAAGAATTACCAAAACCAATACTCAAAACAGGTGTAGTTCAAATGAAGGATCTTAAACCAGGAATGAAACTTATGGGTACAGTTAGAAATGTATCTGACTTTGGCGCTTTTGTTGATATTGGAGTTCATCAAGATGGGTTAGTGCATATAAGCCAATTATCAGATAAATTTGTAAAACATCCATTAGATGTGGTTAGTGTTGGAGATATAGTAGAGGTTAGCGTGCTAGAAGTAGATGAGAAAAGAAAAAGAATATCATTATCAATGAAAAATCAATAATAATATCTTGCTTTTTAAAAAAACAAGTATATAATTAAATTATAAAAATAAATTTAATAATCTTCAGGGCGGGGCTAATTTCCCCACCGGCGGTAAATT
>DHIM01000033.1:9725-18689 GCA_002403785.1 Clostridium sp. UBA4746
AATTTCCCCACCGGCGGTAAAGCCCGCGAGCCGTAAAGCTGATTCGGTTAGATCCCGAAGCCGACAGTAAAGTCTGGATAAAAGAAGATGTGATATATATATATAAATTCGCCCTGACATTGTTATATGTCAGGGCTTTTATTATATCCATCCCTAGAAGGTATATTTAATTAGGGGGTATAAAAATGAGAGACGAAAAACTTATTAAACTTATTAAAATTTCACTTTTAGCTGTTATGGCTTTTCTTTTAATGTATATTGAGGTGCCACTTCCAATATTTCCAGAATTCTTAAAAATTGACATTAGTGATCTGCCAGCACTCCTAGGTGCCTTTGCATTAGGACCAATAGCCGGAGTTGTTATTGAACTATTTAAGAATATATTACATGGAATGCTTGCAAGTAAAACTGCATTCATAGGTGAACTAGCAAATTTTCTAGTAGGTTCATGTTTAATATTAGTATCAGGACTTATATATAAGGCTCGAAAAAGTAAGGGTGGGGCTATCGCTGGGTTATTAATAGGAGTAGTTTGTATGTCAATTTTTGCATCTATATTAAACTATTTTGTTATATTACCTTTATATGAAAAAGTATTAGGATTCCCAATAGCTGCTGTGGTAGGAATGGGATCAAAAATAAATAATAATATAAAAGATTTAAATTCTTTCGTTATTTGGATGATTATCCCTTTTAATTTTCTTAAAGGAATAGTAATATCAGCAATGACTTTAGCTTTATATAAGAGGGTTTCTCCTATACTTCATAAAGAGAATATAGAGAGAAAATATAAAATAAACAACAAAATTATTAATGGAAAATAAAAAAACTAGTATATATAAACGGGCACCTATTCTGTAGGGACCCATTTATATACTAGCTTTTTTATATTGCCTGTTATAAGTGTCTGTTCCACATAATTACTGCATCTTCTCCGTTATCTTCATAATAATGGCGCCTAAGGCCTTCCTTTTCAAACCCATATTTCTCATATAGATTTATAGCAGCAAAATTTGAACTTCTAACCTCTAAGGTAATTCCTGTAACTTTATGCTTTCTACAAATTCTAAATAAAGCTTCTACAATTATGTCTCCACCTCCATGGCCACGAGCCTCTGGGTGCACCGCAATATTAGTAACATGGGCTTCATCTATAATTACCCACATGCCTCCATAACCTACTATAGAATTACCCTTTTTTAGTACAACATATTTAGCAAATTTATTGTCTAGTTCACTTTGGAGTGATTCTAAACTCCAGGAAATAGGAAAGCTTAACTCGCTAATATTGAGTATAGATCTAATAGATGATGCATCCATAGGGCAAATTTTAAAATCATTATTCATTTTTATTTTGCCTCATCTTTTCTTCATACTCACGCTCAGCTTGAGGTTTTCGTAGGTAAATAGGTACGGAAGCATATATGTCATCGAATGTTCCATTAGATAAAAGTTTAAGACCTAACTCTCCAAGTGAGGTCGCTCTAGCTAAGTTTAAATGGGCTGGTGCAAAACTTACCTTAGGTAAATTAGTTATGAGCTTTTCTTTGAACTTTGTAGTGCCATCTCCAACAAAGGAAATATTGCAATCCTTCTCTTTAAGCATGTTTATTAATTCGTCAATTGATATATTAATGTAGTCACTAATTCGTTTAAGTTCACAATTTTCAAAAGTATATAGGGCTGTATAAACATTATCTCTTAAAGCATCTAGTATGGGACAGATAAATCCATCCGTATATGCTAAGTTGTATGCTAAAGAATCTAAGGTAGATACAGTTACAAAAGGCTTTTTCGTACCTTGACTTAAGCCTTTGATAGTAGCCATACCTATTCTAAGACCAGTAAAGGAACCAGGTCCCTTTGAGGCCACAAAGCCATCAATATCACCTATGCTCATCTCTGTATTTTTGAATAATGTTTCAATTATAGGCATAAGTATTTGAGAATGCTGTTTTTTATAATTAAATGTTATTTCACCAAGAACTTTGTTATCGTCGAGGATTGCACAAGTTGCTGATTGCGTTGCAGAATCTAGACTTAAAATTTTCATAGTTTTATCTCCTTTATATAATCGTATCTTTTGTCTGAATATTCAATGTAGATTTTTCTATAATTATCTCCAAGTTTAGGAAGTTTTTCTATAGTTATGGTTAACTTATTGGGCGGAATTAGTTCTTCAATATAATTAGCCCATTCAATTATGCTAACTCCATCACTAAATATATACTCATCAAAGCCTATAGCTTCTATTTCATCAGGATCATTTACTCTGTAAACATCAAAATGATATAATTTTAACCTGCCTGTATATTCATTTACAATTGTAAAGGTGGGACTTGTAATATTGTCTTCAATATCTAAGCCTTTTGCAATTCCTTTTGTTAAATGTGTTTTGCCAGTGCCCAAATCGCCAATTAAGCAAATTATGTCACCTGAATTTACAAGTGATCCTATATGTTCTCCTATTTTATAAGTTTCATCTACTGTAGTTACTATGTATTCCATAAGTTTCACCTCACTAGATATTTTATCCTAAAACATAAAAAAAGAAAAGGTAATCTAGGAGATTACTCTTCATATATAGATTTATTTTTAGTGATTATATTAAGTTGAAATTTTAAAATTAAAAACTATTGTTTATACTTAAATTACAAAATAAGGTATAATAGATTATATACTCTATTAAGGAGGTCAAAATAATGTTTGTTAATAATTTGATGCTGTTAAAAGAAAAATTAACTACGGTAACACCAAAGATGATGATAGGTAAAGCTCTAGAAATTATGGAACAAAACAATTTTTTATCAATTCCTGTAGTTGAGGGCACTAAATTCTATGGAGCAATTTCAAAAGAAAAGATATATGCTTATTATTATGAAAAATGCATTGATAAGAAATGTTTGTTAACTGATTTTGTAGTTGAAAATGTAATGAGGACTGATATACCTGTTATTGATTCAATGAAACAAGTAGAAGAAGCAGCACATTTTTTAGAAACAAGAAATGTTTCATTTATTGCGGTAGAGGATAGCAGGGGTGATTTTAAAGGCATAGTTACACATCATGTTATATTTCATCAATTTACAGAGTTATTTGGAGTTAATAAAGGAAGAAGATTAGCTGTTATAGCTTATGATATTCAAGGTCAGATATCTAAGCTTACAAAGATAATAACTGAAAATAAAGGGGATATAATTAGCTTTGTAGTTATTGATCCTAAAAGTCTTACTGAGGTTAAAGAAATTATAATAAGACTTAAGACTGCCAATTTTGATGGCATTGTTTCAAAAGTAAAAGACGCGGGTTTTAAAGTACAATAAATACTCTATAATAGTATAAACATTAAGAAATGTGGAATGATAGATGATATATTTATTCTGTATTTCTTAATAAATTAAAAACAGAAAATCACTTGCATTTTCTAAAAACACATGATATAATATGGATGTATTTTAGGGGTATAGCTCAGTTGGTAGAGTAGTGGTCTCCAAAACCATTGGTTGTAGGTTCGAGCCCTACTACCCCTGCCATTTTTTTATTTTAAAAGTTAATATAGGGGTATGGCTCAATTGGTAGAGTAGTGGTCTCCAAAACCATTGGTTGTAGGTTCGAGTCCTACTACCCCTGCCAAATAAAACCTGTGGAATTAATTTCACAGGTTTTTACGTTTAACGCCATTTTAGAAGGAAGATTCCCTATATCTATAAATGGGGATTACAGTGCGATAGCAAAATGAAAATTTTAGTGGGAATATAAATTTCCTTCTGAAGTCGTTAATAGCTTAGCTTCGAAGAAGATAAATAGCACCGCAGGTGATAATTTATTTAATAAATTTAAGATTAGGCATCTAAAGAAACCAACATGTTAAAGATGCCTTGCAACTGGAGGGTATTTAATGCAGCAATATGACATAGTAGTAATTGGCGGAGGTCCAGCAGGCCTTTCAGCTGCTATTTCAGCCAAAGAACACTGCAAAGGTAAAATTTTAATTCTAGAAAGAGAAAATCAATTAGGTGGAGCCTTAAATCAGTGTATACATAATGGATTTGGCAAGAATATTTTTAATGAAGATTTGACAGGACCGGAATTTGTACAAAAATATATAGATAAAGTTAATAAACTGAATATTTCATATAAATTAAATACTACAGTTTTGAATTTAAATGCTACTAAAGAAATTAACGCAGTGAATGCGTGTGATGGAGCGTTTAAAATTGGAGCTAAAGCTATAATAATTGCGTCTGGGTGTAGAGAGAGGCCGAGGGGGTTTTCAAATTTGCCAGGTAGCAGATGCGCAGGTATTTACACCGTGGGGTGTGCACAGAAATTCATAAATATAGAAGGTTATATGCCAGGGAAAGAAATAGTTATATTAGGTACAGGAGATATTGCATTAATAGTAGCAAGAAGACTAGCAATCGAAGGGGCAAATGTTAAAGCAGTAGTTGAAAGTAAAGAATTTATTGATGCAGCTGATAAAAAACTTAGCGCTTCTCTGAATGATTTTGATATACCACTTAGAATAAAACATAAGGTGATTTCTATCCAAGGTAAAAGTAGGATTGAAGGCATAACGCTTGTAAAGTTAGATTGTAATAATGAAATTATTAAAGATAGTGATGGATATATACCTTGTGATGCATTACTTTTATCAGTAGACTTATATCCTGATAATGAATTAGCAAAACAAGCAAAAATACTAGTTAACTCGTCAACAGGACAAATTGAATTAAATGAAAATTTTGGAACTAATATAGAGGGCATTTTTGCCTGTGGAGCTGTAACTCATGGGTATGATTATCCTGAAAACGTGGTAAAACAAAGCTATAATATAGGCGTTTGTACTTCAGAATATGTAAATGAATCTGATCTTTAGTGGTTTGATTTTACTAATTATGAATATATGGTATCTGAAAAAACTGTTAGTTTATTCTAATAGTTTTTTTATTATTAGTTTTTAGAACATAGAAAAATTATATCAAGGTAAAACACGTAAAATACTATTGACATATTTTAAGCTTAAGAATATAATAAAGAAAAGTAATTCATACTAAAATACTAGGAAATACTAAGAAAAAGGAAAGTAGTATAAGAAGAATTTACAGAGAGAGAATCTAAAGTTGAGAAGGTTCTTATTGGAAACTTTTATGAAGTGCCCTTTGGAGTTATGCACCGAATTAGTCACATGTTTGTGGCTAGGGTAGGCTGCATCGGGATTCACCCGTTATAGTGATAGAGCATAGCGTTGTGTTTGAAAAAGTGGCTTTATAATCACTTTAGTGATTATAATTTAGAGTGGGACCACGAAGTAAAGCTTCGTATCTAATAATAGAGGGAGTTTTTTTTGTACCCAAAAACTTTTTATATAATACACTAATAATTATATATGTTTCGCTTTTTCATTTTATCAAATTGTACGAATGTTGAAATATGGATATCTTTTAAGGCAAATTATTTATTTTAAATTGGAGGGTTATTATTATGATGTATAACAATGTTTTAGATATGATAGGGGGAACACCTGTTTTAAAATTAAATAGATTAGTTAAAGGTGATATGGCTGATATATTTGTAAAACTCGAAAAATACAACCCTGCTGGAAGTATAAAAGATAGAGCAGCACTCGGAATGATAGAGAAAGCTGAGGAACTCGGAGTATTAAAAGAAGGATTTACTGTAGTTGAACCAACCAGCGGAAATATGGGAATAGCTTTGGCTATGATTGGAAGAATTAAGGGATATAATGTAATTATTGTAATGCCAGATAGCATGAGTGTTGAAAGACGAAATTTAATTAAGGCATATGGAGCACAACTTGTGCTTACAGATGGTTCAAAAGGTATGAAGGGTGCTATAAATAAAGCTAAGGAAATAGCCGAGGGAAAACCTGAGTTTTTTATACCACAGCAATTTGTTAATATAGCAAATCCAGAAAAACATTATGCAACTACTGCAGAAGAAATCATTAGTGATGTAAAAGATGCAGATGTTTTCGTAGCAGGAGTAGGAACTGGGGGAACAATTACTGGGGTAGGTAAAAGATTAAAAGAATTTAATAAGGATATCAAAGTAATTGCAGTTGAACCAGAAAAATCACCTGTATTATCGGGAGGAGAACCAGGTCCACATAAAATACAAGGAATAGGAGCAGGTTTTACACCAGATATATATGATAGTAGTGCAGTCGATGAAATAATAAAAATATCTGATGAAGAGGCTTTTGATATAGCAAAAAGAATGGCTAAAGAAGAAGGTATATTGGTAGGAATCTCAACAGGAGCTAATATTGCAGCAGCTATAAAAGTTGCTAAAAAATTAGGCAAGGGTAAAAAGGTTGTTACTGTTGCACCTGATGGAGGAGAAAAGTACATTTCAATGGGTATATATGACTAAATTTTTATCAAAATTAAAAAAATATTTCTACGCTATAGATAAATAAGGCACATTAAAATAGACTTGCATATTGACCTTTTTATTTGTTTATTTGTGCCTACTATGAGGGGTTTAAAATATCCAAATTTATTTTTAAATACATAGATTTGGATATTTAAAAACTACAAATCTATAGGAGGGAATTTTCTTATGTTTAAAATATTAAAATATGATATCGATAATATATTAGAAAAAGATCCAGCAGCTAAAAATTGGGTTGAAGTAATATTATTATATCCTTGTATTCATGCTATAATTATATATAGGATAGCTCATTTTCTGTATAATCATAAAAGATTTTTTTTAGCTAGATCTATATCCCAATCAGCTAGGTTTTTTACTGGAATAGAAATTCATCCAGGAGCTGTAATAGGAAAAGGATTATTCATAGATCATGGGACAGGAGTAGTTATCGGCGAGACCACGGAGATTGGAGATAATGTAACCTTGTACCAAGGAGTTACGTTAGGTGGAACAGGTAAAGATGTAGGTAAAAGGCATCCTACTTTAGGAGACGATGTTATAGTAGGCGCGGGTGCAAAAATTTTAGGACCAATTAAAATAGGAACTGGAAGTAAAATTGGTGCTAATGCTGTTGTTTTAAAAAATGTATTACCAAAGGCAACTGCAGTAGGTATACCGGCTAGAGTGATTTTTGTAAATGCCTTGACAATAATTGAGGTTAAGGACTATGCAGGGAATACTAAAAGAATATATAATGATATGGTAATATAAAAGGGACTGAAAATATGAGCAACAAAGAGGAAATAATAGAATTTTGTAAAAAAAATGGCTTAGACATAATAGGATTTAGCGAATGCAGGATTTTTCATGAGCTAAGTCCTTATTTTGATAAAAGAAAGAAGCGGGGAATAGAAAATGAGTTTGAAGAGTCAAGTGTATATAAGAGAATAAATCCATTTTTATATATGTTAGGCGGAAAAACTATAATTTCTATTGCATTCCCCTATTTATATAATCAAGATAATACTCAAAGGACATATTTTTCAAAATATACGCTAGGGAGAGACTATCATATTGTTACAATTGAGTATATGGAGAAAATTTGTAAATTTATTGAGGGTATGGGTGCAAAAGCTATTAGCCTCGTGGATAGCAATGCGCTACCAGAGAGATATATTGCAAGCCTTTCTGGTGTGGGATTTATAGGGAAAAACAATACTTTAATAACGGAGAAGTATGGATCATATGTGTTTTTAGGAGAAATAATAACAGATTTAGTAATAGAACCTGACAAGCCTCTTAAACAAAAATGCGGTAATTGTGAAATATGTTTAGAAGCATGTCCTACAAATTCAATAGTAAGTGGGGATTTAGGAATAAATAACAATGCAAATATCTGTTTATCCTATATAACTCAGAAAAAAAATATAGATGACTCTTGGTTTGATAAATTAAATGGTAGAATATTTGGCTGTGATACTTGTCAAAGAGGATGTCCCTTCAATAAAGAAATTGAACTTAGTAATATTGAAGAATTTAAGCCTTATGAATATATGGAGAAAATTGATTTGAAAGTTTTAATGAATATTGATAATCAGTTATTTAAAGAAAAGTATAAAAAAACTTCTTGTGGGTGGAGAGGTAAAAATATTATTAAAAGGAATGCAATAATTAGTGCGATTTATATTGAAAAAAGTAAAATTATAAGTGCAGAGATGGATACATCACCTTATATAAGAGATTATTATTATAGACTTTTAAGGCTTTTCAAATTATAATAATTATATAGTTATTTTTTATGAAAGGTGGAATTTAGATGCTTTCTCCAACCGTGCTAAGAATAATAGAATTTTTACCAGATAGAGTTGTATCCTTTATAGCAAATAAATTAATAGATTCATACATTGATAAGTATGCAAACATTAAAACTTACGGTATGGAGACAATCAAGGACATAAAGTCTCCCATAATTTTTATATGTAATCATCTAAGCAATGCAGATGGTATAGTTATGAATAGATTATTAAAGGACAATAATGTAACCTTTGTTGCCGGTGTAAAGCTAACAGACAATAAACTTACAAAATTAGGATTTTTTGTTGCGAAAACTATACAATTAAAACCTAATTCTGCAGATAAGGAAGCTATATCTAAAATTGTTAATACGCTAAAACAAGGTAATAACATTATGATTTTTCCAGAAGGAACGCGAAGTAGAAATGGAAAAATGATAGAAGGCAAAAGGGGCCTTATATTAATGGCTAAATTATCAAAGGCAACAATTGTTCCAATGAGTATTTGGGGAACAGAAAAGTTATTACCAATCGATGACAATAACATGGCATCAGAAAAATTTAATTATGCAGATGTACATATTAATATAGGTGGTCCTATTACGCTTGCAAGTAAAAAGCAAGACGAAGATAGAAATGAGTATTATGATAGGGTTATGAATGAAATAATGTGTAGTATAGCTGTAATGCTCCCAGAGCAATATAGAGGAGTATACTCTAATTGTAAATAATGAAAAATTGTTAAAATGAATTGATATGATGTATATGATAG
>DHIM01000355.1:0-2665 GCA_002403785.1 Clostridium sp. UBA4746
AAATTATATTGCATTTTTTTATTTATTTATAGTTTAGATTTATCTAATATATTGGAGGTAATTATATGAAAAAAAGAATAGCTTTTATAGCAATGTTATTAACTATGGCAAGTTCATCTGTCGCGCTTGCTCAGAGTGCAACAATAAGTGCAAGTTCATTACGTATTAGGCAAAGCCCTTCACTCTCTGCGTCTATCATAGCTTCTCTTTCAAAAAATGCAAAGATAGATACACTTGGTAAAGAAGGTAACTTTTATAAAATAAATTATAAAGGAAAAACTGGGTACGTATCTAGCTCGTATGTAAAGATAGATAAAAGTACTTCTAGTTCTACAAGTACAACCAATGTAACATCAACCGCTACAGGAAAAGATGGGATAATAACAACACAATATTTAAATGTAAGGTTAGGATTTGGGTTAAATTATCCTGTAACTAGTGTTATTAGACTAGGGAACAAAGTGATAATGTATGAAAAAATAAATGGTTTTTATAGGATAAATTATGGTGGCAAAATAGGTTATATAAGCGAATTGTATGTGAAAGCAACAAGTGCAACTACAAATAGTACAAGCAGTGCGACTACACCTGTATTACAATCTACGGGAGCTGGTAATGTTACATCATCGAGTTTAAATGTGAGAAAAACGGCTTCTATGGGTAGTAATATTATAGGAATTATAAAAAAAGGTCTTAGAGTGAATTTATATGGAACGCAAGATGGCTTTTATAAAATTATGTACAATGGACAAGTAGGATATATATCTAAAACATACATAAGTTTATCTAATTCCGCAGTAATTACTTCGCAAAATACTGAAACTAAAAGTATTAGTAGTTTCATGTCGTATTTGAATACATTTTTAGGCATGCCATATTTATGGGGCGGTACAACACCAGCGATATTTAATGCTGCTGGGAAATATGAATGTGGTGGTTTTGATTGTTCAGGTCTTATACAATATGCTTATAAAAGCATAGGTGTAAATTTACCTAGAATAACTATGGATCAAGTAAATGTAGGTACTACAATTAATATAAATAATCTTCAACAAGGTGATTTAGTGTTTTTTAGGACCAATACAGCAGCACCTAATCAAGTATCCCATGCTGGAATATATGTGGGAAACAATAAATTTATGCAATCTCCTAAAACTGGTTCCGTTGTAAAAATAACTGAATTAACAGGATATTTTAGAGATCATTTTGTAACCGGAAAAAGGGTTATAAAATAGGCATATTAAGGATTGTCTAATTAGTTTTTAAACAAAAATGCAATTTAATAATTTTGCATAACAATAATATATTACAAAAAAATCGTACAATATTATTAAAAACAATTATGAATAAACTAAGTTATTATTAATGAATGTACGATTTTTATTAAAATCATACATTCATTTTTTATATTTAATTACATGGTAAATCTATTTAAGCCAAAACTAATTATTTTGATTATATAAACAATAATGATGTATAATTGAAACATATATTAAAGTTATGATATCTAATTAATACAATATAAGGAGATAAATATGGAAATAAAAAAAATAAGTGAAATAAAAAAGGGAGATAGGGTTGAAGGTTTTTTTATTATAAAATCTGTGGATACCAAGGTCTCTAATAATAGTAACACAAATAAATATATGGATTTTAATTTAGGGGATGCCTCGGGAGATATTAATGCAAAACTTTGGGAATGCAATGAAGAATTAGAGAATAAGTTCAAGCAAAGCATTTTAGTAAAAATAAAGGGAACTGTAAATGAGTGGAGAGGAAAACTTCAATTAAAAATTGAAAAGATAAGATTAACTGAGGAAAAAGATGAAGTAAATATTTGTGATTATGTTGCGGTGGCACCATATTCGCCAGAAATAATGTATGATGATATTTTAAATTATTTATCTAAAATTAAGAATATAGATATTCAAAACATAGTTACTAGCATTTTAAGTAATAATGAGGAAAAGCTAATGAATTATCCTGCAGCTAAGTCTAACCATCATGCTGTAAGATCAGGCCTTTTATATCATACAACCACCATGCTTAAGGCAGGAGAAAAATTAAGTGAGATTTATACTTTTCTAAATACAGATTTACTATATGCAGGTATAATACTTCACGATATTGGTAAAATATATGAAATGAATGCTAGTGATCTCGGAATTGTAAGTGAGTATTCAGTGGAAGGGCAACTTCTAGGACATATAGTTCAAGGAATTAAGATGATTGAAACAGCAAGTATTGAGGTTAAAGCGGACAAGGAAGTATCTATGTTACTACAGCATATGGTGCTTGCTCATCATTATGAAGCAGAATATGGAAGTCCTAAAAAGCCCATGATACCGGAAGCAGAAATGTTACACCATTTAGACATAATGGATGCAAGAATGTATGATATGAATAAGGCATTAGGCGATACAAAGGAAGGAAAATTCTCAGAGAGAATAAGGTCTCTAGATAATATAAATGTTTATAAGAGTTTTGTTAATAAATAGATAACAAATTATTTAATGAAAGGTGATGAAAATGAGAGGGGTAATAGATAGATTTGAAGGAGAATATGCTGTAGTCGAACTAGAAGATGGAAAAATAATTAATATAGATAAAATTAAATTACCAATAGGAATAGGCGAGGGAATGGTTATACAAATAGCTAAGTCTA
>DHIM01000355.1:2878-3060 GCA_002403785.1 Clostridium sp. UBA4746
GGTTATACAAATAGCTAAGTCTATAACTATAAACATAGAGGAAACTAAAAAAAGAAAATAAGAGATAGAAAAATTGACAGAGAATTTATGGGATGAATAAAAATGTTAAATAATAAAGAAACTATAAAAGCTTTTTAATAAAAAAATACACTTAGTCAGTCAATATGAGTAAGTGTATTTTT
>DHIM01000106.1 GCA_002403785.1 Clostridium sp. UBA4746
GTTTTAAGGGATCTCCTATTAAGAAATCCCTTTTTTACAAAAAAACTTAAACATCATAATGTAATTTTAAGAAAATGCGCTTTTTTATAAGCATAATTTTTTTCATAAGTCTCATTAAGTTGATTATATGAATGTTGTGATATACGTGGTTCTATGTTTCCATAAACATCTATAAACGAAGTTATTATTGCCGCATGAAAAATAACATTACCATAGTTTTCGTAAAATACAACGTCCCCAATCTCAAGTTTATGTTTATCCTCTACCTCTAGCCCCTTAATTACATTTCTATTCGAGCCTTGATTTATTTTTAAATACCAGTATAGGGCATGAGCGACATTCCAACAAATTGAACCTTCACCCCGAGCATACCACCAAGGTCTAATGTTATTGTAATCCATGGGTGCTCCCCCTGCATTTAAACATTGAGAAACAAAGTTGGCACAATCACCACCATTGCCATTAACATACTTAAAATATTTATATTTATAGTTTGGCTCCAGTGCGTATTTTATAGCATAATTTTTTGCTGATTCTCTATCATATTTATTTTGCATTAAGTTACTCCTTAAAAGTTCTCATCAAAATATATTATGCTATATAGTTTTTATTGTTTACAAATAATTTAAAATGCAGTTCTAAATTGTTCAATGTGAGTAATTACATACTCCATACAGCCCATGCCCATTGCAAATATTAATAACATTATTAAAATGACTATTGCTGCAAAATCATATTTCATTATTTCGTCCTTGTTTATTATATAAGCAACAATTATTTCAATTCCCAGTAAAACTAAAACTATGGGCCACGCTGATGCTATGACTGAGTAATTAATACTTGGAATAGTTTACAGCAACCACTTTATAAGGCTCTTTTAATTTTTCACATAAACCACGTATTTGTTCCCAGTTATGTTTTTTTAAAAGCACTCCCTCAGGTGTTTCCCCCTTATCCTTTATGCATTCAAAATCTTCATCAGCTAAACAATGAATTGCTCTTGCAGGACTTTTAAGAAAATCTTTGCATTTATTTATTGCTATTGTTGTAAGCCAAGCCTTAAAATTTACACCATTAAATTTACTATAGCTAGTATAAGCAGATAAAAAAGTTTGTTGTGCCAAATCTTCTGCATCTAAGTAGTTTTTTGTAAAGGATAGGCAAATAGTAATGATTAAACGTTCATATTGTTTTATATAACTTGCAAACTGTTCTTCTTGAATAACCATCACCCCTTTTTATCCTTACACTTAATATAACGATTAAAAAATAAAAAACACTTCAATTTCAATTATTAAATAATTATAACTCATAAAAAAAACATGTGAAATTTCACATGCTTTCGTAGATAATAATTTAAATGAAACTTACAATATCGAATTTATTACCATACTTATCGTTGCGAACCAAAAATAGCTACATTCTGATTATACAAATTAAACATATTCTCTTGCCATTTTAGAGTATTCATGACATAGCCTAAAGAGTCTGCATTGTATCTTCCAGCTATTTTTTGATACGCCAATAACTCATATACTTTATTTGAATCAAAATCTACAGGATATAATCCACTTATTGGATTTACAAATCCAATAAGTGGATTCTTTAACTTTCCCTTTTCGTCGTATATTTCATTTAAATACTCGGTTTCCTTATTAGATATATCTATAATATATTCTATATTATTTATCTTACTGATAACCTCAACCTTGTAATTATCTTTATAATTAACATCATAATTATATTTCTTGTTATATTCATTAAAATCAAACAATAATTTTTCTGAATTGTTAAGAAATGAATAAATATAGTAATACATTATACCACCACTACCACCTGAATTAATGCTTATTAAAATATCATTTACACGATTACCTGTAAAATCCCCCAAAAATAGTGTAGGATTGTACCCTGCATTTTCACTAAGTGCTATACTAGTAATTTCACCTGTCATTCCATTTTGAATTACAAGAGTAATATTTTGAATAAATGGACTATTCGGCGTCCTTATTCCAGTTAAATAGACATTATCTGGTATTCTATCACCGTTTACATCTCCCCTTATATAATCGACAATACTTGGTTTTATCATATTAGCTCTATTATAAGAATTATACATAACTACTCCTTTGCATTATAATTTTATGCATTATCTTATGACCAAAGTAACAAATTGTTCAAGTTTCTTTATAAAACTATACAGGCATCATTCAATTAAACTAGTATTCATTTATACAAAGTATGCACATATTATATTAATATTCATACTATATTAGTATATATTAATACTATAGGAGTTAGTAATAATGAGCAAAAAAGTATCGATTACTCTTCCAGATCATGTCTATAAATTAGCACTTCGAAAATCCAAATTAACTCATGGAGAAAATAATTTCTCAGGTTATCTGCGTGAGCTCGTATGCAATGAATTTACAGAGGATGAACTTAAACTGGAGTTAATAAAACTTAATGAGCCCCTATGGTTAGGAATTACAAAGACAGCTGATTACACCTCTACTTGTCAAGTATGTACTAACGCAATATCTCCTGGTGACGTAATTTGTTATACCAACTTAGGATTTAAAGAAGACTATAAGAATTGGGTTCATAAAAATTGTTGTAGAAAAGATTAATTGTTTAGAAAAGTTCATTATTAATATATTCTTCTATTTTTAATCCATTGAGATATCTCATACTCAAACATTACAATCAACCAAGTCAAAAAGCTTAGAGCAATGCTAACAATTTTAAATTCAGAAAATAAATATGCAAAAGCTACCCGGGTAACTATTTGTAAAATCATATACACAGTTCGCTGCGTTAAAAGTTGCAATTGTGGCTACGCCTAGCGGGTTAACTATACCCTGTACACCACAGTTTTACTCTTCATATGAAACTGGTACATTTTTTATTCCAAGTTCTTGTGCTGCTGCATATTGATCATATCCTGACACAATTACTAGACTTTCTCTTTTAACAACAATAGGTTTATTAAACTTATTATTATTTTTCATATAATTTAATGCTTTGTTCTTTGAACGTTTTACAGGCATTTCTTCATTTTCATTAACTAGCTTTGAAATGTCAATTATTTCATCAGTTCCAATTGGCATATCGTCAACTATATCTATTTGTCCATTCACATCTTTTAACAAATTAAATATTTTGATTGATGTTGCTTCTACTGAAATGAAAGGTGTACCTTTACTATTTACACATGCTTTAAGTTCACCTTTAATTACAAAATAATTTACATCCTTCATTCCAATTACTGCATCTCTCCAATAATCTTTTTTTACAATCACTCTATAAACTGAATTCATATCATCATAAGTTCCTATTTTAAATAGTAACTTAACATCTCCATTCTCTAGCCTATTTGTTTTTACAGGTAACCCCTTAATTATAATCTCACTTTTATTCATAATAAAATTCTCCTTTTATTTGTACATATTTTTTAAAATAATCCTTGCATCATCATAAATTATTTTTGAGTTTAGCCTTACTCTCAAATTTAAAAAAATTAAACACCTAGAAAGCACATGTTGCTTTCTAGGTGTTTATAATTAAATATACTCCAAATTAATATTAGTTTTTATGCAGGTAAATTTACATAGTCCTATATTAGATGTCTTTAGATATTTTTCCATTGTAGACATATTCTCATTACAAGCTAACACAGACTTCACCTCATTTGTTAATTTTAAATATTTATTTATAACTCTCAATTATTGATTTAATATTGTTTACTTGTAAACTATTGTACCATTTTACTTATAAAATTACAATTTAAATTGCATTATCATTCTTCACTTATAGATTGCACTTTACAAGAAAAAAATAATTGGATAATATTATTACTTAATTACAACACCCTATTGTATATCTCCATATTCGACCAAATCAAATTTTACATGAACGGTTATTTTTGCCCCTTTATATGCTGTATGCCAATCTACTTTTTTAAAGTAGTTGTTATACTTGACTCTTACCATATCACCTATACCGATTGGATCACTTTTTTTACTTTGCATGTACCC
>DHIM01000109.1 GCA_002403785.1 Clostridium sp. UBA4746
AAACAATATAATGTATAATTTAAATATTTACATGTATATATTAATATATAATACATTTTATTAAATTTAATAAAAACTATATATAGAACCATAGATATAAATCACATGTATTATTTTTGATTACTTTGGAGGTGAACTATTATGGGAAGCGAAAATATTGACAGTACAATTAATGAAATGTTAGACAACCTTGAAAAAATAACATATACAAATTCAGAGAAGACAATTGAACTTGGTCTCGAAGTATATTTAGAATGTACAAAAGAAAATCATGAAAAAGGAATGGCATATGCTTTATTGTGCGTAGGGCGAGCTTATATATACATAAGTAAATATGAGAAAGCCATGATGTATTTATTTGATTCCATAAAGTTATCTCAGAAAAACAATATATGTGATTTGCAGTTGCTTGCACAAATAAATATAGGCAATATTTATTTTGACATTGAAAAATATGAAAAGAGCTTGGATTATTATAATTCTGCTGAAAAACTTGCAAAAACATTTAATAATAGTGAAAATCATTATAAAAATCGTTCTGTTGAGAGCTATATGGCTACAATCTATAATAATATCGGCGAAATATATAGAATTCTTAAATGTTATGAAGATGCAATTATATATTACAATTTGGCTGTTAATATTGAAAGTAAACTTAATTATCAAGCTACATTTGGTATGGTACTTACCAATTTAGGTAACATTCAATACCAATTAGGTAATTATGAAAGTGCCCTACATTATTTAAATCAAGCTATATCTATTTTATTAAATTATAATTATAAAATTGGCATAGAAGAAGCCTATAGGATACTTGCTTTAATATATGAGAAAAAATCAAAGTATGTGGAATGCGAAAAATATTTTTTAAAAGCCTTGGAGATTTCCTTAGAAACAGACTACATATATAGTAAAATTGATCTTTTTTTAGATTTCAGTAATTTCCTTGAAAACATAGGTAGAAAAAGTGAAGCAATTGCTAAATTAGAGGAGGGTTACAGTACTTCTATAGAAAATAAAATGTATGATAAAACTATGGAAATTTGTAAAAGGGCTATCGCTTTGTATGAAAGGGCTAAGGATAATTATAATGCTAATAGATATTATAAGTTATATTTTGAAAATGAAGAAAAGTTAGGAAGTATAAAACTTAAAAATAGAGTAAGAAGTTTAAAAACAAAGATCCAGCTTGATAGTCTAGAAGAGGAGAAGAGGATAATACTAGAAAACAGTGAAGCCCTTAGAATAAAAGCTGAGGACCTTATAGAAATCATAAAAAATATATCAATTATTGGTGAATTAGGAGAAAAAATTACCACTACTTTAGAATTAAATCGAATTTATGAAATGTTGCATGATACAATACAAAGTTTTATGGAAGCTAATGCCTTTGGAATTGCCCTTTATAATGATGAAAAGAGAACAATTGAGTACAAATATCTTATAGAAAACAATGTGATAAATAATATGCATGAAGTTAATTTTAATAATGAAGCAAGTCTTGCAGTAAAATGTCTAAGAGAGAATAAAATTATAATCATTAATGATATGCATAATGAATATTTAAGTTATGTTGATGATGTAAATTATATTACAAGCAGTAAGGAAAATTATGATCTAAATTCAGCAATTTACTGTCCACTCACCATTGATAATAATTTAATTGGGGTGATTACAATACAAGCATTCAAGAAAAATTCATTTACGATGCTTGCAGTAGAAATGATAAAAGCACTTTCGTCCTACGCTGCTATTGCAATAAATAATGCAATCAAATCAAAGGACTTACTTATTGAAGTGGAACAAAGGAGGAAAGTTCAAATAAAGCTTCAAGATACTAATAATAAACTAATTTATCTATCTGAAAATGATGGACTTACAGGCATTCCAAATAGAAGAAAATTTGATTCTATTATTTCAGAGGAATGGATTAAAGCTAAGGAGAAAAAAGGCATTATATCAATCATAATTTTTGATATTGATTGCTTTAAACAATATAATGACAACTATGGTCATACAGAGGGGGATAGTTGCTTAATAAAAATAAGCAATGAATTAAGTAAGTCATTAGTAAAAAAATATTTTGCAGCACGTTATGGGGGAGATGAGTTTGTTATAGTACTCCCAGATACGAATATAGAAGAAGCCAAAAGGTATGGTGAAAATTTGAGACGTAATGTGGAGAAGTTATCGTTAGTTCATGAATACTCAAAGGTAAGAGACATCGTAACTGTCACCTTAGGTGTTTCATCTGTTACACCAGATGATGAGGTCACAATTATTGAATTCATAAGAGTGGCTGATAATGCTCTATATGAAGCAAAGAAAAGGGTAGAAATCAAATTATAGATTTTAACTATAAATCATAAAAAACAAATAGAAAGATTAAATAATGTTTTTCACTTGACAATAAATGAATGATCATTTATTATATAACTTAATAGAGGTGTTCAAATGAGACGAAAAGATGATGAAAAGGAAAAAAGTATAAAGGAAGCAGTCGTTAAGTTAATACTTAAATTAGGTTTTCATGGTACTTCTATTTCTAAAATTGCTAAAGAGGCAGGGGTTTCCCCAGCTACAGTTTATATTTATTATGAGAATAAAGAGATTATGCTTCAAGATATATATCATGAGTATTCTGAAGAGATATTTGATTATTTACTTAGTATGGTTTATAAAGATATAGATGGGCATGAGCTTATTGAAATACTTGCTAGAGGATATTACACTTATATCCAAGAAAATGGAGAAATATTTCATTTTGTAGATCAATTTTCAAGTTGTCCAGCTTTGGCTAATCATTGCCTAGAGAGAAAAGGTATAAATAATTTAAATACTTTGCTAGAAGAGATGAAAGAGAAAAGGGTGCTTAAGGATCTTCAAAACGATAATTTGGTAGCTATACTTTTTTATCCAGTAAAATCCATTGCTATTAAGCAGTGTATTGGAGAAGTTGAACAAGCGAGATTACTAGAAGAAATGATTATGATTATACAGGATGCGTTGTTAGCTTAATTTGATATATTGTTTTACCAAATAAGAACGAGAAAATTTTGTTCTAACATATTTACAAAAGTATCTCGCCATTATTTAACAATTAATTAAACGAGCATTCACTTATGAAATTAAAAAGAAAGGATGATTATAATGATGAATTTAGATAAGAAAAATAAAGATGGTATGGTAATTCCAGTATCGGATATAGTTTTATTACCAGGAATGACATATACTTTAAAATTAAATAAGATTAGTCAAGAAGAACTTCAAAATTTAGCTAAAGAGGAGCAGTTTAGTATTGCATTACCTTTAAAGCAAAACTTTAATCAAAGTCAGTTAAAGCAAGAGGATTTTCATAGTGTTGGTGTTTCCTTTCATGTGAACGGAATTGAAAAAACAGAAAGCGGATACCAAATAAAGATTAAAGTATTAGATAGGGTGGAAATAAAAGCACTTAATATTGATGATGCTTCAATCCGTGTAGAATTTGAGATAGCACCAGATGTTATTGATCTTACAGAAAAGAGTCAAGAAGAAATGCTTGAGCAGGTTAAAAAGGTTACCCGTGAGGTTAGTGAAAAATTCCAGGGTTCAGACCAGTTCATGAAGATGGTAGACGATGAAAAGGATATAAATAAACTAATTGCTCATCTTTCACAGTTTATGCCACTTTCAAATGAAGAAAAATATAATTTAATTGAAACTCAATCTTTAAAAGAGAGAATACTTAAATTTATGGATTACCTATTAAAACAAAAGGAATCTTTAAAGTTACAATTTGAGATGGCAGAAAAATTTACGCAGAAAGCTAACAAAAATTATAGACAATCAGTACTCAGAGAGCAATTAAAAGCTATCCAAAGTGAATTGAATGAAGGCAAAAGTGAAGGTTCTAAAAAAGACAAAAATTATATAGATAAAATTGAAGAGGCACAAATGCCAGATGAAGTAAAAACTGCTGCCTTAGATGAACTAGGAAAATTAGAAAGACAAAGCGAGGGTAGTGCTGAATATAATGTTATACGTAACTATTTAGATTTATTAGTTAAGCTTCCTTGGAGAAAGTCTGAACCTAAAGTTATTGATTTAGGAGAAGCAAGGAGGATACTAGATAAACAGCATTATGGACTCGAAAAGGTTAAGGATAGAATAATACAACATTTAGCGGTTATGCAGCTTAAAAAGGATAAAAAAGGTTCTATTTTATTACTTGTTGGACCTCCTGGCACAGGAAAGACGAGTTTAGGTAAAAGTATTGCACAGGCACTAGATAGAAAATATATAAGATTGAGTTTAGGTGGCATACGTGATGAAGCTGAAATTAGAGGACATAGAAGAACGTATATTGGTGCAATGCCAGGAAGAATTATTCAAAGCATTAAAAAAGCAGGAGAAATAAATCCAGTTATGGTTTTAGATGAAGTGGACAAGCTAATGACTGGTTATAATGGAGATCCAGCTAGTGCATTACTTGAGGTACTAGATCCTGAACAAAATAATAGCTTTACTGATCACTATTTGGATTTACCTTATGATTTGTCAGAAGTATTCTTTGTAGCAACAGCTAACTCTTTGGATAATATTCCAAGACCTCTACTCGATAGAATGGAGATTATTCAAATATCTAGTTATACTATGAATGAAAAATTCCATATTGGCAAAAATCACTTAATACCTGAAATACTTGAAGAACATGGACTTAACAATCAGCAGTTAATTATTGAAGATGAGGCTCTGCAAAAGATAGTTAGTGAATATACTCAAGAAGCTGGAGTTCGAGGATTAAAAAAACAATTAGCTACACTTGCGAGAATTACTTCAGAAAAGATTGTGTCACATAAGGGAGACTTACCATTTATTGTTACAGTTAGCCAGCTTGATGATTTGCTTGGAAGAAAAGTTTCAAGTCATGATAAGGCTCAGCGAGATAACCCACCAGGAGTTGTTACAGGTCTCGCATGGACATCTGTAGGTGGAGAGATACTTTTCATTGAAGCTACGGACATGATAGGAAGTGGACAAGTTACATTAACAGGACAACTAGGAGATGTTATGAAAGAGTCTGCAAAGATATCTTTAAGTCTACTTAAGTCAAGGCTACCAATGAATTCTATAAATTTTAAGGAAAGAGATCTTCATATTCATGTTCCATCAGGATCTGTTCCAAAAGATGGTCCATCAGCTGGCATTACCTTATTTACTGCACTTGCATCACTTGTTACAGGAATAAAGGTGGATTCAAAGCTTGCGATGACAGGCGAAATCACTTTAAGAGGAGCGGTACTTCCGATAGGTGGACTTAAGGAAAAATTGATAGGAGCTCAAAGAGCTGGTATAACAAAAATATTAATTCCAAAGGAGAACTTAGTTGATCTAAAGGAAGTACCAGAAGAAGTTAAGAGTCAATTAGCTATTAAAGAAGTAGAGACTGTTGAGGATGTTCTTCGTGAAACTTTGGGAATATCATTACCTAGGGTAGAACATGTATTCAATCCTAATATATCTATTGAAGCAACATTTAACGCAAATCAAATGTAGAAATATATAAAAATAATAAACTAAGAGATGATTTCTGTATTGTACAGAAGTCATTTTTTTGTCCATTTAGCATCTATAATTATTTGTTTTGATTAATTTTGTTTATCTGTACAAGAGAAAATATCTGAGAGATCAAAAGAAAGATTTACTCCCTAGTCATTAGTCCTTTGTTTGTACCAATTGGGGCACCTAGAGGCATGATTGCGGCAGCACCAACATCTCTTAACCGCTTTGCGGACATAAGGTCTGGGCTCATATATGGTAGGACAACAAACCCTTCTTTTACTAAAATTTCGGTTGCTTTAATTGTTTCAAAATTGTCAGGAAGAAGATATTTGTTGTCTGATATTACCTCAATTTTAATCCAGTTACCGCAGCCTGCAGCTTTTGCAATATGAGCAATACGTATTGCTTCCTCAGCATTTCTAGCGCCAGATGTGTTTGGCATTAAAGTACAAGATTTAGGTATGTAATTTAGTATATTCTCGTCTTTTGAATTAAAATCCATTCGTCTAAGTGCAACTGTGACGACCTGAGCCTTTGATGCTTTAATTACTTCAGGAATCATTTTATTTGTTGGATACTTTCCTGTTCCGATAAAAAGCCTACTAGTTAGTTCAATACCACCTATTATTAATTTGTCCATACAATTAACCTCCTACAACGAAACTTAAGATTTCTATTTCGTCGTTTTCTTTTATTACTGTATTTTCCCATTCTTCTTTGTTTAGAATATTCAAGTTGTATTCAATTACAATTTTTTCGCTCTTAAGTTTTTTTGATTCTATTAATGTTAAAATGCTTGTACCTAATTGGAGATTAAGGGAATCACCATTTAAAGTAATGTTCATTATTGTACCTCCTTAAATTTTTACAAATAAAAAAGCTTACCAAATGGTAAGCCAAATACACAAAAAAAGTGTCTAAATGCTTCCCTACGGTGGTACAAACCACTTCAAGTTCAAAGAGTTAAGATTTTCATCTCTCTCAGCCTTTCGGCACCCCTAGCTTAATTATTCTGTTGGTTTTGATTATATGCTTGTACAATTAGATTGTAAAGTATTTATTTATAAAAGTTTATTGAAAAATTTTGGACATAAATATTGAAAACTATAAAGTGGTGTGTATAATGCTGGATGCAAAGGTTATGCAATTATGTATAGATTTTCTTCTATATTTATAGTTTTACTTTTGATAGTATACTCATACTCTCTTGTTAAGAGTAATATTAGCATAAGAGAAGATCTAGAAAAAGAAGAAGTAGCTTAAATGTATATATAGTTATGAATAGGTGAATATATAGCTTATGTAAGCTAAAATA
>DHIM01000277.1:0-5825 GCA_002403785.1 Clostridium sp. UBA4746
TCTGCTAAGCCTTTAGTTGCAAGCACTGCTGTTATTGCAGCTGTTAATGTAGTCTTGCCGTGATCTACGTGCCCTATTGTTCCTATGTTTACATGTGGTTTAGTTCTTTCAAACTTTGCCTTTGCCATTTTGTATTCCTCCTTAAATTTGCATATTATCTTATATTGATTATTATTTATTCCCTATAACTTGTTCTTGAATGCTCTTTGGAACTGGTTCATACGCAGCAAATTCCATACTGTATACTCCTCTACCTTGAGTTCTTGATCTAAGTGTTGTAGAATAACCAAACATTTCTGATAATGGAACCATTGCTCTAATTATTTGAGCACCTGATTGAGCTTCCATTCCTTCAATTCTACCTCTTCTTGAATTAATGTCTCCCATAACGTCTCCCATGTACTCTTCTGGAACTGTTACTTCAACTTTCATTATTGGTTCAAGCAATACTGGATCTGCTTTTGCCATACCATTCTTAAAAGCCATAGAACCAGCAACCTTAAATGCCATTTCGTTTGAGTCAACATCATGATACGATCCATCAACTACCTTGACTTTAAAGTTAAGAACTGGGTATCCACCAAGAATACCGCTTTTTGATGCTTCTTTAATTCCGTTTTCAATTGGTCCTATAAATTCTTTTGGAATAGATCCACCAACAGTACAATTCTCAAACGAGTAAGGTTCCGTAGTTGGTATTAACTCTATCCAACAGTGACCGTATTGTCCACGTCCACCAGATTGTTTAATGTATTTACCTTCTGATTTAACTTGTTTTCGTATTGTTTCTTTATAAGCAACTTGTGGCTTACCTACATTACATTCAACTTTAAATTCTCTTTGAAGTCTGTCAACAATGATTTCTAGATGAAGTTCACCCATACCACCAATTATTGTTTGACCAGTTTCTTGATCAGTGTGCGTTTGGAAAGTTGGATCTTCTTCAGAAAGCTTTGCAAGAGACATACCCATTCTTTCTTGACCAGCTTTTGTTTTTGGTTCAATAGCTACATGAATAACTGGATCTGGGAATACCATGGTCTCAAACAATATTGGATGATCTTCATCACATAAAGTTTCTCCAGTAGTTGTATTTTTAAGTCCAATTACTGCACCTAATTCCCCTGCACGTAATTCATCAACTTCTTCTCTGTGATTAGCATGCATTTTAACTAGTCTACCAACTCTCTCTTTTTTACCTTTGTTAGCGTTTAATACATATGTACCAGTTTTCATTATGCCTGAGTACACTCTTGCAAAACAAAGTCTACCAACAAAAGGATCTGTAGCAATTTTGAATGCTAATGCTGCCATTGGCTCATCATCGCTTGGGTGTCTTTCCATTGGTTCACCTGAATCAACATCTTGACCTTTTATAGCTGGTATATCAAGTGGTGATGGCATATACTCTATAACTGCATCTATCATCATTTGAACACCTTTGTTTTTGTATGAAGAACCACAGATTACAGGTACTATTTCATTATTGATAACACCTTTTCTTAATGCTGCTTTTAATTCTTCTTCACTTATTTCTTCACCATCAAGATATTTCATCATAAGATCTTCATCTAGTTCAGCTATTGCTTCAACCATAGCTGCTCTATATTCTTCTGATAACTCTTTCATATCTTCTGGAATTTCTATTTCTTCTATTTGTGTTCCTAGATCATCCTTATAGACTTCTGCAATATTTCTAATTAAATCTACAATTCCGAGGAACCCTTCTTCTTTACCTATTGGAAGCTGTATTGGAACTGCATTAGCATGAAGTCTTTCTCTCATCATGTCCACAACTCTATAGAAATCAGCACCCATTATGTCCATCTTGTTAACATATGCCATTCTTGGAACATTATACTTAGTGGCTTGTCTCCACACTGTTTCAGACTGTGGCTCAACTCCACCTTTTGCGCAGAATACTGAAACTGCACCATCAAGGACTCTTAAAGATCTTTCAACTTCAACTGTGAAATCTACGTGCCCTGGTGTATCAATAATATTTATATTATAACCCTTCCAGAAGCATGTTGTAGCCGCAGATGTTATTGTAATACCTCTTTCTTGTTCTTGTACCATCCAATCCATGGTAGCTCCACCATCATGAACCTCACCAATTTTGTGCGTTTTTCCTGTATAGAATAATATACGTTCAGTTGTTGTTGTTTTACCAGCATCAATATGAGCCATAATACCTATGT
The DNA here is from genome assembly GCA_002403785.1 of Clostridium sp. UBA4746. Classification (GTDB taxonomy): domain Bacteria; phylum Bacillota; class Clostridia; order Clostridiales; family Clostridiaceae; genus Clostridium_AD. The sequence continues at coordinate 2,202 of DHIM01000277.1, forward strand.
TACGGAATTTATCTAAAGAATATTGTCTATCCACTATTTGTTCCTCCCCTCACGAGTGATTTTAAATTTGACAAAACTGTCTTGGCAAAGCCAAAACAGTTTTGATATTAATACCTGTAATGTGCAAAAGCCTTGTTAGCTTCGGCCATTTTATGAATATCTTCTCTTTTCTTTACTGCTGCTCCAGTATTGTTTGAAGCTTCGAGTAATTCGTTAGCAAGTTTTTCTCTTGCATACTTCTCTCCTCTTTTATCTGCAGCAAGAAGTAACCATCTTAATCCTAATGTTTGTCTTCTCTCAGGTCTTACTTCGATAGGCACTTGATAATTAGCTCCACCTATTCTTCTAGCTTTTACTTCAAGTAACGGCATAACATTATTTAATGCTGCTTCAAAAACCTCTAAAGGTTCTTTACCTGTCTTTTCTTTGATTATGTCAAAAGCTTCATAGCATATTTTTTGTGCTACTCCTCTTTTTCCATCCTCCATTACATTGTTTATTAACTTTGTAACAACTTTGCTGTTGTACATTGGATCTGGCAATACATCTCTTTTTGCAATATATCCTTTTCTCGGCACTTTACTTCCCTCCTTAACAATTTTAATTAACTCATAGGTACTCGATATTTCTATCGCAAAGCACTCTGTACTCCTGCAAATGTATGTAAATATAAACTTATCATATATATAAATGCTGAAGACATTGTACCTCAATTCAAAGCATTATTTTTTTTGCTTTGGTCTCTTAGTACCATATTTAGATCTACTTTGTAGTCTGTTAGCAACTCCAGCAGAGTCTAATGTTCCTCTGATGATGTGATATCTAACTCCTGGTAAATCCTTAACTTTTCCACCTCTTATAAGTACAACACTATGTTCTTGTAAGTTGTGGCCTACACCTGGTATATAAGCAGTAACTTCGTATCCGTTTGTAAGTCTAACTCTAGCTACTTTTCTTAATGCTGAGTTTGGCTTTTTAGGAGTTGTTGTTTTAACTACTGTACAAACACCTCTTTTTTGTGGACAATCTTTTAATGCTGGTGCAGCAGATTTTGTTGTTAATGTCTTTCTGCCTTTTCTTACTAATTGGTTAATAGTTGGCATGATTTCACCTCCCCATTTTTATAAGCTAATGTTATTTATATCAATGCATCGTAACATAACTAAACAGCTATGTTACCGCATGGATATATCTATATTATTTAGTTGCTAGCATTAATTTAATCTTCAAGACGCAATGCTGTTGCTGATGCAACATCTATATCGCAAAGATTACCTAGTTCTTTCATTGTGTCTACAAATATTATTTGCAGGGAATTAACTTTTGCTAGTTTTAAAATAGGATCAGTAATACTACTATCAGCATCTTTGGCTATATACAAAACCTTACCCTGACAATTCTTTAACGCTTTTAGGGTTTGTTTAACTCCAACGACCTTCTGACCTACAATTTTACCTACCATTTCTAACTCCCTTCATAATTACAATCACAAGATATATCTAATTTAAGATACATCTACTCGATTTAAATCACACACAAGGTGTATTTTATCATTTTAGCAACACCCTGTCAACTAGTTACAACTTATACTTCTAAATCATTTTGGATTTCTAGCTTCTCATCATCTTCAGTATTAATTTTTATAGTTCTATATCTTGTCATACCAGTACCCGCAGGTATTAGCTTACCAATTATTACATTTTCTTTTAATCCAAGTAACGGATCAATTTTACCTTTAATAGCAGCATCAGTAAGTACTCTTGTTGTCTCTTGGAACGATGCTGCTGACAAGAATGATTCTGTTGCAAGTGCAGCCTTGGTTATTCCTAATAAAGAAATTTTGCCTACAGCTGGTACGCCACCCTCCGTTTCAATTTTTGTATTAGCATCTTCAAAAGCAAAAATATCTACTAGGTTTCCTGGAAGTAATTCAGTATCTCCAGATTCTTCAACCTTAACTTTCCTTGTCATCTGCCTTACAACAACCTCTAAATGTTTATCATTAATATCAACACCTTGAAGTCTATAAACTTTTTGTACCTCTGATGATAAATAATTTTTAACTCCATTGACGCCTTTAATTCTTAAGATATCATGTGGATTAACTGAACCTTCAATTATCTCATCTCCAGCTTCAATTCTATCACCATTTGCTACTTTCAATCTTGATCCAAATGGTATATCATAACTTAATTCTTCTCCTGCATCACCATTTACAAAAACAACTCTCTTTTTCTTAGTATCTTCCATTTTAACAGTACCGCATACATCACTTACTATTGCGAGTCCCTTTGGCTTTCTAGCTTCAAATAATTCTTCAACTCTTGGAAGACCTTGAGTTATATCTGAACCAGCTACTCCACCTGTATGGAATGTTCTCATTGTAAGCTGTGTTCCCGGTTCACCTATAGATTGAGCCGCAATTATTCCAACTGCTTCTCCAATATTAATTTTTTGAGACGTTGCCATATTCATACCATAACATTTTGCACAAACTCCAATTTTAGCTTTGCATGTAAATACTGACCTAATCATGACTTTTTTTACACCAGAACTTTGAACTTCTTCAGCTAAATGTATATCCATATATTCACCCTTAGGAACTATTACCTTGCCTGTCTTTGGATGAATAATATCTTCAGCTGAATATCGCCCAGTTAATCTCTCAACTAACTGTTCAATTACCTCACTACCATCACAAATTTCTGAAACTTCAAAACCTTCATTTGTTCCACAATCTTCATGACGTACGATAACATCTTGACATACATCAACAAGTCTTCTTGTTAGATATCCTGAATCGGCTGTTTTAAGTGCAGTATCTGCATTACCTTTTCTAGCTCCATGTGTTGAGATAAAATACTCTAATACGTCTAGTCCATCTCTAAAAGATGATCTAATAGGTAATTCAATTATTTTACCGGATGGATTAGCCATAAGGCCTCTCATTCCTGCTAGTTGTTTGATCTGACTCCTAGACCCTCTGGCACCAGAATCTGCCATCATAAATATTGGATTGAATTTATCCAAACTATCCATTAATGCATTTGCTACATCTTCTGTTGTCTTAGTCCATTTTTCTATTACTCTTTGATATCTTTCTTCCTCAGATATAAATCCTCTTCGGTACATTTTCTCGATTTTATTAACAGTCTCATCAGCATCTTTAAGCAATGCTTTTTTAGCTTCTGGAACCACCATGTCTGATGTCGCAACTGTAATTGCTCCAATTGTTGAGTAATGATATCCTTTAGCCTTTATTTTATCTAACATCTTAGAAGTTTCTGAAGGACCATATTTCAAGTAGCATTTATCAATAATACTACCAAGATTTTTCTTACTTACTAAGAAATCTATTTCTAATTTTAATTCATTACCCGGAATGCTTCTATCAATAAAGCCTAAATCCTGAGGTATTGTTTCATTAAAGATCAATTTTCCTGGTGTAGTTTCTATAATTCCCGATATATTAACACCATCGTGTACACCAAATAATTTAACTTTAATTTTTGCATGAATATCTATATCTTTTACTCCATAAGCCATTATTACTTCATCTGGTGATGAGAATGCTCTTCCCTCACCTTTAGCACCATCTTTATCGATAGTTAAATAGTAAGCACC
>DHIM01000277.1:6008-15194 GCA_002403785.1 Clostridium sp. UBA4746
AAGTTAAATAGTAAGCACCTAAAACCATATCTTGAGTAGGTACACAAACCGGCTTACCATCTGATGGTTTCATAATGTTATGAGCCGCAAGCATTAAGAACCTTGCTTCAGCTTGAGCTTCAACAGATAAAGGTACATGCACTGCCATTTGATCTCCATCAAAATCTGCGTTATATGCAGTACATACAAGTGGATGAAGTTTGATTGCTCTACCTTCTACAAGTATAGGTTGAAACGCTTGAATTCCCAATCTATGAAGTGTAGGTGCACGGTTTAATAATACTGGATGATCAGCAATTACTTCTTCTAAGACATCCCATACTTGAGGCATAACCCTCTCAACCATTCTTTTAGCGCTTTTAATATTATGAGCTACTCCACTACCAACTAGTTTTTTCATTACAAAAGGCTTAAATAATTCTAAAGCCATTTCCTTCGGAAGACCACATTGATACATTTGAAGTTCTGGTCCAACTACTATAACCGAACGTCCAGAATAATCAACACGTTTTCCAAGTAAATTTTGTCTAAATCTTCCTTGTTTACCTTTTAACATGTCAGAAAGCGATTTTAAAGGTCTATTTCCTGGTCCTGTAACTGGCCTTCCACGTCTTCCATTATCAATTAATGCATCTACAGCTTCTTGAAGCATTCTTTTTTCATTTCTAACAATTATATCTGGAGCCCCTAAATCTAGAAGCTTTTTTAACCTATTGTTTCTGTTTATTACTCTTCTATATAAATCATTCAAATCAGAAGTTGCAAATCTTCCTCCATCTAATTGTACCATTGGCCTTAAATCAGGTGGAATTACTGGTATTACATCAATTATGATCCATTCTGGTTTATTCTTAGATTTTCTAAATGATTCTGATACATCCAGCCTTCTTATACTTCTAATTCTTTTTTGTCCTGTACTTGTTTTTAAATCTTCTTTTAATTCTTTAGATAGTTCTTCTAAGTTTATACCCTGTAGAAGCACTTTCACAGATTCTGCACCCATGCCAGCTACAAAACTATCATTGCCAAATTTATCAATAGCTTCTCTATATTCTTTTTCACTAAGAATTTGTTTTCTTAATAATGATGTTTCTTTTGGATCCAATACAACATAAGAAGCAAAATAAAGTATTTTTTCTAGAGATCTAGGTGACATATCTAAAATAAGTCCCATACGAGATGGTATTCCTTTGAAATACCAAATGTGAGATACTGGGGCAGCAAGCTCAATATGCCCCATTCTTTCACGTCTTACTTTAGATTTTGTAACTTCAACACCACATCTATCACAAACTATTCCCTTATATCTTACTCGCTTATATTTACCACAATGACATTCCCAATCTTTAATTGGACCAAATATTCTTTCGCAAAACAATCCATCTCTTTCAGGTTTTAAAGTTCTATAGTTTATAGTCTCAGGTTTTTTTACTTCACCTTTTGACCATTCTCTGATTTGTTCCGGTGATGCTAATCCTATTTGAATAGCATCAAAATTATTAAATTCAAACAAGGGTACAGCCTCCCTTCCTATTAATGTTCATCATTAAAATCATTCAGTTCTAAATCTTCACCAAAATCTTCTAACGGTACTTCATCATAATTTATTTCAACATCTACTTCTTCATCTTCATCAATAAGTTCAACGTATTCCTCAGTTGGTGATTCAGGAACTACATCTTCTGAACCTTCTATATTAACATTTAGATTTAATTCTTCCATTTCATCATCAACTGATTCTTTTAGTTTAATTTCTTCTAATTCATCAGTAAGAACTTTAACATTAAGGCATAACGCTTGCAATTCTTTTATAAGAACTTTGAAGGATTCAGGCACACCTGGTTCTGGAATATTCTCGCCTTTTACAATCGCTTCATAAGTTTTAACTCTACCTACAACATCATCAGATTTAACTGTTAAAATTTCTTGTAATGTATGAGCTGAACCATAAGCTTCTAGCGCCCAAACTTCCATTTCTCCAAATCTTTGGCCACCAAATTGTGCTTTACCACCCAATGGTTGCTGAGTTACTAGAGAATATGGACCTGTGGATCTAGCATGTATTTTATCATCTACTAAATGATGTAGCTTTAAAATGTACATATATCCAACAGTAACTCTGCTGTCTAGTGCTTCTCCTGTTCTTCCATCATATAAATCGGTTTTTCCATCCGCATCATAACCTGCTTTTTGTAAGCACGCTTCAATTTCTTCCTCAAGCGCACCATCAAATACTGGCGTTGCAATATGCCAACCTAATTCACTAGCTGCCCATCCTAAATGTACTTCTAATACCTGACCTATGTTCATACGAGAAGGAACTCCTAGTGGATTTAAGCAAATTTGGAGTGATCTTCCGTCGGGTAAAAACGGCATATCTTCTACTGGTAATACTCTAGATATAACTCCCTTATTACCATGTCTTCCTGCCATTTTATCGCCTACGGATATCTTTCTCTTTTGAGCTATATAACATCTAACTAGTTCATTTACACCAGGTGGAAGTTCGTCACCATTTTCCCTAGTGAAGACTTTAACATCAACTATTATTCCAGCTTCGCCATGTGGCACTCTAAGTGAAGTATCTCTTACTTCTCTAGCTTTTTCACCAAATATAGCTCTTAATAATCTTTCCTCTGCGGTAAGTTCTGTTTCTCCCTTAGGGGTTACTTTTCCCACTAAGATATCTCCAGATCTTATCTCAGCACCTATTCTTATTATTCCACCTTCATCAATGTCTTTAAGTGCATCTTCTCCAACATTAGGAATATCTCTAGTTATTTCTTCAGGTCCAAGCTTTGTATCTCTTGCTTCAGATTCATATTCTTCAATATGAACAGAAGTAAATATATCATCACGAACAAGTTCTTCAGATATCAACATTGCATCCTCATAGTTATAACCTTCCCAAGTTACAAAACCAATACGGATATTCTTACCTAAAGCGATTTCTCCAAGGTCTGTTGAAGGGCCATCTGCTAAAACACTATTTACTTCAACTCTTTCCCCTTTATTAACTATAGGTCTCTGGTTGATACATGTACCTTGATTAGATCTTTTAAACTTAAGAATTTTATAAACCTCTAATTCATTATCTGAATCTCTTCTTACCTTAATTTCATTAGCACTTACATACTCAACTACGCCAGCATTTCTAGCTTTCGGAAGAACACCAGAATCTACTGCAGCTCTGTATTCTATTCCAGTAGCTACAATTGGCGACTGTGATTTAAGTAGTGGTACCGCTTGACGCTGCATGTTAGAACCCATAAGTGCACGACTTGCATCATCATTTTCAAGGAATGGAATCATAGCAGTAGCTACAGAAACGATCTGCCTTGGTGATATATCCATAAGATCTACTTCTTCTTTTGGAACAACCAATATTTCTTGTTTAGCTCTTACTGTTACTTTTTTATCTACAAAAGTACCATTTTCACTAATTGGTTCACTAGCCTGTGCCACTAAATATGCATCCTCTTCATCTGCAGTCATGTAAATAATTTTGTTTGTGACTACTGATGTTTTCTTGTCTATAACTCTATAAGGTGTTTCAATAAACCCATATTCGTTTACTTTAGCGTAACTTGCAAGAGAATTAATAAGCCCAATGTTTGGTCCTTCTGGTGTTTCTATTGGACACATTCTACCATAATGCGAGTAATGAACATCTCTAACCTCAAACCCAGCTCTCTCCCTGGATAGTCCGCCTGGTCCTAACGCTGATAATCTTCTTTTATTTGTAAGTTCTGATAACGGATTTGTTTGATCCATGAATTGAGAAAGTTGCGAACTTCCAAAAAACTCTTTTATAGCTGCAGCTACGGGCCTTATGTTTATAAGAGCTTGAGGTGTTATTCCTTCTTGGTCTTGAATTGTCATTCTTTCTTTAACAACCCTTTCCATTCTAGACAAACCTATTCTAAACTGATTCTGTAAAAGTTCTCCTACAGATCTAATTCTTCTATTTCCTAAATGATCAATATCATCAATATAACCGATATCGTAAGTTAGTCCTAACTCGTAGCTCACTGTAGCATACATATCATCTTTAATTATATGTTTTGGTATTAATCTAGTTTTATTAGCTTTTATTTGCTCTTTGATTGATTCTTCATCTGTATTATTATCTAATATTTCTTTTAATGTTGGATAGTGAACCATTTCTCTAATATTAAGATCTGAGATATCAAAATTAACCACATCGTTAATATTAACAAAGTTATTTCCTATAACCCTTATCACTTTATCCTCTACTTGAAGATCTACTACATTAATTCCTAAATTTTGAATTTCTAAAGCAGTTTCTCTATCTATCTTTTGATCTTTTTCAACTATAACTTCGCCAGTTGCTGGGTTAACAATGTTCTCCGCAGCTATTTGATTTGCAATTCTATGATTAATAGATAGCTTTTTATTAAATTTATATCTACCAACTCTTGACAAATCATATCTCTTTGCATCAAAGAATAGTGAATCAATAAGGGACACCGCGCTATCTACTGTTGGTGGTTCGCCTGGTCTTAATCTCTTATATATTTCTATCAAAGCTTCTTCTCTTGTTTTAGTATTGTCTTTCTCAATTGTCGCTTTTAATCTTTCTTCATCACCTAATAATTGATGTAAGTCTAAATCACTTCCATTATCCATCATAGCTCTTGCTAAGATACTTATAGGAAGTTTTCTAGTTTTGTCGATTCTAATATATACAATATCATTAGAATCTGTCTCATACTCCAGCCATGCTCCTCTGTTTGGAATTACAGTAGCCGAATAAAGTTTTTTTCCTGTCTTATCAACTGAATAATTGTAGTAAACCCCTGGTGATCTAACCAATTGACTTACTATAACTCTTTCTGCTCCATTAATAACAAATGTTCCCTGTTCTGTCATTAGCGGGAAGTCCCCCATAAAGACTTCTTGCTCTTTAATTTCTCCAGTTTCATTATTACGCAATCTAACCTTAACTTTTAAAGGCGCAGCGTAAGTTGTGTCTCTTTCTTTACATTGTTCTACAGTATACTTAATATTTTCTATATCAAGCTTGTATCCTACAAACTCTAGAACAAGATTTCCAGTATAATCCTGGATAGGATTTATGTCGTCAAAAACCTCTTGAAGTCCTTCTTTTAAAAACCAATCATAAGAGTCTAACTGTATCTCAATTAAATTTGGCATATCAGTTACTTCACTTATTTTTGAAAAACTCATTCTTGTTCTTTTACCTAATTGGACAGGATGTACCATCAGCTTTCACCCCTTGCATAAACTAAAATAACCAAAAACACACTTTCCCCTAGGACCTTATGCTTCTGGATTCACACATTCTTCATGTTATTATAACCATTTTTGTTATTTTTATTCATTTTAACCAGTAATTGCATTATTTCTAAACGCTAATTACTAATTTTCTTATATCACGCTATGTTATCATAATTATAATTCTATGTCAACATAACATTTTAAAAAAGGGCACTCTTAAGTAAAAGTACCCCCTTGTTTTTAAATAATATTATTTTACTTCTGCTTCTCCGCCAACTTCTTCTAATTTAGCTTTCATTGCTGCAGCATCATCTTTATTAACGGCTTCTTTTATTGTTTTAGGAGCTCCGTCAACTATATCTTTAGCTTCTTTTAATCCAAGTCCTGTTAATTCTCTAACAACTTTAATAACCTTAATCTTGTTAGGTCCTACTGCAGTTAAAATTACGTCAAATTCAGTTTTTTCTTCAACAGCAACTGTAGCAGCTCCTGCAGCTGCAACTGGTGCAGAAGCACTTACGCCAAATTCCTCTTCGCAAGTTTTTACTAATTCATTTAATTCTAAAACACTCATATCTTTTATAGCTTGAATAATTTCTTCTCTTGTCATTATAAATGCACCTCCGAATTTTTTTCATGTATATATTTTCTATTCGCCTTTATTAAAGGCATAATCACTTTCACTAAAAACTTAATTTAAATCAATTAAAATTAGTTGATATGTATATCTCAGAGTAATATTAAAAATATTATTCTACTGATTCCTTTTGCTCTTTAATTGAATTCAATAAATATGCAAGATTTGATAATGGAGCTTTGAAGCTTCCAAGTAATTTTGCAATAAGAACATCTCTTGGTGGTATAGCGGCTAGCGCGTTAACTTGAGCACTATCTAATATATCTCCTTGCATTATAGCTGCTTTAAGCTCTAATTTTTTATGAGTTTTTGCAAAATCATTTAAAACTCTAGCTGCAACAGTTGGGTCTTCATATCCAAAAGCCAATGAAATAGATCCTTGTAGGTGTGGTACTATACCTTCAATTCCTAATTCCTTAGCTGCTAGAATAACTAGAGTGTTTTTATAAACCTTATATTCTACTCCAGCTTCTCTAAGGTTTTTTCTTAGCTCTGTATCTTCTTCTACATTTAGACCTTGATATTGACTAAGTACTACACTTTGAGCTTTTGCTAATTTTTCTTTGATTTCTGCTACTTTAACTTCTTTTAATTGTCTATTATTGCTTAACACTGTGTATCCACCTCCTAACAGTTTTTAACTGCTTTATAAAAAATTAAAATCTCTCCGCAGACACGAAGAGACCTAATATTTGTACATAAATACATTTATCGGAATCCTCGGTAGGCATGTTGTTTATTATGCTTTCGCACCTACTATCTACGGAATATTATTCAATTTACTTTAAATATCATATCATGCATAAGGTTATTTGTCAATACTAGTCTAACACTTTAGCTTGGTTGACTTTTATTCCAGGTCCCATAGTACCTGAAACTGATACTGATTTTAAATATTGTCCTTTAGCTGCTGATGGTTTAGCTTTAACTACTGCTTCCATTAAAGCATGGAAATTTTGAATTAATTTCTCAGCACCAAAAGATTTTTTTCCAATTGGTACATGAATTATAGAAGTCTTATCAACTCTATACTCAACTTTACCAGCCTTGATTTCATTTATTGCTCTAGTAACATCAAATGTAACAGTTCCTGACTTTGGATTTGGCATCAATCCCTTAGGTCCAAGTACTCTACCTAATTTACCAACAACACCCATCATGTCTGGAGTAGCAACAACTACATCAAATCCGAACCAATTTTCCTTTTGAATTTTATCGACTAATTCATCAGTTCCAACGAAATCCGCTCCTGCTAGTTCTGCTTCTTTAGCTTTATCACCTTTAGCAAAAACTAAAACTTTAACAACTTTACCTGTTCCATGAGGAAGCACTACTGCACCTCTAACTTGTTGGTCTGCATGTCTCGGATCAACACCAAGGCTTACAGCAAGTTCTATAGTTTCATCGAATTTAGCCTTAGATGTTTTCACTACAAGGTCCATAGCTTCCGCTGGTGTATATAAAGCGTTTCTATCTATAAGTTTAGCGCTTTCTATGTAATTTTTTCCCATAATAGTATCCTCCTTCGTGGTAATAACGGTTTTTACCTCCCACGTAATTAATTATAAATTATTCTTCTACAACTATTCCCATACTTCTTGCAGTACCAGCTATCATACTCATAGCAGCTTCTATTGATCCTGCATTTAAGTCAGGCATCTTTAATTCTGCTATTTCTCTTACTTTAGCTTTAGAAACTGTAGCAATTTTAGTTTTGTTTGGAACTCCTGAACCACTTTCTAACCCAACTGCTTTTTTCAATAATATTGCTGCTGGTGGAGTTTTTAGTATGAAACTAAAAGATCTATCTTGATATACTGTTATTACTACTGGTATTATCATGCCTGCTTGATCAGCAGTTTTTGCATTAAATTCTTTACAGAATCCCATGATATTAACACCGTGTTGTCCAAGTGCTGGTCCAACTGGTGGTGCCGGAGTAGCTTTACCTGCAGGAAGTTGAAGTTTTATCATTCCTGTTATTTTCTTAGCCATGAATTTATACCTCCCATATTGTGGTAATCGGATTTAAAATCCTCCCACTTACAAAACTTTCGTTTTATTAAGTACCTAGTCTAGTTTTTGTATTTGATTGAATTCTAGTTCAACTGGAGTTTCCCTGCCAAACATGTTTATAAGTGCTTTAATCTTTTGCTTTTCCGGATGAATTTCTTGTATTAAAGCAACAAATCCTTCTAATGGTCCAAATGTTACTTGTATATTCTCACCTATTTCATAGTCAACAACTACAGTCTTTTCTGCTATTCCCATAGTTCTAACTTCATCTTCAGTGAGAGCCACCGGTTTAGACCCCGGTCCTACAAACCCTGTAACACCTCTTGTATTTCTAACAATATACCAAGATTCATCTGTCATAAGCATTTTAACCATCACATAACCTGGAAATACTTTTTTTAAAGTTATTTTCTTTTTTCCATCCTTTACTTCAACTACTTCTTCCATAGGAACTTGAATATCGTGTACGTATTCCTCAAGATTTCTATTTTCAATTGCCTTTTCTAGGTTGACTTTAACTTTATTTTCATAACCAGAATATGTATGTACAACGTACCATTTAGCTTTATCTGCCATAGCCTAAGGGGTGGAATGTTCCGTCCCCTACCTCCTTCCTTTACCTTATTTAAAGATTAGTTTATAGAGGTTATTAAAACCATAATCCAACAAACCTACAAAGATTACAAAAAGGAAAGAAAAACTTGCCACTGCAAAAGTTGCCTTTTTAACATCTGGTTTTGAAGGCCAAGTTATTCTTTTCGCTTCTGATTTAAGTTCCTTGAAAAACTTCACTATACCTTTTTGGTTAGATTTTTTCTTTTTTGTAACATTCCCAGTAACAGCCATTTTATTCACATCCCTACCGTTTTGTGTGTATGCTGTATTATTTTGTTTCTTTATGAAGTGTATGTTTGTGGCAGAACTTACAGTATTTCTGCATTTCAATTCTATCTGGGTTATTTTTTTTGTTTTTCATTGTATTGTAATTTCTTTGTTTGCAATCAGTACAAGCTAAAGTTACTTTTACTCTCACAATCTACACCTCCCGGTTTCTCATCTATTTAAGAAAGCTCATGCTTATTAAGCGCTAAGCCATCTATAGCATTTTTTATTTTACTTAAACAATTTATCACAACTTAATACATATGTCAATGAATTAGTTCAAGGTGTTTTTCATTAAACATTCCTCTTACTTATTATTAGCATGTATATTTTAGTTTCATTTTGAATTTTTGTTTGTATTATTTGATTATTGAAGTAACAACTCCTGA
>DHIM01000177.1:0-2934 GCA_002403785.1 Clostridium sp. UBA4746
CTGTTGCTATTCTGCCTGTACTTCCATAGCCACAAACAGAATTTATCTGTAAGACTTTCATTCTATTTCCCCCACACCACTCTATTGACGTAATCAGTATAAGATAATATTATTCTAAGTACCTTATCCGATACATTTGGCATACTATAGTCTGCTACTTTTCTTAACGTATCCTTCTTTTGTGTTTCTAAAATTTCAAGTCCCTGCATTATTCTTTCCTTTTTTAACCCTACCATCATAACTACTGCTTCTTCCATAGCTTCTGGTCTTTCATGAGCCTCTCTTAAATTAAGGGCTTTAAAACCAAGAATTGAAGACTCCTCACTTATAGTTCCACTATCACTAAGTACTACCTTTGACTTAGTTTGAAGCTTTACATAATCATTAAATCCTAACGGTTTCATAAGCGATATTAGCGGATTAAATTCTATCTCTTTTGACTCTATCATTTTTCTTGTTCGTGGATGTGTAGTTACTATTATTGGTAGTTTATATTTTTCTGCTATAGCATTTAAGCTCTCAACTAAATTTAAGAAATTTACTTCTGAACTTATATTTTCTTCCCTATGTGCTGATACTACAAAGTATTGTTCTTCTTTTAAGTTCAATCTTTCTAACACATCTGATTTTTCTATGTCTTTTTTTCTTGAATTAATTACTTCAAACATAGGACTTCCTGTTTTTATTATTCTGTCTGCTGGTAATCCTTCTCTAAGTAAATATTCTCTTGCTATATCACTATATGTTAAATTAATATCTGATGTATGGTCTACAATCTTTCTATTCGTTTCTTCTGGTACTCTTTGATCGAAGCATCTGTTTCCAGCTTCCATATGAAATATTGGTATATGTCTCCTCTTAGCCGCTATAACTGTAAGGCAACTGTTTGTATCCCCAAGTACTAAGAAAGCATCTGGTTTTACTTCTTCCATAATAGGATCTATTTTAACAAGAATATTTCCTATTGTTTCTACTGCTGTTCCAGTAGCAGCATTGAGAAAATAATCTGGTTTTTTTAATTTGAAGTCCTTAAAGAACACTTCATTTAATTCGTAATCATAATTCTGTCCTGTATGTACAAGAATATGTTCTATTGCTTCTGATTCTTCTAATTTATTTATAACAGCAGATAACCTTATTATTTCTGGTCTAGTTCCAACTACTGTCATTACCTTTAGTTTCTTCATCTATTAAACCTCCAAAAAATAAGTATCTGATTTCTTAGGATTAAATGCTTCATTAACCCACATCACTGTAACCATATCAGTATCACCTATGTTTACAATAGAGTGAGTATATCCTATTGGTATGTCCACTACCTGAAGTTTTTCTCCTGATACTTTATATTCAATTATCTCATCTGAATCTATCTTTCTAAAACGAATCATTCCAGTACCACTAACGACTAAGAATTTTTCATTTTTTGTGTGATGCCAATGATTTCCCTTTGTAATTCCTGGTTTTGCTACATTTACTGATACTTGACCTCTATCAGGAGTTCTTATAAATTCAGTAAAGGAGCCTCTGTTGTCTTTGTTCATCTTTAAATCATAGGAAAAACTATCCTCTGGTAAAAAGCTTAAATATGTACTGTATAATTTTTTAGTAAGTGTATCTTCCATATCCAGAACACTTAAGTTATTTCTACTATCTTTAAAGCTTTTAATCCTATCTGCTAAATCACCCAACTTAATTTGATGAACCATTGGAACGGAGCAGTATTCATTCTTTTTAGTAGGATTACCTTCTAATGCTCTTATAAATTCATCTATAACATCATCTATATAGCAAAGTGTTAGTTCTGCCTCAGGATTATTAACCTGTATATCTAAATTTCTTGCTATATTATAACAATATGTAGCTACAACAGTATTGTAATTAGGTCTACTCCACTTTCCAAAAAGGTTATCTAATCTGTATACTAAGGCTTTTGCTCCTGTTTTTTTACTATAATCAAGTAATAATTCTTCTCCAGCTTTTTTGCTCTTGCCATAAGGATTGTCTCTTTCAGCTTGAATAGAAGAAGTAATTAAAATTGGAGCTTTGTTATTGTGCTCTCTTAACAAATTTAAAAGTTCAGATGTAAATCCAAAATTACCTTCCATAAAATCTTTCTCATCTTTTGGCCTGTTTACTCCTGCAAGATGAAAAACAAATTCACAATTTTTAGCATATTCGTCTAATAAAGATTTATCAGTATCAATGTCAAATTTATAAATGTCTTTATATCCTCTATTATTAAGCTCTGCTATAAGATTTTTACCCACAAACCCATTAGCTCCTGTAACAAGAATCTTCATTAAAAGTTCCCGCCTTTCTATATTAAAATTACTTTGTTGCAGCAGCTTCATTTTCAACCTGCCACAATTTCAATTCTTCTTTTATATAATCAAGCTTTAATAGCTTTTCTTTAATCTGTTCCACATTAAGAATTTCAGTATTATGAGAGTCATATTCTTGTTCTGTGGTTAGTTTCTCATCTCCCTCTACAAAATATTTATCGTAATTTAGATCTCTTTTATCTGCTGGAACCTTGAAAAACCCTCCCATGTCCTTTGCCACTACATACTCCTCTTTAGTAAGAAGTGTTTCGTATAACTTTTCTCCATGTCTAGTACCAATTATTTTAATTTCATTGTCTGCGTTAAATAGTTCTTTCACTGCTTGAGCCAAGTCACCTATTGTTGAAGCTTCAGATTTTTGAACCATTATATCGCCTGCTTGAGCATTTCCAAATGCGAATATTACAAGTTCCACGGCCTCATCAAGACTCATAAGGAATCTAGTCATATTAGGATCTGTTATAGTTAAAGATTCTCCATTCTTTATCTGTTCAATAAATAGTGGAATTACTGAACCTCGTGATGCCATAACATTTCCATATCTAGTACCACAAATAAGAGTTTTATCTTGCGACACTGTTTTAGACTTTGC
>DHIM01000177.1:3108-4344 GCA_002403785.1 Clostridium sp. UBA4746
CAGGTTTTAGACTTAGCCACAAATACTTTTTCCATCATAGCCTTTGAAATGCCCATAGCATTTATTGGATATGCTGCCTTGTCAGTAGAAAGACATATTACCTTTTTTACTCCATAATCGATTGCCGCGGTAAGTACATTATCTGTTCCTATTACATTAGTCTTTACAGCTTCAAGCGGGAAGAACTCGCAAGATGGAACCTGTTTTAATGCAGCTGCGTGAAAAATATAATCTACTCCGTGCATAGCATTTTTTACAGAGGCTATATCTCTTACATCACCTATGTAAAACTTAATTTTATCGTTTTTATATAACTTTCTCATATCATCTTGCTTTTTTTCATCTCTTGAAAATATACGAATTTCTTCTATATCAGTATCAAGAAATCTTTTCATTACCGCGTTTCCAAAGGAACCTGTTCCGCCTGTTATTAGTAACGTTTTATTTTTAAACATAATAAGCTACGCCTCCATTATTTCTTTGCTTTTAAAATATTTATCCATTCTATTTAATAATTCTTGTTTATTAAAGTTGCTGTCATAGTATTCTCTTGACCTAGTTCCTAATTGGTTGAGTTGCTCATGGGATTTACTTGATAATTCAATAATTACTTCTGCAAGCTTTTGAGCATCACCAGCAGGACTACATACCCCCGCTTTTGACTCTGTAATTATTTGATCTGTTTCTCCATCAGCAGAAGCGATAACTGATATCCCACATGCCATATACGACTGGAGTTTTGCAGGAATTGTCATTGCAAACAGTGGACTGTTTGTTAAGCATAAAAAAGCGGCGTCGTTCGCTGCCATGAATTCTGGAATCCTAGTTGCTGGTTGTTTTGGTATAAAATTAAACATATCTGACACATTATTAGAATTTACTAATTCGTCTAAAGTTGGTTTGTATCTTCCATCTCCAACAATGTTGAAGCGAATCTTTCTATGTAATTTTTTTTCTTTAAGTAACACTGCTGTTTTTGGCAATATATCTAAACCTTGGGCATTGCCAATATTACCAGCAAAAATTATATTAAAAGCATCATAATCTTGAATTTCTTGAATGCTTGTTTTCTCCAATGGTATATAAAAGTCTTCTGCATATTGTGGCCAGTACTCTATCTTCTCTTCTGGAACACCACGGTTTGCAATTGATTTCACGAAACTATTTGATGTAGTGAAAATTTTAGTACAGTGAGCATAGATGTAATCAACCATCTTACCAATAGCACCAATAATG
>DHIM01000066.1:0-918 GCA_002403785.1 Clostridium sp. UBA4746
GATCATAATAATAACACTAAATAAACCATAAATTTTTGGTTCTATATGTTTCTCTATGTATTGATTAAACAAAATAAAAAAATTATAAATATGATTATTGTTATTTAGTTTAAAATTTAAGATATTTTCTTTAATATATTTAAGAATTAATACAGTTATAATAATTGCACCCAAATTTTTTTTTAATGCGTTTCAAAACTTAATAAAATTTTTTTTCATTATTTATTATTACTTTAATCTTCTGTTGATTCAGATGCATCGTGGTTAGCATTCAATTCAGCTTCAAGTGCGTCAAGTTGGTCATCTAGGTCGTTATCTTTTTTATTCAAAGCTTCCAATCTATCAGTTTTTTGGAAATACTCTTCACTCGTATCACCAAACCGTTCTTTGGCATCGTCAACATCACCTTCAGCTTGCCTAACCTCTTCTCTAACTGTAATTTGTTCAACTATACACTGATCAATTTCACTTTCTATTTGTTGATTGTTACGAGATAATCATATTGCCGAAGGGAAAAAGCTTTGTAATGATAAACTTACAAAGGCATGTGGTTTAGGTGGACTATTTAAAGCTCACTCTGATTTGCTATAAATTATATTAAATAATTTATGAAAATTTTCAAAACCCGAGATAAACATAGTTTTGGCAGTTGGTTTGTTATTTAAATTAACCATTTGTCTGCTATCTATTTTTAAGGCATTTTTACCTAACTCAAATGCAAAACCTAATGTTAAAGCTAAAAAAAAGACTAGCATTATTACCAAACCGTATATACCATTGGTATGTGCACTAACAACATAGGGATAAACTAAAAGTATTTCTAAGTCAAATAGTAAAAAAAGTAGTGCAAAAATAAAGAAAGAAATACTAAATTGTGTTCTATTTTGTCCCAGAAAAGAATGAAAACCACATTCTTGG
>DHIM01000066.1:1063-4678 GCA_002403785.1 Clostridium sp. UBA4746
AAAAAAGAGTGAAAACCACATTCAAATACACTATCTTTTTCCTGATAGGGATTATGTGGAGCAAATATTAAATTAACTGCTAATAAAATTATAGCTAGTATTGGTATAAATACAAAAAAAAAAGTTGCTGATGTCATTTATGTATTGAATATTATAAGTGCTAATATATTAGCCATACTTAATCACTCTTCAGGATTGAACATAAATAATAGTATTATCAGAGATAATGTGGATATTGTAATAGTTAATGGGCTAGATAATATAATATCTTCCGCTTTAAAGGTTAATTTGTCCAGCACGACTCCCTTTCTCATGATATTACCTGGGAAGTTAAGTGTTTGGATTTCTCCCTCTATTTTATA
Organism: Clostridium sp. UBA4746; assembly: GCA_002403785.1. Lineage (GTDB taxonomy): Bacteria > Bacillota > Clostridia > Clostridiales > Clostridiaceae > Clostridium_AD. The sequence goes on from DHIM01000066.1 coordinate 1,426, forward strand.
GTCTGGCTGGTCGAAAAAGATTTGTTTTATGATATTTAAGTAATAAACTGCACTAATCACACTAGTTAATATAGCTACTAAAGCCATAAATACATAACCACTATCCAGAGCCGCACTTAATACCATCTGTTTGGCAAAAAAACCTATTAGAGGTGGTATACCTACAAATGAAAAAATGGTTATGGTTAAACTTAAGGCTAAGGCAGGATTTATGTAAAAATAACCTTTTAATTGACTTACTAGTTGGATAGGTGAATTATCTTTTTCCGATAATTCCTGATATTCCTCCGTTTTATTAGTATAATAAAATAGGGAAAAACCTATCGCTATTAATATTACAAAAGCGTTTAAGTTACTAATTGAGTATTGCATTAAATAGAATATAAATGCTTGTATAGATTCTATACTATTAATACTTAATGCCAATAATATAAACCCTAAGTGTGATATTGTACTATAAGCAAATAATCTTTTTATTCTTACTTGACTTAAACCCAATACTGTTCCAATTATTAATGAAAGTAAAGAACTTACCAATAAACTTGTAGTTCAACTAAATTCATAATTAAATAAGGAATTACTAGTATAATGTACTAATTCTAGTAAAAATATAAAGATAGAGATTTTTGCAATAATTGCTACAAAAGTGGTCACAATTGTAGGTATGGCATCATAAACGTCCGGTGATCAAAAATGAAATGGTGCCGCACTTACTTTAAACAAGAAACCTACCGTTAATATCAGGAAAGAGATATTTATGTAATCCGATTTATACCAATTTAAGACCTGATGGTTTAGATCTGAGCCTGTGGGCAGAACTATCTCATTTGCTCCTACAGAAGCAAAAGATAAATCACTAATACTAGTTACAACATATATTCCGTCCAAATTAGTAGTACCCGAATTTGCATATAATAAACTGGTACCTAATAAAATGAAACACGAACTTAAACCTCCCAATAGAAAATAAGTTAGACCCCCTCTGGTTGCTGACTCCGAATTTCTATATAATGTACTAAGTAAGTATAAACCATAACTTTGTAACTCTATAGAAAGAAATATAGAAACTAAATCACTACTAGATATTAAGAATACTGCTCCTGTTATAATGAATAATAAAATTAAAGGGTATTCTATTATTTTAAATTGTTCACCCATTTTATCCAGTATTTTAGTTCTATAGTATAATAAATTATAACGGAATAATTTGTTAATGGAAGAATATTCTGGTATTCACACCTTTCGAGGATAAAACCCTGTTAATTGTATTATTGCCATACTAATTATAAATATAAATATATGGAATATTTGTGTAGTACTAGTTGCATGAAATAAACCCCCAAATAATCCAATACCCCTATCTAAAGAGCTAATGTATAAGCTATTTAAGGCCAGTAAAGAACAGTAAAGTAAAACTATAATAGCAACTCTACTAAAAAGTATAGACTTATCTCGTCTTAAAGTGACGGCGTTGGATAATAGTAAATATATGATAGATAAAATTAACATTTAAAGAATAAAAGATTCGAACTTTTATTTTACTTTTCTTAATAGTACATAAGAAAAATAGCTTTACCTTTAAGCTAATTCTTTTTTTTTCCTCCGGAGGGTGTTTAAAGACCCTCCGGAGGAAAATATAGATTAAAAATGTAAAAAGCCCTCATACTCCTACCATAATGGTAAAAGAAGAATATAGTCTAAAATAACGGATTTATTATAGATAATTTTAAATAGATTATTTCAGTGATAAAACCCTCCTTTTATTTTCTTTGAACTACCGTCTATTCATCCTTTAATGATTTAACGGACCGTTTAGTTAACTGAAAAAGAACGTAATTGTTTGGGGGTTAAATCATGATAAGAGTCAAACCTGTTATATATATAAACACTCTTGCAAATACTAGCCTAAGAGTGTATATTATGAGGACTATTATCCATATTTAAGTTAATTATTTTTTTATAGCTAATTCTATTAAACTGTTTTCTAATAAACTTACTAAAGGTACTATAATTAAGAAGTGAGAAAAGTAAATTACTGTACTAATTTGCCCAAATTCTATAAAAGGTGACTCAACGTGTTTAGCCCCTAAAACCATTAATATTAAAAAGTTAGCTATAAATATATAGAAAGCAATTTTACTTAATGGTCTAAATTGTATACCTCTAGTTTGACTTAAATCAGTATATGGCATAGTTAATAACATTAATATTGCACCAAACATTGCAATAACACCTAATAATTTGTTAGGTATTGATCTTAATATAGCGTAGAATGGTAAAAGATATCACTCTGGAACTATCGCAGGTGGAGTTTGCATAGGGTTAGCCACAACATAGTTTTCACTATCACCTAATACATTAGGCATGAAGAATACAAATACACTCAATATAATTATAAATAAAAAGATAGTTACTAAATCTTTAAATAAGAAATATGGAGCAAAGGGTAATCTATCGTAGTTACCTGAAACACCTAAAGGGTTACCTGAACCTGCACTATCATGAAGTGCAATTAAATGCATTAAAACTAATGCGGCTAAGACAAATGGTAAAACAAAATGTAAGGCGAAAAATCTGTTTAAAGTTGCATTATTAACAGAAAAACCACCTCAAAGAAATTCAACAATATCTTGTCCTATTCATGGTATTGCACTCATAAGATTTGTAATAACAGTTGCACCTCATAAACTCATTTGACCATATGGTAAAACATAACCCAAGAAAGCAGTAACAATCATAAGTATGAATATAATTGTACCTAATGTTCAAACTAATGTTCTAGGAGCTCTATATGATCCATAGTATAAACCTCTACCTATGTGTAGGTATACTAAGAAAAAGAAAGCTGAGGCTGTATTACTGTGTAAGTAACGAATTAATCATCCGTTGTTAACATCACGCATAATATGCTCTACACTATTAAAAGCTTCTAATACGCTCGGGTTGTAATGCATAGCTAAAGTTACACCAGTAACTATTTGTATAGCTAAACAAAAAGCTAATAAAGAACCAAAATTTCATAAATAACTTAAGTTAGCGGGTTGTGGTGAATCGATTATATAAGAATTCACCAATTTTAATAAAGGATGACTTTTAAAAATTCTCATGTTTAATTTAAAGTATTGTTTATATATTTTTTTTTCTAGAAGTAGTAAGGATATACTCTTTAGGACTTAAAAAGTCTTAAGTATGTGACGATATTTTTAGACGCTTACGCTACGCCCTAAAAAAAATTTTTTTTTTATTTTTTTTT
>DHIM01000053.1:0-238 GCA_002403785.1 Clostridium sp. UBA4746
ATATTATTTATACGGCTGAAATGGTATATTACAACAAAAATAATCCATTGGGTAAAAAATATGAAAATCTTAATAAATTATTATCAAAAGATGAACAATTACCTATGAAATATATAGATAATAAAATAGTTGAAAATATTAATGATATAGATGCTTTGAAAATTCTGTTAGTCTGTGAAAATCATGAGGAGGTTACACTACTAGAAGAGTTTTTTTCAAAATATGATGATCTTACGGT
>DHIM01000053.1:443-873 GCA_002403785.1 Clostridium sp. UBA4746
TCAAAATATGATGATCTTACGGTGGTGAGTTCCTCAAATTGTCTTTTAGATATTATGGCATCAAATATCTCTAAAGGGAATGCTTTAGAAATTTTATCTCGGAAATTACATGTAGACTTAAGTGAAGTCATTGTTTTCGGAGATAATTACAATGATATGGAAATGCTTAAATGTGTTGGTATGCCAATAGCTATGGAAAATGCCGTAGAGGATATTAAATTTCGAGCTAAATATATAACTAAATCTAATGATGAGTCTGGAATAGCTTATGCGATAAATAACTACATATTAAAGGATGAATAGTTTGGCTGTAAAGTGAATTTGGTGAGATAGATATGATAGAATCACATAAAAGTGCAGAATAATACTATTTTAAATAAACGCGTTGTACTTTAAAAGGTACAACAGCGTTTATTTGTTTATGTAATTG